>CAZBCF010000041.1:0-11200 GCA_964490435.1 uncultured Bifidobacterium sp. | reverse complement strand
GCGCACTTCCTTGACATGGAAGGGGTCACTGGTTCGATCCCAGTATCGTCCACTCTTAGTTTGTGGATGCAAAGAAATCTTGAACCCAGTCAACATCCTTATCACTTGGGAATACTGGGTAATGATGCTTAACAATTACTCCATCAACAATAATTAGTGTCAATCTCTTTAGTAACTTCATCCCTTGAACTTCAAATGTAGGTAGCTTAAGTGCGCTAGCAAATTTCAAATTTGAATCAGATAATATTTCGTATGGCAGATTAACCCTGAGCTTTAGCTCTCTTTGATACTCAGAATTCTGGACACTCAGTCCGAATAGGTTGTCAACATACTTTTTAATTTCTGGATATTTGTCACGATAAGAGCATGCTTGCGGTGTACAGCCACGAGCGCCGGGAATATCATCCCAACCAGTAGGCAGTTCCACACCCGGAACTCCACTCATCGGATAAATAAACACCACCGTAGTTCCTGACATTTTCGATAGATCAATTAGTGAGTTATCAGTTGCATGCAGAGAAATTGAAAGCAACTTGGCGCCATCTAGATGCCGTGCCGCACCATCATCTTGAGGAACCGGCAGATTTTCTGGCAAATCCAAATAATTGCTCACAACGCTCCTTTCTGATGAATTCAGACATCCTAACTGCGATGGTTCGATCCCAGTATCGTCCACCAGATTGTGATTATTTTTTAACGATTATCTGACAATCAATTTGATTGTGAATTTCTTGGCGCCTACAGAAATCGGAATGGTCGTTGTTCCAGTTTTAAGTATCGACAGGGCAGCCCCCGAACTCACTCCTAAACCCTTGGGTAGCGGCAAAGTTTTGATTAGTCCAGCAGGGTCTGCTCCAACCAACCATCGACCTTTTGCAGACGACTTGAATACCAGCAGATCACCTGATGTTGCGACAAAGGTAGCGCCATTCTTAATCATGTATATGCGCGTTGAATTCCTCGTTGAGTCCGGTTTGGTGGCAGGGCTGTCGGATTTAGGAGTAGCAGTTGGTGGTGGTGTCTCCGCAGGTTTCTTGAGCGTGATCGCAATCTTCGTTGAAGAGAAGGTAAATCCCAGTCCCTTAATTTCGACCTTATCGGTCCCACTCTTGTATTGAGTAGTAAAGGTCGCAGCTTTAGCCCCACCTGCGGTGTCGGTCACCTCGACGATCGCCTCTTGCATGGTCTTTGGCTCCAAACCGAATACCTTCCGAATCAGATCACCGCGAATGCTCGCTTCAAACCAACCATCGATCACATTCTTATAGACATCAAAGTGTGGACCAGTGGAAACCACGATTATCTTGTTGTTCTGCCGATCGAACTTCACCTCGTAAGCGCAGCCACCATTCGAGTTCAGGAACATGCCTCCAGGAGGTGTTCCTTGCAAGATTGAATATTCGCCAACATAAGGATCAATATTGATCGAATACTCGACCCGATAGTCATTAGCAACAAGTTCGTTTTTGGCATCTTGCATACAAGGGTTCTTCTCCCAGGGACCGTCATGTCGGTATGAGTGCACCTCTTGGACAGCCCCAGACGTAATCAATCGTTGTTTGCCATCTTTTCCTGTTTCAATATCAATGCTTGGATTTTTCATCCACGCCCATGCCAGTCCCGCTCCCTTTGCAACCTTGTCGGCGATGAGAGTCATCCGCCATGTGGTTCCAGGCTTCAAGACTTGCCAGCCATTAACACGAGTATCAAGTGGCGTTCGAGGGTCAACTCCATTAAGCGGTACGAAAGAGTTCTTGATTCGCGGAAATCCCGGAACCTCCTCTTTTGAATAGACAATAGCGGCGATGTACTGCGCGCTGCCGTCAATAGCAGCACCTGGAAACTCGTAACAGACATCGTATTCACTGGTGTTTCCTGTCCCACACACAAATTTTCCAGAGGGGTCACCTTCGCGCATGGGTTGTGGAACTCCCGCCTTGTACCAAGGGTTTTTCAATTCAACACCCTTAACCCAGGTTTTGGTTTTGTCATCAAAATACTCGATCGATTCGATGCAGTTATCTGTTTGGTTGAGGGTGGAACATGCGAGCCAAAAGGGAGGATCGCGTAGTTCAAAGACTCTGCCAGGAACTGGATCGCCAACCGCCCCAACGGAAGGTTGAGCAATAGCGATAAGAGCGAGTGATGCGACAGTTGCTGCAAAAGAAACGCGAACTCGGCGCTTGAGGATGGCCTTCACAAAATACGAGTCTAAATGGAAGAACACCCCTAGGCTAGACTCGAAAGGTGAGCATCGATGATTTCTCTAAATTCCTTGCTAGTAGGCGAACTACTCGATCGTTCTCCGATCAGCCCGTCTCGGATGCGATTATTGAAGAACTCCTCACAGATAGCCTCACGGCGCCAAGTTGGTCAAACACCCGCCCGTTTAAAGTGTGCATCGCTACCGGTCAAACTAAGGAGCGAATAAGCGCTGAGTTCTCTCGTCGTTGGAAGAAACTCTCCCGCTTTCGAAATGGCAACCTCTTGACCAAAATCGCATTGCTTTTCACTGGTGCGGGACTTCCGACAAGTCATCGATTATTGGCTCGACCATACGTGCCAGAACTCAAACCGCGAGCAGAGCGGGTAGGAAAAGAACTTTACGGATGGCTCGGCGTCGAACGTGGCAACCGATTAGCACGGGATGCGCAGTGGGCCAAAAATTATGAGTTCTTCGGCGCTCCAGTGGAGATGTTCATCTACATCCACAAGAGTCTGCATATTTTCGCAGCAAATGATGTTGGCTTAATGCTGCAAAATCTCATCCTGTCGGCGCACGCACGTGGACTGGGTACCTGCTTACAAGGCGCGGTCATCATCTGGGACGACGTCATCCGCAATGAATTCGATGTTCCAAAGGAGTACAAGATCCTGACCGGCTTGGCAATCGGCTACCCACAAGATGCGCATATCAATAAATTTGGCGCACATCGAATTGCGCCAAGCGAGATAATCATCCCGCCCAAAAACAACGATTAGTCCTGAAGCATCCGGCGCGCTTGATTGAGTATCTCTGAGCGATAACGCTCAACGAGTGAGATGTGCCCGTGCCCTGGCACGAAATTGAGTTCAGCGGTCGGAATATGTTTGGCCAACCATTGACTATGTGCGCGCGGCACCATGAAGTCATCATCGCCTTGCCACACAAGTACCGGTTTTGAGATTGAACTGAGGGCAAAACCGAATTTCTGCACGAAGGCCAGGTCATCATCGAGCCAACCGTAAAAACCTTCGCTGAGCGAGCGCCGATATGAGGCGGCATAGTGGTCGGCGACTTCAGCAGTGAGCGCTTGTTTATCTGCAGCACCAATCAATCCACCAAACGCGGCAATCAGAGCAGCGCCTGTCACCGCCGCAAAACCGGGCGCATTCACGCGCATCCACTCTTCAATCGCACCAATTCCCGAAAGTGCGGCACCGAACTCTTCGTGGTTCTCTGGCCCCATCCCATCGAGAAAATCAAGATCCGAGTGGCCCCATTCACCCACCCCCGCGAGAGTAATCGCCCCAACGCATCGTGGGTGACGGGTCATATTAATTGCGTGTGGCCCTCCCCCCGACCATCCAATCGAAATAAATTTCTGCACACCTAGGAATTCAAGTAACTCCGATTGATCGCTTAAATCATCTGCAACCGTTCTTCCCTTGCGCCGTTCACTTATTCCATATCCAGGTCTACTTGCCGCGATTGCGAGCACATCAGAAATCTCAGCCAACCAGGGCCCCCAGAGCGTGCACTCTCCAGGAGTGCCGTGGTGGAAGAGAATCGCGAAATCAGAGGTAATCCCATTGGTGATGTAGTCGAACTTACGACCATCTCGAAGAGTGTGAATCACTTCGATAACTTTGCAAAAATCGAATCAAAGAATTGCGCGAAAACTAACGATTCATCGAGCGACATAATCCAACAATCACTTCGTCCGCGCATTTTCTTTGCAAAGTCATCGGCCATCAACTGATACGGATCACAGGCATCGAATTTCTCCACACGTTTACCGTGTTTTCCGTAAATCTCAAGCGTGCTTGGTTGGTTATGGGAATTAAACGCGTCGTTGCCGCCCATTAACACCGCGCCTTCACTTCCGAAGACCTCGAAGTAGAGGGTCGATGGCACATTCATGGATGTGATGGCTTCAGCCTTAGCGCCACCAATAGTAAATTCGACGCGCACCGTCTCATCACTTCCTATGTGATGCCATGCAACCTCTGCCTTAGTGATTTCAGTTGCAGCAAAATTCATCAACCAAATCGGCGCGGCAACCGAATATGGCCCGAGGTCATAAAGCCCACCACCACCTAATTCAGGAAAGGCGCGAATGTTGTCATCTGGCAATCCGTCGTAAGTAAAACATGTCTTGATTCGCTCAACCTTGCCAATCTCACCAGAATGAACAATTTCAGCTAAACGCTTCGTTCGAGGGTGCCATCTATTCCACGATGCTTCCATGAATAAGCGACCGGTCTCCTTCGCGACCGCGGTTGCCTCACGCACCTCTTGGGCATTCATGGCTAACGGCTTCTCACACAGCACGTCCTTACCGGCACGCATCGCTGCAATCGACCAAGGAATGTGGAGGGAATTCGGCAGCGAGATGTAGACCGCTTCGACATGTGGATCATCAATCAGTTCCTGATAATCGGTGTAGTAACGGCCACTTGGGGAGAGCGCCTTGGCTCGGTCTGCATCTTTAGCGGCAACCGCGTAAATCTCGCCCCACGTGGAATTGCGCAAGGCTGGATAGAGCGCCTTCTTGGCAATCATCCCTGCGCCAATAAACCCCCATCGAACCGGAGTCACCTTCTCGCCCATCTTTTCTCCCCTCACCACGCCTGGACTTCTCTGATAAAGCGCCAACACTGACAGTAAAACCAGATTTGTCAGGATGAGAACATAGGCTTACCTCATCATGAGAGCAAGTGGTCCAGCAGCAAGTCCCGTTCAACAGTCCTTTGATGACCTTCCTATTCCGCTACGTCATGGCACTTTCGTAGTCGTCGACCTTGAGACCACCGGCACCTCTCCGGCTAGCGGAGCGATGATCACTGAGATTGGCGCAGTCAAAATCAAAGGTGGCGAAGTTCTCGGCGAATTCCATACATTGGTCAATCCCGGCTCTCCCATCCCCCCGTTCATCACAGTCCTCACCGGCATCACCGATGCGATGGTGGCCCCCGCTCCGCTCTTTGATGAAGTGCTTCCAGCATTCCTCGAGTTCTGTGGCGGCGCCGACGAGACAATTCTCATTGCACACAACGCACCTTTTGACATCGGCTTCCTTAAGGCAGCCGCCGACGCACTCTCGTATCGATGGCCCAACTATCGCGTCCTTGATACCGTCAAGATTGCCCGCCGCACCTTGACCAAAGAAGAGACTCCTAACGTCAAGCTCGGAACCCTCGCGCAATATTTTGGATTAGATGAACCGCCGACCCACCGGGCTCTCGATGATGCCCGTGCCACCGTTCATATCTTCCATCATCTCCTCGAACGACTCGGCAATGTCGGAGTTGAGACTCTTGCTGACCTTCAGAATTTCTCGCACCCACTGAGCGCGCAAGAGCGCGCCAAAAAATCTCTGGCCGAGAACTTGCCCAACGTCACTGGTCTCTACATTTTCCGCGACCGCGACGATAAACCCCTTTACATCGGCATCTCCAAAAGTATTCGCAAAAGAGTTCTCACCTACTTCTCCCCTTCTGAAACCAGAACGCGAATGCGCGAGATGATCGCGCTCACCGCTCGGATTGAGGCGCTTGCTACCCCCACCCTCATCGACGCTCAAGTGCGCGAACTTCGCCTCATCCAACAACACGCCCCGCGCTACAACCGACGCTCTCGATTCCAAGAGCGCACCCTCTGGCTAACTCTCACCGACGAGCGATTCCCCCGTTTAGTTATATCGAGAGGACACACGAACCTCACTGATAGCGATGCTGCAATCGGGCCCTTCGGCGGCACCTTCGATGCCGATCTCGCCCGCGAAGCGCTACACAGCGCAACCTCTATCCGCCAATGCACTCCACGTATCACTCCCGCTTCCATCAAGAAAGCAAGCGCCTGCATCCTCTACGACATCAAGAAATGTTCGGCGCCATGTATTGGAGCCACATCAGAGAGCGACTACGCCCAGGTGAGTTCCAAGGTTGCCGAACACCTGTCAAATCGCGCTGGCGAAGTCGTCGCCCATCATTTCGAGCGAATCGCCCATTTATCGCGAGAAGAGAGGTTCGAAGAGGCTGCACAGGTGCGCAACCAAATGACTGCATACTTGAGGGGTTTTGCCCGAACCGAGAATCTCAAGGCGTTCTCCGCTCTTGAAGAGTTGATTATCGCTAAATTCTCCGAAACAACTCCACAGGTAGAACTTGCATTCATCCGTCGAGGACGATTACACGCTTCGGTGACCGTTTCCTCTTCAGACCAGATCCCATCAGCGCTTGCGTTGCTCCGCTCTCAAGAACAGATGGATGTCGAGCAAGCGCTGCTCTTTCCGCACTCGACGCCCGAAGAAGTCGAACTCCTCATGCGCTGGGCTTCTGATGAGAGTGCTCGCCCAGTGCACATCTCTGGACAGTGGCACTTACCTACTTATGGCGCTTCATTTCATAAAAACTCAGTTGAGCGATTGACTAGACCTGATGAGAGCGTTCAGCCCACTGCGAAAGCAGAGTAGTTGCCGCTCCTGAATCGATTGCCTCGGCTGCACGAGCAAGTGCGCTCTCAAATCGAGTAGCGATATCTTCCTCGGGAGTCACCGAGTCAAAGGCAATCAATGCTGCTGCAGAATTCAAGAGCACGACATCACGCATCGGACCAGTTCTTCCACTAAGAATTTCACGCACATGCTCTGCATTCTCTTGTGCGCTCCCTCCACGTAATGCTTCTATCGGGGTGCGCTCAATACCCCATTGCACCGGATCAATCTCAACCAAACGGGAGTGACCGCGCCCAATGAGAAAGAGTTCGGTTGGCGCCGAGAGGCTGATCTCATCGAGTCCATCTCCACCTCGAAAGACCAAGGCATCGACCCCTCGTGACCGCAAGACTTCAGCAACAATGGGGAACATCTCGGATTTGGCAACCCCAATCGCATATGCACTCGGTTTAGCGGGATTGGAGAGCGGCCCCAAAATGTTAAAGATTGTTGGGAAACCAAGTGATTTTCGAGCAGGACCCGCGTGGCGCATCGCGCTATGGAACATTGGCGCAAAGCAAAACCCGATTCCTACCTCATCTACCAGAGTTGACACTTGCTCCCCGTTCAAATCTATTTTTATATTGAGAGCTTCAAGGACATCAGCCGCGCCAGATTGAGATGTGGCGGCGCGGTTACCATGTTTGATGACGCGCGCTCCCGCAGCTGCTGCGACGATTGCTGCAGTAGTTGAAATGTTTATCGTGTGAAACCCGTCGCCTCCAGTACCTACGGTATCTACGGCACGTTCGCGAACTTTTATCGGTGCGCAATGCGCATACATCGCTTCGATAAATCCGGCTACCTCGACGGCGCTGCCACCTTTTGCAGTATGCAGGGTGAGAAATGTTGCAATCTCCTCTTGAGCGCGCGCTCCTGCCAAGATCTCTTCCATGAGTGCTCTACTAGTTTCATGCGTCAGGTCGATGTTATTGCGCAGCGCTTCGAGCGCAGATGGCCAGAGCGATTTCTGCATTAGTTTTTTTAGTGCACTGTAGATGTGGATGCAGATGTGGATGTAGATGTTACGATGACCGCACTGCGGAGTGCATTCGCACACTCTCGAGCAAGCGCGCGTGGATCGATGGGATGGACAACGATGCCATCGACACGCGCCCACGTTGCAAGCCATCGATCAGCCTCACGACCAATAATCCCGATGATTTTGGGAGCGTTGTAAATCTCGTCCTTAAGCTCACGAGCTAATCCCAATCCGCCAACTGGAGCGGCTTCTCCATCCACGATCATCAGGTCGGCTCTACCTTTATCGTTGAAATACTCTTTGAGGGCATCGGCGGTCGCGAACTCCTTAACGACCACAGGGGCAATATCCTGCGCCGGAGCAGGGATAATCGAGCGCGCAACCGCTGCTCGCACCAGCGAATTATCCGAGTAGACGAGGACTATCGGGCGGGGGTTCGAACTCTCATCAGCCATATGCCTATCCTAACGGCGCTCACCAGGGGCTACTTAAAATACCCCTGGTGAGCGCGGGCTGAGTGAGCTGAGAGCAGGATGAGCGCGTGATGAGATTCACCCCAATTTGACCCCCTGCTCGCCCCCCAAAAACTCCGTGCCACCGGGAAAAATCGGGAATAATCGCCGCCATGGCTGCATCAACCCAGACCCACCACCAGGACTCGTTCCACGCCAGCTCCACGCGTCCGAACTTGGTGGCGGTAGGAACAATCGTCTGGCTTTCGAGTGAGTTGATGTTCTTCGCGGCGCTCTTCGCAATGTACTTCACGACCCGTTCTGTGCAAGGTCCGCAAGTCTGGGCTGGATACACCGAGCGACTTGCAATTCCCTTCTCGTCGCTCAACACCACAATCTTGGTTCTCAGTTCAGTCACCTGTCAGTTTGGAGTCTTTGCGGCCGAGCGCTACCAGCCACGTCGCAGTGGAAGTCTGCTGAAAATCTCCGGCTGGGGAATGCGCGAATGGTTTGCACTCACTTTCTTAATGGGCGCATTCTTTGTTGCTGGACAGATCTACGAATACGCCCATTTAGTGATGGAGGACATCACATTTAGTGGAAACGCCTACGGTTCGGTCTTTTACATCACCACCGGTTTCCACGGATTACACGTGACTGGTGGATTACTCGCATTTCTCATCGTGCTCATCCGCACGAGTTATGCGCGCAAGTTCGGACACAAACAAGCCACCACCGCAATAGTGGTCTCGTATTATTGGCACTTCGTCGATGTTGTATGGATCGCGCTCTTCGCCTCGATCTATCTGGTTAAGTGAGAGTGAAAGTGACTCATGGCTCTCTTTAAATGGATCTCCGGAAAGCGGCGTCATCGCGCGATGGCGCCAGCACTGCTCATCATCGCTCTCTTTCTCATCGGCGGTATCTATTCAGTAGCCGCTACCCCTGGCAACGCCACTGCCAGCAATGCCCGATCGGCTCTCATCGAAGAGGGTAAAAACATCTTCATGCGTGGTTGCTCGTCATGCCACGGACTCAACGCTGAAGGCAGTGGGATTGCACCTTCACTTATCGGAGTAGGCGCCGCATCAGTTGATTTTCAAGTGGCTACCGGGCGAATGCCTATGGCAGATATGAGTCAGCAAGCGATGCGCAAGAAGCCGGTCTACACACCTGAGGAGATTGCCGCGCTAGCAGCATACGTTGCGAGTCTGGCGCCTGGACCAGCGATACCTACTGCAGAGCAATTAAATTATGAAAGAGATGGCAATGTTGCTGAAGGTGGCGAACTCTTCCGTACCAACTGCGCAATGTGCCACAACGCCGCTGCACAAGGTGGCGCTCTTACTGGTGGCAAATACGCTCCCACGTTGATGGGTGTCGAACCCGTGCACATCTATGAAGCGATGATCACCGGGCCTCAGGCAATGCCAGTCTTTGGTAATCAAGCAATCACTCCTGAAGAGAAACTCTCCATCATCAAGTGGATCAAGTCAGTTGAAAGCGAAGGTTCATACGGTGGCGCTTCTCTCGGCAAAGTTGGTCCAGTGACCGAAGGATTACTTGGCTGGGTACTTGGTCTTGGTTCACTCATTGGTATTGCAGTCTGGTTAGCGACGAAGGCGCGCTAAGAGGGGAAACCGCGAGATATGTCTACAGAACTCGAACCACTTGCCGATCCTGGGTTACCTCACCACGTCCACCGCAAAGCAGATACTGACCCGAAGGCCGAGAAGCGCGCTGAACGACAAGTGTCAATTCTCTTTTTACTCTCTGCTGCAGGCACGCTCCTTTTCATCTACTCGTTTATCTGGATTCCAATCGATGTGTTCGTCTTCCTGCCACTTCTTGGTAACACCAACGCGCATCAACTAGGCATCGGTGCTGGCTTAGGGTTCGCACTCTTCTTTATTGGCGCGGGCGCAGTTCATTGGGCAAAGACGTTGATGCCCGATGAGGAGGTCATCGCCCATCGCCACCCAATGCGTTCGAGCGACGAGGATCGCTCCTCGTTCGTCGAAACCGTTAAGGCAGAAGCCGGCAAGGTTCAACTTGGTCGCCGATCACTGATCAAACGAAGTCTCGGGCTGGCCTTGGGATTGGTGGGGCTCTCTCCGCTGATCATGCTCCGCGACTTAGGTCCACTCCCCCAACAAGCGCTACTCAAAACGACGTGGGACAAGGGAATTAGAGTGGTGACTGATCCAGGTAATCGCCCATTGAAACCTGAAGATCTCGAAGTTGGCGCCATTGCTCACGTCTTGCCGCAGATCAAAGATCCTGAGCATCGCAAACTCTCTGATATCGCCAAAGATGCAGCAATTCTCATTAGGGTCCGCCCGGCAGACCTCAAACTCTCTGAGGAGCGAATGTCGTGGACTCATGAGGGCATCATCGCGTTCTCAAAGATCTGCTCGCACATGGGTTGTCCCGTTGCCCTCTATGAACAGACGACAAAGCACTTGCTCTGCCCATGTCACCAATCGACTTTCGATGTGCCAACAGGGGCCAAAGTTATCTTTGGCCCCGCTGCGCGCCCTCTGCCACAATTGGCAATCACCGTTGATGAAGAGGGTTACCTCATCGCCGCGGCGCCATTCAATGAACCTGTTGGACCAAGCTTCTGGGAGCGCAACTCATGAAAACACGACGCGAGAAAATCGCCGGTGGTCTAGCGAATTTCGTTGACGAGCGCACCGGTGCGGCGAAGTGGGTTAAAAAGAATTTACAGAAGGTCTTCCCAGACCACTGGTCCTTCATGCTCGGCGAGATTGCGCTCTATTCGTTCATCATCCTCTTACTCTCGGGAACTTTCCTTACCTTCTGGTTCGTACCCTCACAAGAAGAATTAATCTACAACGGTTCGTACACACCACTTAATGGCGTGAAGATGTCCGCGGCATACGAATCGACTTTGCATATCTCATTTGATGTCCGAGGTGGTCTGCTTATGCGACAGGTACACCACTGGGCAGCGCTACTCTTCCTTGCGGCGATGGTTGCGCACTTGCTCCGCGTTTTCTTCACTGGCGCATTCCGTAAACCGCGCGAAATCAACTGGATTCTTG
>CAZBCF010000040.1:8607-11684 GCA_964490435.1 uncultured Bifidobacterium sp. | reverse complement strand
GGTTCGATGTATCACCACTTTGAAGATCTCCAAGATTTGGTTGAGACTGCACAGATCTTTCGATACTCGCAATGGATCGATGCCTCTATCGAATTCTTAACGAAGTATGTTGCTAAAGCGCGCACTCATGACGAACTTCGCACATCACTTCGCATCCTCACCGAACAAACGCAATCTGATGAAAGAAAAGATGCTCGCGCCGAACGAGCCCAAGCGCTCGCCGCATGTGTGCAGAACCCTCGAATGGCAAAACATATGGGCGAAGAGACTCAACGCCTCACCGATGCGATTGCCGATGTCACTGAAGAGGTGAAAAACAAGGGTCTTTTTCGAAGCGATGTCAATTCACAAGTTCTTGCCACCTTCATCCAGGCCTACACACTCGGCAAATTGGTCAATGATTACAATCCAACTGGCGTACAAGAACAAGAGTGGAATGATTTCATTATGAACATTGTCGAACATACTTTCATGTCCGATACAACAAAGGGCTAAGCCAAAATAGTGGTAGCGCAACCGCAGCATAAACTCACCCTTCTACGAGCACCCGAACGCCCTCCACATTCATTCGATGAACAACAACAGCGCGTCATTGCCCACCGTGGAACTCCACTTGTTGTCATAGGCGGTCCCGGAACTGGAAAGAGCGCCACTTTGGTGGCCCGAGTGCATCACTACATCGAAAACGGAGTCGACCCCAACAACATCCTGGTCCTCACCTTCGATCGCCATCGAGCAAGTGAACTCAATGACGAAATTTTTGCCCAGAGCAAGGTCACTACCTCAGGCTCCCTCGTGAAGACATTTCCGGCCCTAGCCTTTGCCCTCATCCGCCTTCATCGAGCGCAGCACAAGAAGAGAGCGCCACGGCTTCGAACTGGGCCCGAACAGGAGTACGTAATCCGCGAACTTCTCGCCGGGGCGCATGAGCAGAACCGCTATGGCTGGCCAGAACATCTGCGAGAGGCCTCACAAACTCGGGCTTTTGCCACCCAACTGCGCGAACTCATCTCACGGGCAATCGAACAGAATGTCACGTCAACGGAACTCGCAAACATGGGCGCAAGCCAGAACTTCCCGCTGTGGAAGTCGGCCGCCTCATTTTTTAAGGACTATCGCCAGAGTTGCTCGATCGAGAATGAGAATGCCTACGACCCAAGTGAGATGATCTTTCAGGCGACCGAGCTTCTCAGATCCGATGCCAAGTTTCGACGTGATATTCGCTCACGCCATCAAGTAATCCTGGTCGATGAATTCCATGAGAGCGACCCTGCGCATCGTCGCCTCCTCGATGAGATCTACACCGATGAATTGACGCTCTATGTCGACCCCGATAGCGCCGTCGGGCGTTTTCGAGGTGCAGATCCTGAGAGCATCCCCGAGATTTTCGAGCGATATCACGCCACTTCTGGAGCGCCAGCAACAAAGCTCATTTTGACTCGTGATTATCGCTCTGTCAGATCCCTCAACGCGCTCTCTAATGAGATCGCCAAAGGCTTTACCTACTCGCGCCTGACCGAACATCGCGCTCGATCCTGTGAGCGCACACTCGATGACAACCCAGACGCGCTTGAGGTTGCGCAGAGCGAGAGCGTCCACGATGAAGCGAGGTTCATTGCCCAGCGCTTCCACCAACTCCATCTACGTGATGGCATCGCCTATAGCGAGATGGCGGTAATCATCCGCTCACCCTCACTCCGGGCGACCACACTCAGACGAGTCTTCGCTTCCATGAACATTCCGGTACGTGAGGAAATCCAGAGCCTGCCACTTAATGCACAACCTGCAGTAGCACCATTGATTGCGATAGCCCAACTTGCATTTGCGCTCAATCGGATTAGCAATACCCCAGAGCGAATCAATGAATTACTCCCTAATCACCTCATCGACGAATTGCTTCTCTCACCTTATGGCGGTGCAGACTTTCTCACTTTGAAGCGAATTCGAGCCACCGTCATTAATGCACGCGCAGAAGACGATTCACGAACCTCTTATCAAATAATGCGGGAATATCTCACTATTTCGAGAGCCGAGTTCGATTGGAGTGAATTCGCACCACTCAAGCGAATTGCTGATCTCATCTCGATTGGTCGAAAGGCAGCACGCTTTGGTGCAACAAGTGAAGATGTACTTTGGGCGATATGGAGTGGCGCAAAGGATGAAGAAGGGGCGCCACTTGCGCAAAGTTGGCAACGTGATGCCATCGAAGGAGATGAGAGCGCCGACCAAGCCCTCGATGGAGTGCTCGCACTTTTTGAAGCAGCAGCGCGCTATGCCGACCAATTCCCAGGCAATACCGAAGATGCATTCATTCGCCAACTAGTCCATGAATCAATAGCGAGCGACACTATCGCCGCGAAAGCCCAACGAAGTGATGTCGTAAGCATCCTCACTACACACGCTGCGAAAGGACGGCAATGGTCAGTCGTTGCGGTCGCAGGAGTCGAAGAGGGCATCTGGCCTAACCTCACTCCACGAGGCTCGCTCCTTGGCAGCGAACGCTTAGTCGAAAGCAAGCGCACTGCAAGTGCAACTGATCGCACCGCTCGCGAATTCCAACTTGCCGCGCTCTCTGCGCTTAAAGATGATGAACGTCGCCTGTTTTATAACGCGATTACCAGAGCAAGTAGGCACCTCATCATCACTGCATCTGCTGCTGAGGAGTCGAGACCATCGCAATATTTCAACGAAGTCGTCGAGTTTATGGGACTTGAAGAAGCAAAATTAACAACTCACAATGACAGCACCTATCTCACGCCCGCGCGCTTAGTTGCCCGATTGCGCACCCTCGCCGAAACCAATCTGTCTGCCCATGCGCCAGAGGCTGATCGGGCGATTTCAATCCTCGCACACCTGCATCGCGCTGGTGTCCGGGTGGCCAATCCCGATACCTGGTACGGAGCTCGAGAGCTAACCACCGACCAGCCGCTCTTTGCCGATGCTGAACAGATTACAATCTCCCCGAGTTCACTCGATACCCTCAAGAAATGCCCATTAAAATGGGCTTTTGAGTATGCCGGCGGTCGTGATTCCGACTCCACCGCCCAAATCCTTGGTGTCGCCCTTCACTTTGTTGC
>CAZBCF010000040.1:0-8507 GCA_964490435.1 uncultured Bifidobacterium sp. | reverse complement strand
GTCGTGATTCCGACTCCACCGCCCAAATCCTTGGTGTCGCCCTTCACTTTGTTGCCACCCGACTGATCAAGCAGACCCCGCTGAGCCAATTACTCACAGAGCTCGAACTCATCTGGGGCAAACTCGCAGAGCAGACTGATCTTGCTAAAGGCTGGTATGGAAAAGTTCAACTAGAACGGGCAAAAGAAATTCTTACACACATCTTCACTTATCATTCCAACTCTCAGCGTGAACTTGTTGCTGTAGAAGCAGGCTTCTCACTCACATTAGGTCGAACGGTGATCAATGGTTCGATTGATCGAGTTGAAAAGAAAAAAGTAGGCGATGAAATTACGGCATATGTAGTCGATTTGAAGACTGGCGATAGTGCGGTAAAGCAATCAGAAGCCGAAGAGAACATGCAATTGCAGGTATATCAACTGGCCGTCAATCTTGGCGCTTTTGCCAAACTACTTCCAGAGGCTGTTTCAGCGGGCGCAGAACTCTTCTACCCAGCGGTTAATGTCGCAGGCGCAACCCGTACCCAAGATGCGATTGAGAATGAACAAGTGATAGCAACTATTGACTCAATGAGTTCGATGGTCGCTGCTACCACCTTCTTGGCTGTTGAGAATGAGATGTGTCGATCATGCAATCTTCGAAAGAGTTGCCCAATCAGGCCTGAAGGGCGAGGGCTCAATGACTGAAATTCTTTTTTCGCCAGAACAGATTGCCAAGTTTCTTGGGCAACATGAACCAACAGACGAACAAAAACTCATCATCACTGCTGATCACACCAAACCCGCCGTAGTGATTGCGGGTGCCGGGTCGGGCAAGACTGAGACGATGAGCACGCGGGTTGTTTTCTTGATTGCAAATGGCTTGGTGCAACCCGACAAGGTCTTGGGCTTGACCTTCACGCGAAAATCAGCAGGCGACCTTGCGGCAAAGGTGCGAAAAAGCCTAAAAAAATTGGAGAAGTCACCAGATTTTGTGAATCTGCTCCGAGAACACGGCAGACAGCCTTTGCAGGTCGGAGTCGAGCCGACTGTCTCCACATACCACGCCTATGCCTATCGGATCGTTCGAGAACACTCTTTGCGGCTTGGTATCGAGCCGCCAGAACAGATGCTTGGTACTGCTGCTGCCTGGCAACAAGTTGAACGAATAGTCCGCGACTACGACGGGGCGATGAATACTGTTGATCGCAAGCCGAGCACACTTATCACTGACCTTCTTAAATTAGTGAGTCAACTTCAAGAACATGAAGTCGAGCCCGATGCACTCGTAGAATTCACCGACGGAGTTCGTAAGATGCTCGCTGGCAAAGTTCCCGATAACAATCGACAGAAAAACGACCCAGGTGATGCAGTCATGGCCGTCCAAATGGCGCGCCTTCAACTGATTCCTCTCATAAAGAACGTGCTTGAAATTCGATACAAGCAAGGTCAATTGACATACGACGATCAGATGTCGCTAGCAGCAGTAGTTGCTACAACTAATCCAGATATAGGTGATTTAGAACGAGCGAAGTACGACGTAGTCCTTCTCGATGAGTATCAAGATACCTCTCCGGCCCAACTTCGACTCATGCAAAGTCTTTATGGTCGCGGGCATTCAATCACGGCTGTCGGCGATCCACATCAGGCAATTTATGCATTCCGTGGCGCATCCAGCGACAGTATGACCTCCTTCCCACTTGATTTCCCCGATGTGAACGGCGACCCAGCGAGAATCTTCACCCTGTCGATGAGTTGGCGAAATGATCGTTCAATCCTTGAACTTGCGAACACTTTCTCGGCACCGCTGCGCGCGGCAAATACCTTCGTTCCAAAATTGGAAGCCAGAACTCACGCTGGGCCAGGGGCAGTGACTGCCGCGCTCTTCAACGATATGCGCGAAGAAGCAGCCGGAATAGCCGAATTTCTCGCCCCTTATTGGTTATCACACCTAGCGCCTGAGCCCGGCGCTTCCGGTGCCGCTGCGGCATCGAGTGATACTGGTAGAGCAGTTCAGAAATCAACCGCGGTGCTCGTGCATAAGAAGAGTCAGATTCCAGAGATCGAGATGGCGCTGCGAGATCGCGGAATTCCCGTCGAGGTAGTTGGTATCGACGGCTTGATCCACGTCCCTGAGGTAGCAGAGATTCGGGCGGCGCTCACAGTCTTGGTCGATCACGATGCGGGAACGTCGTTGGTCAAGTTGATGAGCGGTGGATTCTGGCGAATCGCGCTTCGAGATATGGCGGCGCTAGCTCGAGTGGCAAAAATTCGTGACCGTGAAAATAGAGGACATAACCGGGCTAATTTCATCAACTCGATTCTGGAAGATACGAATATAGAAGAGGATGACTTAGCCAAGTCTTCAATTGTCGAGACCCTCGATGAGATTGAGAATCTAGACGAAGAAGAGCGTGCCTTTTTTAGCAAAGCCGGACTCACGCGATTGACTCAACTAGCACGAATCATTCGTTCGTTGCGTAGGAGAGTTCATCTTCCGATTCCTGACCTAATCTATTTTGTCGAACGCGAGTTGTTACTCGGTGTTGATGTTGAGATGAGCGCCCATCGACGTCGCTATTTAGATCGACTTATGGACGAAGCATCAAGTTTTTATGCTCAAGGTGGTTCACTCCGCGCCTTTCTCGCCTGGTTGAGCGTTGCCGAGAAAGAGGAGCGTGGCTTGCGCATGTCTGGCGTCGAAGTACGGACCGATATGGTGCAGATTCTCACGATTCACGGAGCAAAAGGTGGCGAGTGGGACGTTGTCGTGGTTCCTGGATTGGCGACCGAGGCGGCTCATCGTAAGAACAAGCCGGATAACTGGCTCACTGATATCTCCGTCTTACCCTTCGAACTACGGAAAGATAGTCGCCGTCTCAACACATTTGATACATCTGGTGATAACACCTACAACGACGTCAAGGAAAGCATCAAAGACTTCTCCGACCGATGCAAAGATGAGAAAGCGGCCGAAGATCGACGCCTGATGTATGTTGCTGCTACGAGAGCGAAGCAAATCCTGTATATGAGTACATCGTGGTGGCGCACCGCCGGGGAATTCCAAGAACCCAACGAGTATTTTGACGATACTTGCGCACACATCCAGGCTCATGGCGGACAATTGATTGGCGATGTGAATGATAAGCCAGATTCACAGTCAAAGAATCCGATGAAAGAGGAGCCACGTTCAGCAACGTGGCCACACGATCCACTCGGTACTAAACGTGAGGCTTTTGATGAGGTGCGATCAAAGATCAAATACTTAGCATCAGACGAGAGCGCATCGCTACTTACAGAGAAGATCGAACGACTCAGAGCAGAACCGTTGGTAGCCGCGGCAAACCTTGTGATAACTGAGATCACTGAGCAGAGCAAGGCTGAGGTCGTCTATTTACCGAGACATTTGTCAGTCTCTGCTCTGATGGCTTTCGCTCAATCACCTGAGGATTTTGCTGCGCGACTTCGTCGCCCATTGCCCTTCAAGCCCGATCCAATCGCTCGGCGCGGAACCGCATTCCATACCTGGCTTGAAGAACATTTCTCTGATTCGATTCCACTCATTGGAGATGACGAATTACCGGGCGCAGCCGATGAGGGCGCTCTCAACGATAGCGCGCTCGAAAAGTTGAAAGAGAAATGGCTTCGTAGTGAGTGGGCGAATCGAAAACCTCATCGAGTAGAGGTTCCCTTTGAGCGGAGCATTGCGGGCACGATTCTTCGTGGACGTATGGATGCGGTTTACAAGAGCGAAGATGGCACCTTTGATGTTGTCGATTGGAAGACTGGCTCGGCCAAGAGTGGCGCCGAACTTGAGAACGCCGCCATTCAACTAGCGGTCTATCGATTGGCGTGGGCTGAGATCGAGGGCGTTCCTCTAGAGCGAGTGCGTGCAGCATTCCACTACGTCGGTTCTGAAGAGAGTGTTCGGCCGAGTGATCTCCTCGACTATGACGGCTTACTCGCACTTCTTCAGAGAGTGCCGGTCGAGACTTATTAACCGCACTTAGTAGCAGTTAGTATTAGTTGCCAGCAGTTGCTTACAGCGAGATTGTTATTCCTAGTGGCAGATGATCGCTGACCATATGTGTTGGCGGAGCAAAATCAATCGTGCCAAGATTCTTCAGTTCAGAACTAGCGAGCAATATATGGTCGAATTGAAGGCGTGCACCCCACGATGGATAAGTGAATTGCTCTGCAGCCGAGCGCCATTTCATCAACTTTTCGGGCAGTTTGCCAGGCAAGTTTAAGTCTCCCATGAGAATCTTTTTGCCAGGAAGTGTTTTTGCCCACTGACGGATTTTTCGTAATTGATAGACATTCATTCCAGGCACAAAAGATAAATGTGTATTGATGACTGTGATGCCATTGTCGAGCGCAACTGCGTGCGCGACTCGAGGCTCATCATGAATATAGATGACTTTGATTTTAGGGCGAGATTGACCGGGAATTTTTTGCGGCATCGCCAGCGGTGCGCCCACTTTCGAGCGGCCAAGTTCTAATCTAAATTCTTGGGTAATGGGAATTCTGGAGATAATGCCATTTCCGTAGTAGCACGCACCTGCTTCACTAAGCAGCGTGTTGTTTTCGATGATCTTTCCATTATCTGGGAGTGTGTTATCGTCGTTGGAACGTGCTTCCCACTTCTTCCATTTTTTGTCATTCTCTCCAGGAGTGCCGGTGATTGCGAACGCGCGCGATATATATGGTGCGCGCATCGCATTCGCGATGACAGTAGCCTGATCAGCGAAGTGCGAACGTTCTTGGAAGTAGTCCACCTCTTGAATGGCGAGTAGATCCACATCGAGTTGCGCCGCACGCTCGGCTAAACGGTCGTTATGGATTACCCCCTCCGGCACCGCCATTCCGTGGAGTATGTTCCAGGTCGCAATTTTCACTTGTGAACCGTAGAGGCAAATTAGATAGGCTCGCCACTTATGAGCCTGGCGTTGATGAATCTCTCCTTGGCCCGCGCCCACTTGGATCGCGCGGCCCATCTGCGCACCGATGAGGGTCAACTCGATGCACTGTTTGCTAGAGGCAAGATCTTTCAAGTCCACCACGGTAAATTCATATTCACTGATTCGCTGGAGTGGATCTCGCCAAGCCAGGCGCCAGTTGGTGATCGCTATTTCCTGGGCTTAGATGATGACGGCATCGGGTACTTCGCTATCAATGCACCATTTGCTGAAGAGACTGAGAATCTCGCATCGCTGCGTGAAGCAGGTTTACTTGCCACCGAGGTAGAAATCGGTGCCGCTGTGCATGCGATTGCCTTAGCGAATTGGCATGATACGCACACGCACTGCGCCCGATGTGGCGCCGATACCTATAGCGCCCTCGGCGGCTCGGTGCGCAAATGTCGCACCGACGAGAGTGAACATTATCCGCGAACAGATAGCGCAATTATCGTGCTCGTTCGCGATGCTGATAATCGAATTCTTTTAGGTCGCCAGAAAGTTTGGCCGCCAAAACGTTATTCAAATTTCGCTGGCTTTCTTGAGCCAGGAGAGTCGCTAGAAGCGTGCGTCAAACGTGAAGTACTTGAAGAAGCTGGCGTGCGAATCGGTCAGATTGAGTACCTTGGCTCGCAAGCCTGGCCGTTCCCAGCATCAATCATGTTGGCATTTACTGGAGTAGTTGAGAATCCAGATGATGCACGCGCCGATGGTGAAGAGATCGAGGACCTTCGTTGGTACAGCCACGAGAGTTTTACCGAGGACGTGAAGAGCGGTGAATTACTCATCCCTCCTGGTATCAGCATCGCGCGCCGGATGATCGAAGCGTGGTACGGGGGATCGATAGATTTTCCCGAAGCATGGCGCTAGCAGATTCGTAGTTATTGGCGATTATGAGCGATAAGTTCCTTGCAAATCTCGATGAGGAGCAACGTCTGGCTGCAAGCGCCATTCGTGGACCGGTTGTCATCATCGCAGGCGCTGGAACAGGCAAGACCCGGACGATTACGCATCGAATCGCCCATGCTCTCGAGAATGGTGTTGCCGAACCATCGCGAACGTTAGCGCTCACCTTTACTGCTCGAGCAGCTGCCGAGCTGCGGTTGCGACTGGCGACTCTTGGTTTTCCTGGGGTGCAAGCGCACACTTTTCATAGCGCAGCGTGGCGACAGTTGCAATTCTTCTGGAATGAGGCGATTGGCGGCAAGCCCTTTCGAATCCTCGCACAAAAAAGTGAACTCATTACGGCTGCGCTCACTTCGATTTCACGAACCAAATCTGGTGTAAGCATCCGAGATATCGCATCAGAGATTGAATGGGCAAAGGGCCAGGAGATTGCGCCTGAAGATTATGCAAGGGTAGCGGCAGAGCGCCTTCGTGTTTCACCTTCGAATCTCACCTTGACTGAAGTAGCTGAGACATATCGCGCCTACGATGCGCTTAAGCAGGAACGGGAGCAGTTGGATTTCGAGGATATTCTTCTGCTTCTCGTCGGCATACTTGAAGAACAGAATTCGATAATCGATCGCGTTAGATCTCAGTATCGATACTTCACTGTTGATGAATATCAGGATGTCTCACCGCTTCAATTTCGACTCCTTAATCTATGGCTTGGCACCCGAGAAGAGATTTGCGTCGTGGGTGATCCGGATCAATCAATCTTCTCGTTTGCCGGTTCAAGTAACGAGTATCTCCATGGTTTTACGAGAAAGTACCCGAAGGCGCAAGTTTTTAGATTGAACCAGAACTATCGATCAACCGCACAGATTGTGCATGTCGCGAATAAAGTTATGGATCGCGAATTGATCTCAGTTCGCGGCAAGGGCGAATCAAATGTTCGCCTTGCTTCGTTCAATAACGAGAGTGTCGAAAGCGAGAAAATAGTTGCTCGTATCACCGAGCTTATTAAATCCGGAGTTGATACTCGTGATATCGCTGTCCTCTTTCGGCGAAATGATCACCTCCAAGAATTCGCCCAGGTGCTCATTTCTGCAGGTATTCCAGTCAATATCGTTGGCTACAACCAGGGGCAACGACCTTTCTTCTATGACGGGAAAATAAAAGAGGCAATTCGCCTCATTCGCGGGGCAGCAATTGCGAATGAAAACTCTCTAAAGGGAATTGACGTAGTGGGACAGGTGATAGCCGTTCTCTCATCAATTGGTTGGCACCCTGACCGAACAAGTGGCGACGACGCACGGTTACGACTACTCGAATTTGTCGCTGAGTTTCAGGAGCGGGTGCCGCAGGCGACATTACGAGATCTCATTAACGAATTCGATGAGCGAGAGCGAAGTAATGTAGAGCCTGAGGTAATAGGTGTGGTGTTGAGCTCGATTCATTCTGCAAAAGGATTGGAGTGGAGCCACGTTTTTATCCCTCAGCTTCGCGAAGGAGTATTACCAATCTCCTATGCGATGGCATCGGATGATGTGATGGCTGAGGAGCGCCGTTTGTTTTATGTAGCAATAACGCGCGCCAAGGATTCGCTCTCACTCTCCTTTGCGGGCGGGGATTCATCTCGTTTTTTGAGTTTATTGCCCGCACTCAACTCTGATTAGTCAGAGACTCACTCTGAGAATTCTGCTTTCGTAATAATCAGGCTGGTCTGGCTGGACTGGCTGGTCTTGCTGATTAAATTACGCTGGATCTTCTGGAATAAATCCAAGTTGCTGGCGAAAACCCAATGCATCCCAGGCATCAAAACCTGAGACTACGATGTCATCGCGTATGGTGTCGATACTTACTCCGTCAACATCCACTTTGCGTCCAGTAGGTGCGTGACCGAGGAATTCTCCGTCATGAGTTCCAGTCAGGCGCCACCGGGTGACAACGCGTTCGCCTTCAGCGATGATTTCTTCGACGTGGAAATGTAGATCTGAGAAACCCGCGTGCCATTTTCGCCACTGAGTTTTAAAACTCTCCCGCCCTACTCCGAACTTTGGGTCGTTGCCGGCAGCGTCCTGTGCAACCAGGCGGTCTATGGCTTCCTCACTCTTCTGATTCCAGATTTCCTCAAAAAATGTCGCTGCAGCAGCCTTATTTGCCACTTCGCGCGACTTATCGGCTTCATCCCGTTGCCCCATCGAATTACCTCGCTTCTACTGCGAATTGTATTGGTAGAAATCTTTTACCTTCCAGATACCGTCTTAAACCCCAGTGATGAATTCTCGGACGGTGGC
The DNA here is from genome assembly GCA_964490435.1 of uncultured Bifidobacterium sp. Lineage (GTDB taxonomy): Bacteria > Actinomycetota > Actinomycetes > Nanopelagicales > Nanopelagicaceae > IMCC26077. The sequence goes on along the minus strand of CAZBCF010000040.1, from coordinate 389 downwards.
AAAGAACTCTTCTGGCTCATCTCCGCGGAGGGAGTGGCTGCTCTTTTCGAAGATCTTTAATCGTGATCCAGAAATAAGAGCGTGAATTTCTTCCGAGAACTCGGGTGCACAAATCCAGTCATGTCTGCCCGCCAAGATTAATGTCGGCGCAGATATATTTTTAAGTTCAGGACGCAAATCGTAACTCTGCAAGAAGCCCCCAGGTGCAAATGCGCGATTAAGGGCTTCGGGAGAGAGTATGCAACGCGCTAGTGCGTCCTCATTCTTTGCACGTTTACTCTCATCAAAAGTTGTTGAGTAGAGCGACCACGTCGTACGGAAGAATTCGCGCATCGCTTCCTGAGAGTTTAGTTCACCCGTCCACAGTTGACCGGCAATCTCTTTTTGTT
>CAZBCF010000039.1:3144-11792 GCA_964490435.1 uncultured Bifidobacterium sp. | reverse complement strand
CTGCCGGGTTCTGCGTTGCCGATTGAGCGCTCGCCGTGAAGAGTACGGCCATGGTTCGAGCGCTTGTCACGGGAGGGTCGCGAGGCCTGGGCTTCGAGGTGGCTCGCGGGCTCATCGCTCACAACATCGACACCACAATTCTTGGTCAAAACCAGTCGAATGTTACGAAGGCGGCAACAGAATTGGGCGCAATCGGAATCTGTTGTGACGTTCGCGATTATAAAGAGTTACAGCATCTCAAATCTAAACATCCGCCGTTCGATATCCTCGTACTCGCCCATGGCGTCATGTCCGAGAAGATGTCAAAGACGATGAAAGCAACGAAAGAAGATTGGGATCGCACCATTGATATAAATCTCAGTGGTGTATTTAATGTCGTAAATATTTTTGCCGACAATCTTGTCGAACAACGAAAAGGTCGAGTGATTGTCTTTAGCGCGTGCTTAGGAAGAATGTCTGGCCCAGGTAACACGGGAGGGTTAGCACCGTATCGAATTAGCAAAGCAGGAGTTAACGCTTTCGTGCGTAACTTCGCGCACGAAACTGGTCTTGGAACCCGAGGTGTGCTGGTGGATGCGATCTGCCCTAATCACTCTCAGACCGATATGGGTGGGCCCAACGCTCCTCGCACTGCTGCGGAAGGTGCGGAGACTGCCATTTGGTTGGCGACTCGCAACTTCACACCCGGCGTAGATGAGACTGGATTGCTTTGGGAAGATAGAGAGATAGTTCCGTGGTAGCAGATAAATTTAAGAATGAGACATATTTACGACGACTTACTTCAACTATCGTGGCGGGAGAGTCCTTGCTCCTATTTTTCGCTGCGCTTTTTCTGATATTTGAATCATTTATTGCGGAGGTAAAGAATTACGACGCTTTACTAGGGGAGATATTTTTTGCAGTGCTAGGTGGTATTGGATTACTCATGGCGGCAAAAGGTATTCGTCGCGGGAAGCGTTACGGAAATTCACCGGCAGTATTGGCAAATCTCATCGCATTAGCCGTCTCGTATTACATCTGGGAAGGCGGTTGGCCAGGAATCGCGCTTCTGCTCGGCATCTTTGCGTTGTTGGCGATTATTGGGATCTTGATGATTACAGCACAATCCTCAGCAACTAATCGTGCTGATGAATAAATACACGCACATTAGAGAGCTAATTAGTCACGATGGGTTAAAAGATTCGCTCACTGGGTTAATGTGTTTGCCAGCATTCCTCGATAGCGCTGTTCGTGAAATCGGAGCTGCCACTCGAGACCAGAGGAATATCAATCTTTTCCTGATTTCACTCGCCGAAACTAGTAGCGCTGGCGAGGTCACGCTATTAAGTGGGCCGAGTAAAGCCATCGCCGATCAAGACGAGCAGCAAATCTTCGATTTGGCAGCGAGAGTTCTCCGAGCCGCGCACGCATATGCAAGTGAGTTGCGTGCGCACGACCTACTTGCCCGATACACCTTCACAGAGTTTTTGCTCATTAATTCGGGGGACACTGTGGAAATTGAGAGGAAGCTTGCCACTATTTCCGACAATCACGGAGCTGGCTTTGTCGGGAGTGAAATCGTGAAAGTCTCAGCACATCCGCTAACTAACCATTCTGATTCAGAAGCGAATCTCCCGAATCGAAACCAAGGATCTAGGCAAGGGGCTAGTCAAGGATCTAGGCAAGGATCTAGGCACGGATCTGAGCCAATTTCTACCCTACAGGCCGCAATCGCCTCGCTGGAGCAGGAATTGCACTCGCGATATCCGATGTCGAACGCTGAGTAGCGCCTATCGGTATCCACAGGCCGCTTCAATCAACAGGCCATATTGAATCTGCATCAACGTGTCTGCGTTCATAAATAGTTGCGGTGTGAACCTTGGTGGTCAACTTCAGGAATTACTCGATGATGAGACAGTAGAAGAAATCTGGATCAACGCTCCCAACCGAATTTTCTCCGCGCGCCAAGGTAGATCTGAGTTAGTCCCATTGATTATGTCGAGCCAAGAAATTCGCGATGCAGTCGAGCGAATGCTGGCTTGGAGTGGTCGGCGAGTTGATCTCTCGCAACCGTTCGTTGACGCGCGCTTGCCAAACGGCGCTCGTTTGCATGTGGTGATTCCTGATATCACGGCTGAATATTGGACAGTTAACATTCGTAAACGTGCTCTACACGCATTTTCGCTCGCACATCTCATCGAGGCAGATTCAGTTTCCTACCACGTGGCAGAAATTCTGCGGCAGATTCTTACAACTAATGCGAATATTCTGGTGAGTGGCGCCACTCAGGCAGGCAAGACAACTGTTCTCAACTGTCTACTAGGTGAATTGCCTAGCTCTGTTCGGCTTATCACGATTGAAGAGGTCTTTGAGTTAGTGCCCCGAGTCGCAGACCATGTAGCTCTGCAGACCCGTCAACCAAACCTCGAAGGCGATGGCGAAGTCTCACTTCGGATGCTAGTCCGCGAATCGTTACGAATGCGCCCGACTCACATCGTTATTGGCGAGGTGCGCGGCGCTGAAGCCCTTGATTTACTTCTTGCACTCAACTCTGGTGTACCCGGAATGGCGAGTATCCATGCAAATTCTCCAGGGGATGCGCTAAGAAAATTAAGTACATTACCGCTGCTCGCCGGACCAAATATCGTGCGCGGGTTCGCCGTTGAAGCAGTGCGAGCCAATATCGAGGTGATTATTCACTGCCAGATTGACTCATCAGGGAAACGTAAAGTAGCCGAGTTATGCCTTGTAGAAAAGAATACTTCGAGTGATTCGTTAAACGTACAATCGCTGATCTCTTGGAACGATGGAGAATATAAATTTACTAACGTAGATTTTGATTTATATCCAAAGTTTAAATGTCTGAAAGAGTCCTTCTTACGAGGAGTTAAAAGTCCACTTCAAATAAGCAAAAGACAGCAATATTAGAATTGGTGCAGATGAATAGTCTGGTACTTACATTTTTAACAGTATTTGTTTTAGGCGCCTATTTCATTTTCGCAAAAGGCTCTCTATACAACCGGCTGAAAACTCAATCGATTAAGAAATTTTGGATTCTTGAAGGTTTAAAAGTAGTAGGCGTCTTTACCCTTATATTCTCAAACATTTATCTCTTTATAAAAAGTCTAAACATTGCTGTACCTGTGGCAATCGTGGTCAGCTACATCCCGAGAGTCGTCACTAAGAATAGAGAGCGACGCGCTGCTGAGCTGCGCCGTAAATCATGGCCTTTAGTCATCGATCAGCTTTCATCCGCTACTGCCTCAGGCGTTGCATTACACGCAGCATTATTGGAGATTGTGGCTCGAGGTCCGGTTGCACTTCGTGATGAATTCCTGGCTTTCTCGGATTCGTTTCGACAGGAGGGGAGTCTCGAGAAAGGCCTAACGAGTTTGGTGGACCATTCTGGAATTCGCCAGGATCAGGCACACTCAAGCAGAGCAGCGCAGCTAAAGGCTTCAATCCTCATTGCACGAGATTTTGGTGGACAGGAAGTCGGTGCGATTCTTCGGAATTTAAGCGCACACTTACGACAGCGTGAGAGCGCTTTTGATGAAGTGGCGATCAGGCAAGAATGGATCAAGAACGGTGCAGTCCTTGCCTCTATTACCCCATGGCTTTTGCTTCTGATTCTTTCGTTGCACTCGCAAACTATCTCGGCGTACAACAGTTCATCTGGCCGGATTGTTCTTATTACGGGATTGTTTATCACTGTGGTCGCTTATAAGTGGATAAACCTCATTGCTCATTCCGTCACTTCTCAATATGCGTTGAAGTAATCAGACAACAAGCGGAATTATCTAATTAGGGAGCCAGAGAAATGAGAATAGAATTCATATACTTCTGGGTTTTCATACTTTCAAGCAGCGTAGGCATTTACTTGATTTATCATGGCTTATTAAAGAGGAGTAACCCATCGGATCGGCGGAAAATTTCTTCGAAAAAAGTTGATTTTTTTGCCAAATTCGAAAAATATTTCCGGAGTGTCACCGAATTGGTAGGAATATCTCCACTTCACATAGCAGCAGAGTTTGTCTCAAAGTTGATTATTCTTTTTGTGGTGGCGGTTATTGCATCGAAAGTTTTGTCTTTATCGATGCAACAAATGGTACTCCTAGCTTTAGCTGCTGCCTCTTGGCTTACTTTTTGGATTCAACGCTATCGATCACGCGTAATAACAAAGTATCGGGAAAGATTTGAATTACAATTTACTGATTTTGTTGACTCTCTTGCTTTGACAATCAACTCAGGACTGCCATTAATTGCCGGTCTATACCGAGTAATTGCAGAGTATCTGCATAACAAAGATTCTTTGGAAGTAAAAAGAGGGAAAATCGCTCCAAGAATGGGAACTGCCATACGATTAATAATTCGAAAGCGCGAGAATGAATCGCCCCTGAATCGTGAGCTCTCGTTGTTGCAGAAGTTGCTCGATGAAGGGAGCTCAGTAGCTACCTCTTTTGATTTCTTGTCTGTAAGACTCAATTCATTATTACTTTCTAATTTTACGGATGCAGTCGTACTGAGTATGTCTCGAGGAACGCCACTCGCAAGTTTACTCAATAGCCATGCCCAAACTATGAGAGATTCACAACGTCGAAAACTACTTGAACGAGCGGGGCGTGCGGAGGTCAAGATGATGATGCCAGTTATCTTTCTACTACTACCGATATCAGTGTTGTTTGCCCTTTGGCCAAGTTTTCAACAATTACAGCAAATGGTAGTTAGTCCTTGACTTTGTTGAGGAGGAGAAAGCGGATTCACTGTAGGGGGAATCTTTCGACTACGAATTGACGATTAATGCATTCAAAGATCTCCCTCGAAGGTCTCGATGAAAGAGAAAAAATGGATAAAAAAGAGATGGAGCGTGACAAGTTGGAGCAACACGACAGAAAAACTCCCGGGGGTGGCGAGTATGTCCGCGAGCACCTTCAAATGACGGGCGAAGCTCTAGGAAATAGCCGACCTCTCTACGCAAACCTGAGTTTAGCCCTCTTTCGGTGTGAGAATTTACTGCTGCATCAAGGGCGATTTCTTCTTGAGATACAGAACCTTGCGATGGATTTCCTGTTTACCGGCTTCAAGAATCGACAAGGCCCTACTCTAGCGAAGAGATTTGCGGGTCTTTTTTCTAATCACGGATCAAAAGTAAGTAAGTATGATGAGCGCGGTGATGTTCCTGGTTGGGTGCTTGTAGTTCTTATGACAGCGGGTCTGGTGACGGGAATATGGACGGTTGCAGCCCCTCGACTGAATCAAATCCTCCGTACCTCGCTCGATTCGATGAATTCTATTCGTTAGATAAGTCGAAAGTGAGAACCAAGGAGCAGGGTGGAGTTGATGCTCTATTTCTGATTGTGCCAACGCTTATTCTTGCTACTTCACTTTACTCGCTATTTCAATTCGGAATGGCACAGAATTATCTTACGTCAAGCGCGACTTTAGTAGGTCGTCAGTTATCTCGCGAGCCCGATGCTCAGGATTTATCGGCGCTTACTCAATCGATAATTAGTGGTGAAAAAATCAGGGTTTCTGATTTTCATGTGATGCGCTTTCCAATCGGAAATCGAATATTCATTCAACTTGTTTTGATTGGGGATTCCATAAGAATAGGTGGATTAATTGCAACACCGTCTGCACGAAGTTTGACGGTCATGGATCAGTGGTGAGCGTTATTGGAAATAGAGAAAACCGGAGCAAGATTTCAGGAGATTTCGGAAACACAATTATCGAGTTCATACTCTTTCTTCTCCTATTAGTGTTGCCGATATTTACTTATTTCTCAGCCATCACTCTCCGATCTAATCAACAATTGCGAGACGAAGAGCTTTTTCGTGAGGTAGTTCGTATCGTGAGAGATGGTTCAGATTTCGCAGATGCTATAAGTACCGCACATCGATTTCTCACTTTGCATCAAGCAAGCGGAGACCTGAATGTCATTTGCTGGTCAGGTGAGTGTCCAAAGCGAGGAAGTAACTTCAGGGTTCGATGGCAAAGTGAGCGAGGATCGATGGAAAGCGTTATAAGTGGGGGAAGTTGGAATTAGGGCAGCAGAGAGTGAGCCTTATGCAGCAAACAATAGAATGAAGGCAGCGGAGAGTGGGTCAAATGCAACGCCGAAGAGAGGGCGAATCGGGGTCATTGCTTCCATTTATGGCTCTGGTATTTCTTGTAGCAATCTCTGCATACATGATGGCAACGAATGTTTATGCTGCGACGACTTCGAAAATTAGATTAGAGAGGTGGGGTGAAGACTTCCTTACCGGTATTTACCAAGAAATATCCTATGAAAGTTACTTCTTTGACGAGCAACCAAGTACTAATTTCAACAATCGAGATTTTGTGCCAGTAGATTGCGCGACTTTATTGAGACGAATCTCCCAATCTATGGGGAGGTTTCCACAAGGAGTAAATCTACGATCGGTTAGTTGCCAGGTTGGACAAATGCGACTGATAATCACGCGAAAAGTCGAGTTGCCATTCATGCCGGAATCTCTAGCAGGTCTTCAGCCAGAGGTCGTGGCGCATGTTGCTGGTGGGTTACAGCGGTTGCGTGCAAATAGGTGATTATCTGAATAGGAAATCTGCATTCAAGCGGGCGAGAGAAGAACTACTGGGTGCGAGATTCAAGGTGACATTAAGAAGTATGATTACCTCATGTCCGAGCGCGAGTACGAACAAGAGATCTCTCTTCTTACTCAGAAACTTGGCACTATAAGAGAAGTTGTTAATTTAGAGGCGATGGCAAAACATGTTGCCACACTCGAAGAGGAGGCAGCTAATCCCAATCTCTGGGATGACCCAGATCATGCGACCCAGGTCACGAGCAGACTCTCTCGGTTGCAGAGTGAGATTGCTCAGTTCTCCAAATTAGAAGGGCGACTTGCCGATCTGCCCATCTTGATAGAGCTGGCACAGAACGAGCAGGACTCGGGTTCCCTCAAAGAGGCGGAGAACGAACTCGACGCATTAACTAGGTCAATTGGTGATCTTGAGGTGCGCACTCTGCTTAATGGTGAGTACGACGGACGAGATGCGCTGGTGACTATTCGATCACAGGCGGGTGGAGTCGAAGCAGCCGATTGGGCACAGATGCTTTTTAGGATGTACACCCGGTGGTGCGAGCGACATGGACATAAGTTCGAAGTACTTGATACTTCGTACGCGGAAGAGGCAGGAATCAAGTCGGTGACTTTTCGGGTCACGGCTCCCTTTGCCTATGGCACGCTCTCGGTGGAGCAGGGAACGCACCGACTGGTGCGAATATCGCCTTTCGATAGCAATGCTCGACGGCATACCTCTTTTGCCGGAGTCGAAGTTGTGCCTGTTGTCGATCAAAGCGATCACATCGAGATTGACGAGAAGGAGTTACGCATCGATGTGTATCGCTCAAGTGGACCAGGCGGTCAAGGAGTGAACACAACAGATTCCGCGGTACGCATCACGCATATTCCCACTGGCATTGTTGTTTCCTGTCAAAACGAACGGTCGCAAATTCAAAACAAAGCGACTGCGATGGCCGTCTTGCAGTCAAAGTTGTTAGATAGAAGACGTCAAGAGGAGCAAGCCAAAATAGATGCTTTGAAGGGCGATAACTCAGGATCGTGGGGTAATCAAATGCGATCCTATGTGCTTCATCCTTATCAATTAGTCAAGGATTTGCGGACTGATTATGAAGTCGGCAATACCGGCGCGGTGCTTGACGGAGAGATCGATGATTTCATCGAAGCAGGAATTCGTTGGCGCAGACAGGGTGAGTAGCAGCCGACATCGCAATCTTTACTGATAGCTGCACTGGAGTTTTTCTGCGAATTTGATAAATTTTTTCAGATTTTTCCGCCATTTTCCTCAGATTTTTTCTTGCGTCGCAGCGTTTAATCCTGCTTTGAACGCTATATCTCTCTAGAATCGGCGGGGAAAAGAGGTGTCAGTAATTTGATCAAGTTTGAAAATGTCAGCAAGACTTATCCGAACCAAGAGCGTCCAGCGCTTGAAGGGGTAAACCTTGAGGTCGCTAAGGGTGAGTTCGTCTTCTTAGTGGGACTCTCAGGCTCGGGCAAGTCAACTTTTCTGCGTCTTGTACTTAAAGAGGAAAATCCAACCTCGGGCAAGATTTATGTTGCAGGAAAGGACTTGAGCAAGTTATCAGGCTGGAAAGTACCCGAGTTGCGACGCCAGGTAGGCACTGTCTTTCAAGATTTTCGACTACTTCCTAATAAGACCGTTTTTGAGAATGTTGCCTTCACCCTTCATGTTCTTGGGTATTCGAAGAAAGAGATCAACCGAGAGGTACCTGAGGTACTCGAATTGGTTGGTTTGGAGGGCTACGGTGATAGAAGGCCATCTCAATTATCAGGTGGTGAGCAACAACGAGTTGCGATTGCTCGCGCATTTGTGAGTCACCCTGCCATCTTGATTGCTGATGAACCGACTGGAAATCTAGACCCCACGATGAGTGTGGGAATCATGAAATTGTTAGACAGAATCAATCGAACAGGGACCACAGTGGTCATGGCCACGCACGACAGCGGAATCGTCGACCAGATGCGAAAGCGAGTGATTGAGCTTGAGGGCGGACTTGTGGTGCGCGATCAAGTTCGAGGCGTGTACGGGTATAGCGGATAGAACAGAGCACAGAGAACAGAGCAAGTAAGGAGGCGGAAAATGCG
>CAZBCF010000039.1:2129-3044 GCA_964490435.1 uncultured Bifidobacterium sp. | reverse complement strand
AAGAGATTCCAAGAAAGATTTAAAGATTCAGCCATCGCCCAAAATGTCACTCCTGATCAGCTCCCGGAATCCTTCCGAGTGAAGTTGAAAGATCCAACGCAATTTGCTGTCATACAAAGCGCTTTCTCGGGAAGGCCGGGAGTTGATGTCGTTCAAGACCAACGAGCAATTCTCGAGAAATTCTTCAGATTACTTAATGTCTTGCGAAACGGTGCGCTATTCATCGGCTTGATATCAGTCCTCACCGCCGCCTTGCTCATTTCGAACACCATCAGAATCGCGGCGTTTAATAGAAGACGTGAAACTGGTGTGATGAAACTTGTTGGCGCCTCGAGTTTCTCCATTCAATTACCGTTTTTGCTCGAGAGTATCTTCTCGGCAATTTTTGGATGGGCTGTTGCTTTTGGGTTGCTCTCCGGCTTTAAAGTCCTAATCGACCAGAGAGTTGCACCTCTACTCACCTTCACGCGCTTCTTTGGGTGGGATGCAGTCTGGATCGCATCACTCCAACTCCTCGGCGTCGGCCTGTTCGTCGCTGCACTTGCCTCGCTTATCACATTGCGCCGCTTTGTTAAGGTGTAATTCATTTACCTCAACCGCTTTACATCAGCACTTTATTACTGCCTGAATTCCTAGGTAGAAGAAGATTTTCAGATCGCGCCCGTGAAATACTCCGCTCCACTTGATAACTCTGATAACTCTGATAACTCGTTCCGCGCTGGCAGAGAAAGACTTTGGCCTACCGTCCATGACGCGTCCCAGTTCTTACTCCTTTCCACGCGGGTAGGAAAGTACTTTTGTGCACCACCCACGTAATACCCCATTCGTTACTCATTCCCACGCTGGCATGAAAGCACTTCTGTGCACCACCCACGTAATACCCCATTCGTTACTCATTCCCACGCTGGCATGAAA
>CAZBCF010000039.1:0-2029 GCA_964490435.1 uncultured Bifidobacterium sp. | reverse complement strand
GCACTTCTGTGCACCACCCACGTAATACCCCATTTTCTCCCATAAAAAAGGGTGGTGGAGTGCCCGTAGAATTGCTCCATGAAAAAGTCGCAATTCCAAGCAATGGCGATCGTCCTTGCGTTGATGATCGCCTCCTTTGGCATGGGCTTTTTCATGAACTCTCAGAATTCATCGGTCGATCAAGCTTTAGAGCAGATATCAGTAGAGCAGAACATTTCACCTGGCGAATTAGAGCGAGCCGCTATCGAAGGAATGCTTCGCGCATCGGGAGATCGGTGGTCAAATTACCGAGATGCCGATGAAGTCGCTGCACAGGAAGATGAACTTGACGGCCGTTACAGTGGTGTTGGTATTTGGCTACGCCCGGGCGATGGCGGTGGAACCGAAATCGCGGGAGTGAAATCTAGTTCGATTGCCGACAAAGCAGGACTTAAAGTGGGCGATGTCATCGCCCTAATCGATGATCGAGACTTTTCCTCTGCAGATCTTCCCACAACAGTTGCCGCACTTCGTGGTAAACCTGGGTCCACACTTAAACTCAAAGTACTACGCAACGGACTTGATTCCGATTTTACTTTAGTTCGGGAGAACATTGCGATTCCCGATGTCCGGGTCACTCAACTCACTAAAGGTGTTGCATTAATTAAGGTCGATGCATTTAGCGAGATGGTCGCGAGTGATGTTGTTAGTGCGCTCCCTCAAATCGATTACACAAAGGGCATTGTCATCGACTTGCGCGATAACCCTGGCGGAGTGTTATCTGCTGCGACAGATTTTGCGCAGCTCTTTATTCGCTCTGGGGTTCTGGTGTCATACGATCGCGGAAGTGGTAAACGAATAACCATTGAGGCTTCAAATGCACGACCTATTAATGTTCCAATAACCATCATTGTGAATTCAAATACTGCAAGTTCTGCTGAGGTTGTCGCTGGTGCACTTCAAGATCGTAACCGTGGGGTTGTCGTCGGAACTAAAACTTTTGGAAAAGGTTCAGTGCAGGAGAGCGTGACGTTAAGCAATGGTGCGAGCCTTGAGACTACGGTTGGAAAATTCCGCACTCCGTCGGGTCGTTTTATTGATGGGCGGGGCATCACCCCAGATGTGACCGCTTCTGAGCGGGAATCTGTGAAACGAAGCCTCGAAATACTCCAAGCGCTCAACGCAATCAACAACCCGGTACAGGGGAGTTGATCATGAAGGAGTCTGGCAAGAAGTTAATCGCCCAGAATAAGAAGGCGCGTCACGATTATTTGATTGATGATGTCTTCGAGTGCGGAATCGTTCTCTCCGGCACCGAAGTCAAGTCGCTTCGTGCTGGTCGCGCATCTCTGGTCGATGGTTTTGCCATGTTCGAAGACGGGGAGTTATGGCTCCAAGGGGTGCATATTCCAGAATATTTTGAGGGAAGTTGGAATAACCACCCACCTCGTCGAAATAGGAAGCTCCTTATGCATAAGCGCGAACTCAGCCGGTTGATGGGAAAGGTGAAGGAGGGTGGTGTGACTCTGGTGCCGCTGTCGATCTACTTTTTGGGTGGAAAAGTGAAGGTGGAGCTTGCCCTTGCACGCGGTAAGAAAGCCCACGATAAGCGTGAGGCGCTCAAAGAGCGCGAGGCGGGTCGGGATATTGCGCGAGCGCTCTCTGCCAAGAACCGGAGCGAATAACAACCGTAAGTAAGCCTCGACGGGAAGTACACCACGGTTAAAAATCATGCTTTTACGTTGAAACTCATCCCGCCAGCAAGTTGGTCTGGCCTTCTTCTGCGCGAACCCGGGAATATGAGCGCAGAGAAATCGGTTGTAGACTATGTCGATAATTTAATAGCGGAAAAGCTTCTTTTTCACCCAAGTTTACTTTCTCAGGGATTTGCGTCTGTGATCTGGCTCTTTGTCCATCGGATCTGAGCGCCGCTACTCGGCTAATCACCGAGCCGCGCAAAAAGTTTATGAGAGTGGTAAGAACAATTCCTTCAATCTTGGGGGTGAACGGTCTCGACTTCGTTGGTTGAGCTAGGGGAAGCGGGCAGAGG
>CAZBCF010000038.1:6438-11846 GCA_964490435.1 uncultured Bifidobacterium sp. | reverse complement strand
CCCAACACCTTCATTGCTACAGAGTAGCCATCACTTCGTCTGAAATGTCGAAGTTGGCGTAGACATTCTGTACGTCATCGCAATCCTCAATCGCCTCAATCAAAGAGAAAACTTTCGTGGCGCCATCTTTATCGAGCGGAACGGAGACGGTTGGCAAGAATGGGGTGTCGGCTGATTCATAATCGATTCCAGCTCCCTCCAAAGCCTTGCGCACCGAACCCATCTCTGACGGGTCGGAGACAATCTCAAAGTTCTCGCCTAGGTCGTTAATCTCTTCTGCACCAGCATCGATCACGATATTCATCAATGAATCTTCGTTGGCCTGCGAACTCTTTTTTACGATCACAACGCCACGGCGGCCAAAAAGATAAGAGACAGACCCGGGATCTGCCATCGTCCCGCCATTTCGCGTCACTGCTAGACGTACTTCACTTGCAGCCCGATTGCGGTTATCTGAAAGACATTCGATGAGTAGCGCTACGCCGTTTGGTCCATATCCCTCATACATGATCGTCTCCCAGTTTGCGCCGCCCGACTCCAATCCAGCGCCCCGTTTGACCGCACGATCTATGTTGTCTGATGGCACTGAGTTCTTACGTGCTTTGGCTAAAGCATCGAAGAGCGTTGGATTTCCAGCAGGGTCGGGTCCGCCAGTTCGCGCGGCAACTTCAATTGCCTTGATGAGTTTGGCGAAAGTCTTCGCCCGCCGTGAATCAAGAATGGCTTTCTTGTGTTTGGTGGTAGCCCATTTGGAGTGGCCTGACATCTCTCTCCGCTCTTTCTATTCTGTACTGCTCTCTACTGCTCTCTACTGCTCTCTACTGATTTCTACTGCTCTCGCCCAAGCGCAATGACCGTAAGTTTATCTCGCCCTAGCTTGCGACTTCTCGTATGAAATATTCGTGAACGGCATAGCGCTGGCTTTCGACGATTTCAGGGTGAAATGCTGCCACCAATTGACGACCCTGACGGGCTAGAACTGGGTGCGCGAGGCTGTCCACTTCCACTGTTGCGAGTATCTCCACATCAGCGCTGGCACCTTCGATCCATGGGGCTCGTATGAAAACCGCAGTCGTGTTCCCTCCGTTGATCGCAGCGAGATCAAGTTGTGTCTCAAAAGAATCAACCTGGCGGCCGAAAGCGTTACGTCGAACTGTCATATCCATCGTCGCCAATGTTTCTTGATCGTGGCTGCCGTCGAGAACTTCGCGTGCTAGAAGAATCATCCCGGCACACGTTCCAAAAACGGGTAAACCTGCGATAATGGCAGAGCGAAGTGGGTCAAAGAGCGAAAAAATTCTGAGGAGTTTGCCAATGGTGGTCGATTCGCCACCGGGAATAATTAGGGCGTCTACGCTTTGCAGATCTTCGGTGCGCCGCACCAATGAATCCACCGCTCCGGATTGTTGGATTGCATGACAATGCTCGCGTACATCCCCTTGCAGGGCGAGAACGCCAATACGTTTTTTCACCAACCGCGCTCTGCTAATCGATGGGGTACCGGAATATCTGAGACATTAATGCCGACCATGGCATCGCCAAGTCCACGTGATACTTCAGCGACCACTTTCGGATCATCAAAGAAAGTCGTGGCTTTGACGCACGCCGCTGCACGCTGCGCAGGATTGCCTGACTTAAAGATTCCAGAGCCAATAAATACACCGTCGGCGCCCAATTGCATCATCATGGATGCATCTGCTGGCGTAGCAATACCACCGGCGGTGAAGAGCACGACTGGCAACTTCCCAGTCTCGGCAACTTCTTTCACCAAGGCAAATGGTGCTTGCAATTCTTTCGCTGCGACGTACAACTCGTCCTCGCGCATCGACGTCAACCGTCGAATCTCCCCCGTTATTTTTCGGATATGCGTTGTCGCGTTGGAGACATCGCCAGTTCCTGCCTCCCCTTTAGAGCGGATCATCGCGGCACCTTCATTGATACGGCGGAGAGCCTCTCCAAGATTGGTGGCACCACAAACGAATGGCACTGTGAAATTCCACTTGTCGATGTGATTTTCGTAGTCAGCGGGGGTAAGCACTTCGGATTCGTCGATGTAGTCAACGCCTAATTCTTGGAGAACTTGCGCTTCGGCAAAATGTCCGATGCGCGCTTTTGCCATCACAGGTATCGAGACCGCCTTTTGGATCTCTTGAATCATCGAAGGATCTGACATGCGAGCAACGCCACCTTGTGCACGAATATCGGCCGGAACGCGCTCGAGAGCCATCACCGCAACGGCGCCCGCATCTTCGGCGATTCGCGCTTGCTCAGCATTAACGACATCCATAATGACGCCACCCTTGAGCATCTCAGCCATGCCGCGTTTGACCCGTGAGGTGCCTGTTGCTTCGCTCATCGTCTCCCCAACATCTTTCGACACTGTTCTTCACTATTCGGCCAGCTCGTGTAACCAGCCTGCCCAGTCTACTTCGAAGGCGTTGGCGTTGCGCTCTCGCTAGGAGCGGGCTCCGGATAGGTGATTTCAGGCGCTTTTTCAACCAAAGCTATCCAGATCTGGCCAGGTTTGAACGGGATGGGCTCACCCTCTGGCGTCGTGAATGTCGTCTCCGACGTGGCAGTGGGGCGATTCCAGGTACCGACGATGACGCGGCCATCCCTGAAAATGAAAGCTTCGCCACTGCCGACAGTTGTCACCAAAGGTGTCTTACCACCGAACTTGTCGCCATAACCCGAGTCAGTGATGCTCACCACCTGTGCAACGAAAGTACTTGCAACAACCGGAACTCCACGTGCATCCTCTTTACTCGTGCCATCGTGTTCGATGACCCAGCCCGAGTACGGATGTGACCAGGTAATTAGATAGCGAGTGGCCGGCCAGCGCATCTTTGCGCTCACGACGTCAGTACCCAACTCACTCTCTTTACTGAATGTCCAGCCCATCGGTCGAGCAGTTGCGACCTCTAATTCACGCTTAGCAACACGGGCAAAAAGTTGATCCGGATGCAAGATCATGTTCCATGGTGCTCGACGAGTCTTGTCTCGAGAATACACCGCAATGCCCTCCCGTTCAGCGCCGAGATTGAAGAGGTTGGCGCTGTCGATTACCGGTCGAAGTCTTCGTTGCGCTCCAGAAAATGCAAAAGCAACTTTTCCGTATTGTGCGAGTAGTTCCATGTCACTGATTCGCGCACTTCGAATGGGTCCGATATTTCCTGGATAACGCGAACTGTAGATTGCGGCAAGACGAGTGACCCCTCCTTCAACCTGTTCGACATAGACCACGTCTGCCTCGGTGAGTCCTATCTGAGGTCGCGCTTGTTTAGTGTCGTCGATTTTTACCGCGAGTATTTTCCCATCGCTACCAATGCGACCGCTCAAAGAATTGAAGGTGAATGTAGGTGTGGGCGCTGGAGGAATCCAATTCTCCCTTTTGCTTTCACTCAAACTCGAACTACCGCACGCCGTGAGAAAGAGCGCTGCAGCCACTAGATAACCAACCCGATGAATGAGATTTCTATCTCTCACATGCCCCTCTTTCCATCAGTACCGCGCATGTCGATGCACAGTCTCATACCTGGATATCTTCAAAGGGATAGCGCACCGGCAATGGCGCGCGGCCGGCTAAGCGAAATACTCGCACTAGTGGCCGTTGTCGTTGCGCCAAAGTGCGGGTGACTGCCTCAAGATGAAGTGCGATTGCAATGCGAAGTCGCTCCCGAGCCGTGGAAAGTTCATGAAATATCTCCGCCTCGGCGTCGAGAACCTCTTGCTCCAGCAGCGAGAGTAATAAACGAGAGAGTTCTTCCTCAGCCTCCGCCCTTTCGGCTTGCTCTGAAACGACTGCCACGTGTGCTGCAGCCAAAAGCAACATGGATGTTGCCGGATCGACAAGATTCGAGCGCGCTATCTCCAACGCTAACGCCGAGCGAGTCTTGAGTGCGGCATCGAGATTCGCCCACGAGGTCTCGACTCGATGATGTAGGCGATCTAAACGAGTCGCTGTGAAGGAGAGGTACCAGACCGCTAAGAGCATGGCGATGAGTATCGCGAAGAGAAGCAGGCTCATTTATCCCTCGAATCCGAATTTGATCGAAGACGATTAAAACGCATTTCGGTTCCAAGTCGAACCTTCTCGCCGGATGCCGTGACTAATCGATAGATATCAAGAATTGATGAACCTACAACTGACCAATCGAAGGCTTTTGCGCGCCGTGTTCCAACATCTCGCAACTGCTGACGCCTGGTTGGTTCATTGAGCATCAGATTTATCGCCCTGGCAAGTTCGGTGACATTCTCGGAGGGGAAAAGCACACCAGCCTTGCCTTGATCAAGTACATCATAGAAAGCGGGTAGGTCACTTGCGATAACTGGCGCTCCTGCCGCCATCGCCTCGGCAAGGATTATTCCGAAACTCTCACCACCTGTATTGGGAGCAACATATAGAGCAACTGATCGTAAGATTTCCTGTTTACGCTCGTCGCTCACTCGACCAAGAAAATGCGTTCGTGATCGGAGGTCTGCCGACATCTGCGCGAGGAAATCATCTGGCTCCCCTGGTCCGGCAATCACCAATTGAAAATCCACATCCTGTGCGATTAACAATTCACAGCTCGCAAGGAGAATCGATAGCCCTTTTCGGGGTTCGTCGAATCGACCGATAAATCCGATTGCACGTGAACCAAACTCCTCGGTTCTAACCCCTGCTGCGAATGCGCTGTGATTGATTCCGTTAGGGATGATGACGGCATCCGTCTCAAGATGTTCAGTCAACGTCGATCGCGCAGTCTGACTGACGGCGATACGGGCATGAAGTTTCTCGATGGCTGGTTCAAGAATCGGCCCCACTGCATAGATTGCCCGTTGCTTGGGAGCAGAAACGTGAAAAGTTCCCACTGTTGGTCCCTCGGCCGCCCAACAGGCTAGCAGCGAGAGTGACGGAATTGCGGGTTCGTGTAGATGCAGCAGGTCGAAGTTGCCCTCTTGAATCCACTTGCGGACTCGGCGATTGGCTACTGGCCCAAAAGCAACTCGCGCAACAGCTCCGTTATAAGGAATCGAAATCGGACGACCCGTGCTCTGCACCCATGGTGGCAACGCATCTTCTTCTACTGCAGGGGCAAGAACTGCCACTTCATGGCCTTGTGCCATGCAATACATCGCCAAATCTCGTATGTGAGCCTGAACTCCGCCTGGTAAATCCCAACCGTATGGCGAAACCATGCCGATCTTCAACGCTCGTGTCATTCGATCGTGCGTGTCATTCATCGCTCAATCCAAATCCGTTGGAGCATATGCCAATCCTCTGGCGTAGCCCTGATGCCTTCAGCGAAGAAATCAGCGGTCTGTTGGATTAAATCCCGAATCTTCGCTTGTTCATCATCAGCAGATGAAGTCAAAGGATGAGAGAACTTGATGTGGATGCCGCGAGAAGTGTAGGTAACGTGGGC
>CAZBCF010000038.1:0-6338 GCA_964490435.1 uncultured Bifidobacterium sp. | reverse complement strand
TTCCACGAAGGCAACCTGAAAGCATCACACCAATATCGAAGATAACTGCGCATACCCGCTGCGGTGAGTTGTTCTAGTTCGGGACCGGCTAAGTCAGGGCGTACTCGCGATAAGTTTTGTCGAAGTCGCTGGTAAGCCTTGCCCTTCTTGCGCACCGATCGATTGGCTATTCGCGCGAACATCCCATAAGCCAGTCTCTCCGGAAGGATACGAACGATCTTCCATCCCAGAAGGTAGGCGAAGCCAATTATCTGATTGATCATCGCTGTCGCCATACCTGCATAATTCGGTAACCAACCGTTAGGAATGAAGTAAGTGTGAGCGCCCAGATGCCAATAGCCAGAACATAAGGAATCCCCAAACCTGCAAATCCGCAAGCAACAAGCAGAATGATGGTTCGCTCGGCGCGCTCTGCAAACCCGCCTTCGCAGGTGAAGCCTGATGCTTCGGCTTTCGCTTTTACATAGGAGACCAAGAAGCCCCCAGCGAGAGCCAACCAGCCAATCAACTCCATAGAATCATTCTGGGTATACAGGTAATAGTTGACACTTCCAATCAGCGCAGCATCGACTACGCGATCTGAGGTCGAATCTAAGAAGGCACCAAAGCGTGAGGTTGTACCGCTTAGTCGCGCCATAGTGCCGTCAACTAAGTCACTAAAGATAAAGACAAGCATCACCATGGTGCCCCAGAAGAGTTCTCCGCGGGTGAAGAAGATTAGTGAAGTTGCAATTGTGCCGATGGAGCCAAGCAGAGTTATTTGGTTTGGCGTCACCCTGCGCCTGATCAAGGCGCGCGCGGTTGGTTCGACAACACGTGCGACCGGGGTGCGCAGGAAAGAGCTCAACATGGTAGATACATCGTAGGCTCTACTTATGAGTTCGACAGGCTTTTCTTTGAACGGTACGCGCATCGCGATAATCGGCCATCCCAGCGCAGATCTAGAGGGGGTAGCGGCAGTTATCCCCGATTCGTTCTCGGTCTCGATTGCCCATGACGACGCGCTCGCTTACGAGTTTGCGGAATTCGCCGCTGTGGTTCTTGCATTTAGCGCTGTAGACGGCGCCCCGAACACGCTAATAAAGGCGTGGGAGGAGGTATGCGAATTCCAGATACCTCGCGCTATTGTCATCACCAAGATCGAAGACCCCGAGAGTGATTTTGATGAAGCGGTTTTGATCGCGCGCCGAATGTTTGGCGAAGGTGTGACTCCTTTCCTGGTATTACACGACGAACATGGGAAGCCTTGTGCGTTCATCGATCTCGAGACGATGGTCATTCGCGACTACTCATCAGGTTCCTTGAAGATTGAGCCCAGTGATGCAGACCATCGAATTTTGGTTCAGGAGTTTCGCGATGAATACGTGGCAAGTATCGCCGATCTAGAAGAACCACGCTTCGCAACCGGACTGTTCGTGCCGGTCATTCCATTCTCAGCAAAGTTGCATCTGGGTGGCATGGAGTTGCTTACCTATCTCGAACAGGTTGCCGAGAATCACCCCTGATTCGGCCATAACTTCGACAAGATCTCATGCGTCTCACCCAGCATCTGTGAGAGCACCTTGGTACCGCCAATGACGGGCATGAAGTTTGAATCACCGCGCCACCTAGGGACGATATGTTGGTGAAAGTGATCTGGAATTCCGGCTCCAGCAGTTCGCCCCTGATTGATGCCGATGTTGAAATTCACCTCACTATTAATGGCCCTTATCGCCTGCAAACCCGCCTTAGTTAAAGTGCTGATCTCTGATAGTTCGACTTCAGTCAAATCGAGGTACTCCCCCACGTGGCGAAAGGTGCAGATCAATAGGTGTCCAGGGTTGTATGGATATCGATTGAGCACAACAAACGCATGGTTACTTCGAGCAAGTATTAGAGATTGCTCATCTGGTTCGTTTGGTATTCGACAAAATGGGCACTCGAGATTACCTCGCGAAAGTTGCTCGTTGTACTCCTTGCGATAGGGAGTCCAAATCCGCTCCCACTGATCCCCAACCTTAGACATCACGGAACCGTTATACCTGTATCCGGCTGTCAATCGCATTCTGAATCTCGGCTATAGCAGCAGCGATTGGAATGCCATTCTTCTGTTCGCCGTTTCGATATCTGATCGAAATCGCTTGCGCTTGTTGATCGACTTCGCCAGCGATGATCATGAACGGAATCTTCTCGACCTGAGCGTTTCGAATCTTCTTCTGCATTCGATCGTCGCTGCTATCTACTTCGACTCGGATTCCGGCCCGACGCATCGTGGCTGCAATCTCTTCAAGGTAAGGTAAAAAAGCGTCAGCCACGGGAATGGCGCGAACTTGAACCGGTGCCAACCATGGCGGAAACGCTCCGGCGTAGTGTTCAGTAAGTACGCCAAAGAACCGCTCGATTGAGCCGAAGAGCGCTCTATGAATCATCACCGGTCGACTCCGGGCCCCGTCGGAACCGACATATTCAAGATCGAAGCGAGTTGGCAGTTGAAAATCAACTTGGATGGTCGACATTTGCCAGGTGCGACCGATTGCATCCTTGGCTTGAACCGAGATCTTAGGGCCATAGAAAGCCGCACCACCCTCGTCGAGGACCAATTCCAGATTCTGTCGCTCGGCTGCTTCTCGTAGCCGTTCGGTTGCAACGGCCCAATCATGATCTGCGCCCACAAACTTCTCGTCATTGCGAGTGGATAATTCGAGGTAGAAGTCATTCAGTCCATAATCTCGAAGTAGGTTGAGGACGAATGTGAGCAACGCATCTAATTCATCTGGCATCTGTTCTGGCGTGCAATAGATATGCGCATCATCTTGGGTGAATCCACGAGCGCGGGTCAAACCCTGGATGACGCCAGATTTCTCGTACCTATAAACGGTGCCAAATTCGAAAAGGCGAAGCGGTAGCTCTCGGTAAGAACGACCTCGTGATCGATAGATTAAATTGTGGAATGGGCAATTCATCGGCTTCATGTAGTAAGAAGCACCAGCGCGCTTGATACTTCCATCGCCATTGCGTTCTTCATCGAGAACCATCGGCGGATACATGCCTTCGGCATACCATTCCAAGTGGCCAGAGGTCTCAAAGAGCGCCGCCTTGGTCAGATGTGGTGAGTAAACGAACTGATAATTCTCTTCTTCATGACGCTTGCGCGAGTAATCCTCCATCGCCCGACGAACGATGCCACCCTTCGGATGAAAGACGGCAAGACCCGAACCGATCTCCTCAGGGAATGAGAAGAGATCGAGTTCGGCTCCAAGCCTTCGGTGATCGCGCTTCTCTGCCTCTTCGAGGAAATGTAGATAGTCATCGAGCTCTCCTTGGCTGGGCCAAGCAGTGCCATAAATTCTTTGGAGCATCGGATTCTTCTCTGAGCCGCGCCAATATGCGCCTGATGAGCGCATCAGTTTGACCGCTGGGATTAACTTTGTGGTTGGCAGGTGCGGACCTCGACAAAGATCCTTCCAAACAATCTGTCCATCTCGATTCAGATTGTCGTAGATAGTCAACTCACCGGAACCGACTTCGACCGAAGATTCATCGATCGCCTCAGATTTGATAGCAATGAGTTCGCATTTATAGGTCTCAGAAGCAAGTTCAGTGAGCGCTTCTTTATCAGTGACGACCCGGCGGCGAAAGCGTTGATTCGCCTTGATGATTTTCGCCATCTCCTTCTCAAGTAATCGGAGATCATCTGGTGTGAAAGCGCGTTCAGAATCGAAGTCGTAGTAGAACCCGTCTTTGATAGGCGGGCCAATGCCAAGCCGCGTGCCCGGAAAGAGCGTCTGCACCGCTTGAGCGAGTACGTGTGCACTCGAATGGCGAAGGATTGCAAGTCCGTCGGCTGACCCAATCGTCACCGTATCAACGAGATCACCTTCGACGAGCACAGTGTTCAGGTCGCGAAGTTCACCATTGATGCGCAGCGCGATCACGTTGGGGCGATCAGCGAAGATTTCGCCGGTGTACTTCTCGATAGTGACCGCTTGCTTCAATCCATCGAGGGTGATTTCTACTGCAGCCATAATTCGAAAGCCTATCGCGCAAGCGCTAGGGCTCAGGCGAAATTACGGCGGATTGCGAAGAGAATGGCAACGACCAACGCAATCGCGACGACGGCGATTGAAAGGTAGAGCCTGCGTTTTCCGGGCGGTAGGGCGCGTTGTGCTGCCTGAAGGGCGACCATTTTGGTTTTGATGAGTGCGCGCTCAGCCCATGCGAATTCAGAGGCGAGAATGCCGAGGCCGGCAAAGATAACTAACCACCCTGGGCCTGGAGTGATGAGAAAGATCGCACCCAGAACAGTGATCGCACCGCCCAGAACCGCAACGCCAATTCGCCACGCAAACTCTCCGGCTGCGGTTGTCTTCGCCTTTGCCCGAAACCTCTTTATCACGGGTTCAGGTTACCGGCCAGAGACCTCTTATATAAAGTGGAGATTTCCTCCACCTTTCCGGTGATCTTGTATTTTCGACCATTGATTTCGCCTACGGGTTGAATACTCCGAAGGCTAGAGATGAGCGCGACAGCTTCGCACCTTTGCAATTCCTCAAAAATCAGATTCCGCTCAGTTACCTGCTCCCACTCGAGGAGTAATTCGCGAGTTATCCCAGGCAGCGGTCCTGCTGACAAGGGCGGGGTAACCCAGCGCCCGCCAATCAGCGCGATGATATTTGCTGTGCTTGATTCCATTACCAGGTCCTCGGTGTTGAAGAGGAGCGCATCATCTGCGTTGCGAGCCTGTGCGTATTTGAAGGCAAGCAGGTACTCGCCGTACGAGGTGGACTTCACTCTCTGTAGCGGCGATTTGGCATTGAAGGGATGCGGATAGGTGACAAGCCGGGCCGGTTCGCTCCACTCTTTATATACCTGGTGCGTGATCATGAACGTACCTGAACCAGAGAGCGTGATGCGCATTCGACCTAAGGTGATAGAAGAGGTCGCATGTAAGAGAGTTGTGACGGCAATGGCAATCGCATCCTTGCTCGGTGCGCTGATGCCGAGGATCTCTGCGCCGGTGTGAAGGCGTGCGATGTGGCGATCAAGGGCGACGGCTTTTGCGCCTATGGTGAGGATCGTCTCGAACGCGCCCTCTCCTAATAAGAATGAACGATCGATTGCAGGAAGAAGCGGTTGCGCGCCTTCTTCGACCAATTGGTCATTAAGCCATAACCACGACATTCCTACACAACCATTCGCTCGCTACTACTCGTTACTGACTATCGATAGTAAACGACTCGCCTTTAATTGAGTCTCAGCCCACTCCAACTCCGGGTCAGAGCCCCAGGTGATGCCCGCGCCAGTTCCGAATCGGAGTATCCCGTTGGATAACCAGAATGTGCGGATTCCCACCGCTAATTCCGCGCGATCTCCCTGTACCCAACCAATCGCACCGCAGTATGGGCCACGCGCGGCTCTCTCTAATTCGGCAATCAATGTGAGCGCTGAGGATTTCGGAGCGCCGCTAATGGATCCAGCAGGTAGGAGCGCATCAAAGATCTCACTCCAGGAAGTGGCTGGCGTGAGTTCTCCTTCGATATCTGAGACTAAGTGCGCAAGTCCAGGATGTTCTTCGATGTCGAGTAAGCGCGGGATGTGTATTGACCCGGTTCTGCAGATTGACCCAAAATCATGCCGGACTAAATCAACGATCATCACATTCTCTGCACGATCCTTCTCAAGGAACTCATCCCGTCTCTTCGCAGTTCCTTTGATCGGACTTGAAGTGATAGTCGAACCAGTCCGACGAAGAAGTAATTCTGGTGATGCCGAAGCAATCGAAAGACCAGGGAGTTCGAGCGAGGTGAGATATGGCGCTGGATTATCAGTATTCAGACGTGGGATGACACCAAGCAGACTGCTCATTGTGCTTTCAGTCTCAAGAATCCGACAGAGATTTATTTGGTATACCTCGCCCCGTGCAATCGCTTCACGAACCCTGATGACGGCTGCGAGATATTCCTTTTCTGTAAGCGAAGTTCGCCACTGAGTGTGGGGAGGATTCCACGTCACTCCGCCGGCCCGTCGATAGAAATCGAGGCTCGCATCTCTTCGCACGTTGGCGAATCGTGCAAAGGTTTTCGCGCCTTCGTAGGTAATGAGAACCGCCCAGAAGTTCCCATCTGAAAGAACGGCAGGATCATCCGACACCTCGACTAATTCACGTGCCCATAGTCCGTGGCGAAAGAATCCACACTCCATGCTCCCCACCGTAGCCCAGCGCTCCCCTCATCGACGGGTTCGCCCTACCCCCTGCCCCTGCGGTAGATTTCGCCTTCGTCGCTCCCCGCTATCGAGGGGCACGAAATGCGGATGTAGCGCAGTTGGTAGCGCATCACCTTGCCAAGGTGAATGTCGCG
>CAZBCF010000037.1:0-13034 GCA_964490435.1 uncultured Bifidobacterium sp. | reverse complement strand
AATTGCCTTCTGGTTGCCAATCTGCTGGCTTACCAAAGTTGTTCCACTCACCGAACTGTTGATTATCTTGAAAGTCGGATTGCTGGCGAATTTCTTCTTCCTGTGAAAATGCCTCTGCTTCACGAAAACCTTGAATCAATTCAGGTGCGCTCTCTGGAATAAAACTCGAAACCTCACCATCAGCCGTAACGCGTTGCATATTGGCGCCATTCTCATTTAGCGAGAGCAATGTCTTTTCGCCCGTTGTCGAAATAGAGGAGACGCTTACTTGTCCTTCGCCGAAAGTTAAATCAGATTGAATTCTTGTTCCATCAGCGAGCGTGGTGATCATTCTTCCTTCACCTTCAACACCGGGAATTAATTCGCGCACTGATCCGTCAGGGAAAGCAATACGCACAGCACCGTTTGAAAGTGGTTCAAAACTTAAATTGTCAGGCAACGCCTTAATTGATCCGTCTTGAGGCGACATAGACAGCACAAGGCGCACACCAGGATCTGCCAACGGGTTATCACCGATACCGCGATTCTCATTCATCTGCGGCTCCTGTGGCCCACGCGCTCCTGTGGCCTGTGGCCCACGTGCGGAGTTCGGTTCTGGCGGTCGCGGGTAATTCGTCATGGCGCTCTCATTTCTTTATGCTTACCCGAAAGGGTATCCACCCACGATAAATGTGAGCAAGAAAGTCGCCGAAACTCATGGGTTTTCCCCACGTAATTTAGGGGGGAGAATCCGATAAAAGTCTTGGTGGGCTATGGGCGAATAGGCCACCGGCGAGTACCCTGACCTCCAGACACATGATTTCGAAAGGCAGATATATGAGTACGCCATCAGGTAACGAACGTTCTTACGGAGCGCAATCCGCAGGTAGCTCGAACAGCCCTGCTAACAAAGATTCTTTCCGACGCAAACTCCGATACCGCTTCGACAACACACTTGCTCGTGGTCCAGTCGTGCTCATTGGTTGGCTGCTCTTCGCCGCAGCAATCCTCAGTATTCCTTTCTGGATTTACCTCGAACTCGATCCGGATGGTGTAGGTAATAGCGAGAACAAGAATCCTTCGCCTGTAAATCTCTTCAATTCCTTCTGGGCAGTGCTTGGCAAGGGTGGTTTCGGCACCGGCACATGGGAAGGCCGTTCGTTCAGCATCCTTATTACCATCGCCAGCCTTGTCACGGGTGGTGCGATGTTTGCATTTATTACCGCAACCACAAGCAAGAAACTTACTGATCTGAAGCGAGGCAAAGGGCCGGTAGTTGAAAGTGGCCACGTGATGATCCTTGGTTGGGGCCCACAGGTCTATTCAATTCTGCAACAACTCGATGTAGCCAATGAGAACAACCCAGGCACAGCCGTAGTCCTTGCTCCTACACCGCAAGAGACAATGGTTGATGAGATCAAGAACCGGGTCGGTAAGTTGAAACATACCCACGTCATTACTCGATCTGTGGAACCATCGAATCCAAAGATTCTCGCTGAAATGTCGGTAGCAACGGCAAAAAGCATCATCGTCCTTGGTACGAAAGGCACTCCAGGTTCAGTAACTGGTGTTCTCTCTGCTCTCGCTAACCTTGCGCCAGATTCCAAGACTGTTGTGATTGCAGATGTGAATGATTCGGCGGCTGCAAATGCGCTGATGCAAAGTGCTCAGGGGCGAGTAGTCACAGTTGAATCCCAAGAGTTAATCGCACAGGTCACCGCTCATGCTTGTCGCCAGCCCGGACTTGCCGCTATTTACCTTGATTTGCTCGATTTTGAAGGCAATGAAATGTATTACCAGCCCGCAGGAGAGGCCGCCGGCAAGATGTTCGGCGAAGCGCTCTTGGGTTACGCGAATGCTTCTTTGATTGGTTTACGTAGGGCCGATGGCGCCATTTGGCTCTATCCCCCAATGTCAACGGTGATTGAAGCAACTGATTCCGTAATCGCGATTGCCGAAGATGACGACCGCATCGTATGGAGTGGTCCTCGTCCTAATCTCGACACTTTTGGACCGCAAACAGTTCTCTTCGCAGCACCGAAGACACCACCATCACAAACTCTTGTAATCGGATGGAACTCGATGGCGAAGAAGGTGCTTCGCGAAATCGGTAGTTATGCAACTCCTGGTTCAGCAGCCCTTGTCATGGCACAGGCTTCACGAGTGACCGCTGACGAACTCAAGGATTTGAGCATGCCAAACATGCAGGTACTAACCCGCGCTACTGACGGAAGTTTCAACGAGCTTGCTGCAGTGCTACCTGGTTCTAACTTTGATCAGGTCATTCTCTTCGGTTATCGTGGAAAGACCACGCCAGCAGATGCAGATGCGCAGACATTGCTCTCACTGCTTGCAGTGAATACGTTGAAACAATGGGGCGCTTTCGGCAATGGCCGCGCGCGAATCATCGCCGAGATTCTTGACAGCAACAATGTCGAATTAGCTCGCGTTGTTGCAGTTGAAGACCTCGTAGTCAGCGACCGGCTTGCTAGTTTGATGATGACCCAGCTCTCACAATCACCACATCTCTCGCCCATCTTCCAACAACTCTTTGGCCCCGGCGGGGTGTATTTGAGCGCGAAGCCGATCAACTACTACGTCGCTTCCGGAGAAATTAGTTACGCCCAGCTCGTAGCCGCTGGTCGCGCCCGTGGCGAGGTCATCATCGGTTATCGAGACAATGAGGCTGGCACCGGTTTAACCGCCGGAATCCACCTAAACCCGGCCAAGGATGCTCGCTTCGTCGCCAAACCAAGCGACCAAGCAATTGTTATTGGGCCGATGGAATAAGCCAGAGCAGCGAACACCAGCAATTCTCAGAAAAGCCCCCGAGGGATAACCCTTGGGGGCTTTTCCTTATATATACGTGCGGGAGTATCCTTAAAACCTATCCCTCGATCCCGGAGGTTTTGATGAAGCGTATGTCAGCCCTCGCTTCAACACTCACACTTGCCCTCTCCCTGATTTTGCTCGGAGTTCCTAGCGCAAACGCAAATCACATGGCAGGGCACGTTGAGACCACCACTGGTGCCGGAACTGGCACGGGTACATACACTCAACCCGCAGGAACAACGGGTACGAATACTCAAGCCACGTTCAACTGTAATGGTGTCCAGGTTCCAGTTGGCACCATTTGCACACCTCCTCCCACCGGTGTAGTTAATACAAACACGCAACAGAATCAGAACGCCCAACAATGTGGTGCCGGAACTTTTTACGATGAAGGCATCAAGGGGTGTAAGAGCACTACAAGTGCAGGTACAGGAGCTGGCACCGGTACAGGATTAAATTGCATGAACGGCATGGTCCCGAACCAACAAGGGACAGCATGTATCGCGCCAGTGGTTGGCACAACGAATGCGCAAGGCACCATCGATTGCACGGTTTCGGCGAACAAAGCACTCGCGGCATGTGGTGGAGCAATCACTGGAACTGGCACTGGAACTGGCACTGGAACTGGCACTGCGGGCATCAACTGCGCTAGCGGTCAATTTTATGATCAAGGTTCCAATAGTTGTAAAGCGATAACAGCTGGTGGCACATTTGTTGATTGCAGCGCTGCCGCGAACGCAACAAATCCAACCTGTCAATCTAAGGGAACAGTTTCCTCAGGTTCCACGATGATGAACTGCAAAGGTGGCGTATACACGGTCGAACAGTGCAACAACGCCGCATTCATAGGTGGTGGCACTGGCGCAAGTAGTAGTCAAATCGCTGGCAATTGCGCGACTGTCGGTGGTACCTACGATGCCACGAACAACTCCTGCGCTGTCAAAGGTGGCACTAACGCAACAGGTTGTATGAGCGGAATGATTCGTGATGCAAATGGTTCGTGTATTGCCCCAATTGTTTCTAACACAGGTCAGATTGACTGTTCAGCGGCTGCAAACAAGGTCACAACCGCTTGCGGAGGGAGTGTTGCAGTTCAAACACCAACAACAACTGCAAATACCGCAAGCAATTGGATTAATTGTGGCGTGGGCTTCTTCTATGACGAGGGCATCAAAGGTTGCAAGAGCACCGGCGCTGCTGGTGGCGTAGTAAACCAAGTAGCCACTATTAAATGTAAAGATGGTTCAGTTCGTGTTACCGCCATAGAGTGCGAGAACGTTGGTGGTGGTTCCGCTGGTGTCGCGGTTACCTGCCCAGCGAACCAAGTAGTAGCGCCTAGTGGCACATACTGCATCTATCCCAACACTGGCGGGACGAATACCAATGCGGGGACATATCGCGCTGAATGTGCTGCGAATCCCCCACCTGCAAGTTGCCTCGGAACGGTGGTTAACACATTAGAAGGAAATGCGACTATGGCCAAGGCGGCGAACTTTGTTGCCTACGATGCCAATGCGTTGCAAATCAAGAATGGCGTGGCGCTCGATCAAAATGGACAAGCAGTCGGTCAGTTAGCACGCTCATCTTCTGGCCAGAGCTTCCAAGTCGCTGCCCCACCACCTCCCGCGAATACTCCCGCTGCTGGTGGCGGAGGCGATGGGGGCAAAAAAGCACCACCTCCGCCTAAGAAAAAAGCTTCTGCTGCGCCGGTAATCCTGTTAAATGTCACCGATTCGAATGGTGATGAAGTAAAAGATTCCTCTGGCAAATCTCTTACGACCGCGCCGGTTGTCAAACAAGGAAACTTTGTTTTCTCTGATCGCAATGGCAAACCTGTTATGGCGACCCCAACCCTTGATCAAAGTGGAAAGCCGGTGGAGCATCAAGGAAAGGTGCTCTACACAAAACTTGTAACCATTGCTGGCCAGGAGGCGCTTACAGATGCTGACGGAAATGCCATCATGGCCGTGCCGCTGCTTGATGAGAGTGGGAAACCACTACTGGCCAAGAATGGCGAGATCGTCTACGCGCCACCACTAACAAATGCGCTGGGCGAGACGATTACCAATGAAAAGACCAAGCAACCAATCTTGGCCACTCCTATGGCTGATGCTGATGGAAACGCCGCCCTTGGCGCCAACAAGAAGCCATTCCTCGGACAACCAATCCTCAACAGCGATAACCAAGTTCTCACTGTGGCGGGACAGCCCGTCTATACCGGCGCCGCTGGTATGCCTGTTACGTCACCAAAGCTCGCCCAAATCAAGAGCGCGCAAGGACAAGATCTTCAGTTTGGATTCGGTGGCACACTCATTGATGAAGGTGGAAACACTGTTCTTGGCCCCGATGGTCGCCCAACAATTTTGAGCGTCAATGCAACTCCGCTCATGAGCAATGGTCTTCCGCTTGTAGACAAGAACGGCAAGCCATGTCGAGTTAACCCCAACGGGCAAATTACCGATTCTTCGGGTCGCGCAATCCTTGGCACCGATGGAAAACCGATGGCCCTCGGCAAATGGGAAACCTTTGAACCCATCAAAGTAGGTGCCACTAAAACAACGGTCAAAGATCCCACAGGGAAAACAGCGGTGCTTGGCCTGAACGCACAACTCTTCGACTCAAAAGGCAATCCAATAGTGACATCTACTGGAGCGCCCATCTACTTTGATGGAAAGTCGCGCTCTCTTATCGATAACAAAGGCAAGGCGATTCGAGTTGATAACTCCGGGAAGGTTCCAGGCAAGATAGCAACACTTGCTTATCAAACCGTTTCATTCGCTGCTTAACAGCTAACTGTTACTTCTTCTTGAAGCCCGCTGGGCACTTCGGACTTGCCCCAGTTACCTTCTTGGTGATTTTGCCCTTAACACAATTAATTGTTTGAACTGATGCTTTTGGCTTTGCAGCTGGTGCAGCCTGAGTGACAGTTGGCGTGCCATCCTTCGTTGGTGGTGCCGAGAGTTTGATTTTGATCTTCGGACTACTGAAAGTGAATCCGATGGCACTGAATTCGTAGAGCCCGGTTGATGGGTTGAGCGCTCCGGTAACTTTGACACTGTTATCTAGAGTGCCATCGGTCTTTTGGACCTCTACCGAAACGTTGGGAACTCCATCCTTAAGACCCCAGACACACTTGGCGTATGCCTCAGTCAAAAGCAAGTCGTATCGACCCTTGAATGCATCAGCATCGTAATCCTTGCCACCTGGGTTGTAGTGAGGTGATGCGACGTCATAACTCATCGTGGAACCGTCATATTTTGGTAGCGCAGTTCCGTATGTCATTGCGTTTGAGCTTACAAAGCCTTGAAAATCAGTAGCAGAGCAACCACTCACACCACTTGGAGTATTTGTAGGATCTAGAACAACTCGCCACACCTGGGCTAGGCGATCAGCGACATCGTATTCTTTACCAACACCGGCTGGTTTCCCATCGCTTGGACGATCAATTGCCACTAATTGATTAAAAGTATTAAAGAAATTAGGCCCGTAGGGAACTATCAATTCTCCACCAACGGAGCTGATTTTGTCCCAGGTATAAGTGCCTAAATCTTTGATAGCACCGGCAATTTTTGTCCAAGCAGTTTGCTCTGATGCAACCGAGTAGTCATAGCGTTTGGTGAGAATTGGAATCGAAAGATTTGCACCGGAGATTGATACGTCAAAACGCTTTGATGCGTCTGCAGTTCCAATAGTAACTTTCGGCGATGTAACGCGACCAGAGATCCATCCCTGAGGTTTCGTCAGTAACTTCATGTTCAATTTGAAAGTTACTCCTGAGTCACTACTTGCAAATTTCCAACACTTCACATCATTGGCATTGACATTGAAGCAGTCGGTTCTTGCTTCTTTGTCATCTAGCGAAACATTCTCTGAATAGACAGGGGCGATAGAGGCAACAATTTTTGGCGCTGATGGTTTTCCATTCACGATGTCTTGAGTGACATGGCCAGTCACCGCATAAGAAGTTCCTTTGCTATGAGACAAGCCTGCGAAGGTAAAAATTTGCGGAGTTATTGATGCGCCTACATTGAATTTCTCTTGTCGAGAAAATGTGAAGTCTGGGTCTACCGTGCCGCGACTCTCTTTGAAAGCACCTTTCACTTCAGTTCCATCAGATTTGATCCATGTTACTGAGTCAATGCAATTCAATACTTTCTCATCGGCACATAAAGGTAGGTAGTTGTAAACCTGAAGGGTGCTCGTCGCAGGAACGCATGCGGGGTCGTCCCACAAGTCTTCGTATTCAGATCCACATGGGGTTTGCTTAGCCCCGACGACTTTATATAAATAGTTACCTGAAATTGGATCGATGTCATCGCGGAACTGCATGACGGCATATGAATCAGGGTCCACGGCTGCCTGAGCAGAGAGGGGCACCGCAACCATAAAAGGTGCGAGCAGAATGAGTGAGGCGATCGCTCTGAACAGGCTCCTTTGCATGGTCAATTATCGCCACGACAGCGGATAAAACGAAAGTTCGCCTGATGGTTTCTAAGGAAATCCCTACTATCTGACCGAGTGGTACTCGCCCAAATGGCCCTCTTTGCGCAAAACGACCTGGAAGAGCTGGAGGCGGCGAGCGCGAAAGCCGGCGGCGCTGGCCAAGAGGTAGTACTCCCACATCCGTCGAAATCTCTCCCCATACTGCGGCACCTCAGACCAACGGCGGGAGATATTCCCCCACCAGGCAAGCAAGGTGCGATCGTAATGCGGCCCAAAGTTATGAACATCTTCGACAATCAACTTCTTCTCGACAGCCCGCGAGATCTGAGCAAGTGAGGGGAGCACGCCGCCTGGAAATATGTATTTATCAAAGAATGGATCGGTGACATTCTTTGAGTAAGTCGAACCAATAGTGTGGTGGAGCATAATCCCATCCTTACTAAGCAAGTCGTCGCACTTATTAAAGAAGGTCTGCAGATTCTTTGGCCCGACGTGCTCCATCATCCCCACGGAAACTACCCGGTCGAACGTTCCGGTTATTTCACGATAATCTTTTTGGTGAAATTCAATATCTAATCCATATGAAAGCTCTCTTGCTAACCTCACTTGCTCATTGGCTGGTGAGATCCCAACTCCTTTGACACCATAATTACGAACTGCATGCCGTAAGAACCCGCCCCAGCCACATCCGATATCCAGAACTGTCATTCCTGGTTTGAGTTGTAACTTTCGACAGATCAAATCGAGCTTGTTGATTTGTGCTTGATCTAAGGTTGTCGCCCCATCCCAGTATGCGCAGCTATACACCATCTCGCTATCTAACATTCTCTGATATAAATCATTGCCGATGTTGTAGTGAAACTTCGCGTTCTGCGCAGCCTGCCCAAAACGTTGTCGATTGACTAATGCAGAGCGAAGAAACGCGAGGGCTAAGGCTACGTTTGGTTTGAGCACATCGCGCAAATCAACAGCAAGCAACCTGGTTAGCATTTGGTCGATAGCAGCACATTCCCACCAACCATCCATGTATGCCTCGCCTAAACCAAGTTGCTTTTGGCTCATCACTCTTTGCCACAGCCGTTCATCCTTAACGTGGATACTCCACGGCACTTCAGAATTAAGTGGAATTTCGGCTTTTTCTAATATCTCAAGGATTATCTTCTTGGTCTGGCTCATACATTCTCCGGTGATTCAGAACATCAAAAGATTACGCCTCTCAAACAAGAATGAAAAGAGCGATTTGGCGCCCGATAAGGCACTTGACTAGGCTTTCCGCATGGCATCTGATTTCTCTGATCTTGAGGCAGCCAATCGTGAGTTTGTAGCGGGCTTTGTCAGAGAGGATCTCAGCGGAAAAGCTGCTCGGGGCCTTGCGATTGTCACGTGTATGGATTCCCGGATTGCACCGTTAGCAATCGTTGGCATGAAACCTGGTGATGCGAAGATCCTACGAAATGCTGGTGCTCGAGTGACCGATGATGTGTTGCGCACGCTGGTGTTGGCGACACATCTGCTTGGTGTGACTCGAGTGCTGGTGATGCCACACACTGATTGCAAAATGGCTACTGGCAACGAGCCAGAGATTCATCAGGCGATATTTGAAGCGTCAGGAGTCGATACTCGTAGCATGGAAATTCGAACAGTCACCGATCAGCGTGCTGCCTTAGAAATAGACCTCACTCGCATACGTACAAACCCATTCTTGCCAAAAGGCCTTGAGGTTGCTGGTGGGTTTTACGATGTATCGACCGGAAAATTGAATTTGCTCTGAAATTCATTGAGGCGGTGGAGTGACTCCACCGCCTCAATACCGTCTCCGGAAGGACAACCACTATCTTGCGGGGCTACCTTGTGAACTCTCTGTGAAATAGGATTGATTGGCAAAAGAAATGAGCCTAGGGAGTTTTCATGAGCAATCGATCGATGACTGACCTACTTAATATGACCGGACATGTCGCGATTGTCACCGGGGGCGGTACACATCTTGGAAGCGCCTTCACCGAAGCGATGGCCGAGCTCGGTGCGCACGTATATATCGCCTCGCGTCGAGCAGAGCTATGTGAGGAGACTGCTGCTCGCTTGCGAGCCCGAAATCTCAAAGTAACGGCGCTCGCGTGCGATGTGACAGACGAAAAAAGCGTGGATTTACTCGTAGAGCAGGTCGTAAGTAAAGAGGGACGTCTTGATGTTTTCGTCGCAAACGCGGGAGGTAGCAATACCACTGCTCATGCACCAGATGGAAACGTTGATGAATTTCGCTGGACTCTTGAGAAAAACCTTACTTCCACCTTTATCTGTGCCCAAGCAGCTGGACGCGTGATGATTCCGCAGAAAAGTGGTTCGATAATCACCATCGGTTCGATTGCATCACGTCTTGCAAGTGACCCCCGTATTTACAACGAGAACTTCAAGCGCTCAGGTGCTCCTTACATGGCAGCGAAAGCTGGCGTCCTCGTTCTCACGAAAGCCCTCGCTGCTGAATACTCACCTCACGGAGTACGCGTCAATTGCATCTGCCCTGGACAAATTCCAAATGAGTTAACTAACAAAGAACAAGTTGAGAAATTTAGAACTATGA
Organism: uncultured Bifidobacterium sp.; assembly: GCA_964490435.1. Taxonomy (GTDB): domain Bacteria; phylum Actinomycetota; class Actinomycetes; order Nanopelagicales; family Nanopelagicaceae; genus IMCC26077. Next base: position 3,202 of record CAZBCF010000037.1, on the reverse strand, counting down.
ACGCATTCCACCGAACGGGCTTAGCTGAAGACATCAAGGGTGCGTGTGCGCTACTTGCATCTGATGCTGGTAAATGGATTACCGGAACCGACATCCTGGTCGATGGCGGATGGTCGATCTGGTAAGTCTGTAAATTACTTCCAGGACGAATGCAGGGGTCGTCCCTCTGCATATCCAGCGGCTGACTGAATCCCTACGACCGCCTTATCTGCGAACTCAGCAAGGTTCTTAGCGCCCGCATACGTACACGAAGAGCGAAGACCAGAGATGATGTTGTCTACAAGGTCTTCAACTCCGGGACGCTCTGGATCGAGATACATCCGCGAGGTTGAAATACCTTCCTCAAAAAGCGACTTACGTGCACGATCAAATGCATCTTCTTGTGAGGTGCGTGCCCGCACCGCTCGAGCCGAGGCCATCCCGAAAGATTCCTTAAACAACCTGCCGCTGCTATCTCGTTGTAAATCACCGGGCGACTCATATGTGCCAGCGAACCACGAACCAATCATCACTTGGGATGCGCCGGCTGCGAGGGCTAGGGCAACATCACGTGGATGTCGAACACCACCGTCGGCCCAAATATGTTTGCCAAACTTTTTCGCCTCAGCAGCACACTCTAAAACTGCTGAAAATTGAGGCCTGCCGACCCCAGTCTGCATTCGAGTCGTGCACATCGCTCCTGGACCAACACCCACCTTGATGATGTCAGCACCCGCTTCAATCAAATCCCGAACGCCCTCAGCCGTCACTACATTGCCAGCAACCACGGGAACCTTTGGATTGATTGCGCGAATTGCACGAAGGGCGTCAATCATCTTCTCTTGATGTCCATGTGCGGTATCGACAACCAGACAATCCGAACCCATCTCGATGAGTTGCGCTGCGCGATCGGCAACATCATTGTTGATGCCCACCGCGGTAGCGATGCGAAGCTTGCCATTCGCATCGACCGCAGGTGCATAGAGAGTCGCTCGAAGTGCACCTACTCGAGTCAAGATACCAACGAGTTGACCATCACCAGCAACTACAGGTGCAAGTCGGCGGCGGTTTTCCGTTAAGAAATCGAACGCTGCACGAGGTTGTACATCATCAGCGAGCGTCACAAGATCTTTGCTCATCACCTGGTGGAGTTGGGTAAAGCGATCAACGCCTTCGCAATCCTCTTCGGTGACAATTCCGACTGGTTTACCATCTTCGACAATCACAACTGCTCCATGGGCACGTTTATGAATGAGTGATAGCGCCTGCGCAGTCGTCGAAGTCTTATCAAGGGTGATAGCAGTATCAAAAAATAGATGGCGTGATTTCACATACTCGATAACATCTTTGACGATTGATAATGGAATATCTTGTGGAATCACCGCAAGTCCACCTCGACGTGCGATTGTCTCAGACATGCGCCGACCCGAAATAGCGGTCATATTTGCGACAACTAGTGGAAGTGATGTGCCCGTGCCATCGTTGGGCGTCAGATCCACTTCCATCCGACTAGAGACGCCGGAACGACTTGGCACCATGAATACATCGTCATAAGTGAGATCGAAAGATTGGTCTACTTGAGGATTAGTGAGAAAACGCACTTACCTAACTATAGACCTTTTCAACGGTATAGGCCACTTCGGTCACTTCAGTTCGCTCAATCGCGCCCTTGCCATAGCCTGTAGAAGAGGACCGTCGACACTCCAATCAATGGGCACGGCAAAAGTCTTCTTATTTACTTGATAATCGCTCAGTTTAGGCTCGAACTTCCGCAAGACAGTCGTACTCCAAGGCGCAAGAAGTATGTGACGCTTCGCGACGGACAATCCGAATATGTAGTCCTTGTCTAATTTCAACATCGGTTGATTCCAAGCAATCACTAATTCGAGTTTCGGGTACTTACTCTGAATTGCTTTAAAAATCTTCCTGGCAGTTTTGGCTGCCTTAGGGTCGAGTGAATCAAAAAAGTCCTTTGGCTTTTCGAATTTTCGCGAACTCTTAGAGCCGCGAACATACATAACAAGAGCATTGGCATGGGCTTGAGAGAAACCATAATTCTCGCGCAAATATGCGACTTGCTCTGGATACTTTGCATCTCTCAATTTCTTCAACTGCGTTATCCAGTAGGAGATTTTCTCACCATACTTTTTCTCGATTGCAGGAAAGTAAGATTCGCGATCACCTGGTGTGAGGGGCATTTTTGCTAGCCAACTATTTTTGATGCGATGAAATATAAGAACGGAATCCCAAGAATCAGATTAAACGGGAAGGTGACACCAAGACTTGCAGTAATTGAGAGCGATGGATTCGCTTCAGGCAAAGCAACTTGCACAGCCGCAGGGGCGGCGATGTATGAAGCGCTAGCACAGAGCACACCTAAGACCATCGCGCCACCAACAGAGAGACCGGCAAGCGCGCCACCAAGTACGCCAAGTGTCCCTGCAACAAGTGGGAATACCACCGCGAAGATGAATAATCCGATTCCTACTTCTTTAAGCGCCTTGATTTGCGAGCCAGCCAGATAGCCGAGGTGCATCAGAAAGAGCGCCAGAACTCCAGGCAAAAGTTCCACGAAGAATGGTGTGACTTTGTTATAGCCCGCCGAGCCCGAAATAGCACCGACAACCAATCCGCCAATGAGAAGGATTACAGTCTTGCCAAAGAGTATTTCTTTCAGAGATGTTGACCAAGCAACTTTTCGATTGATATGTCGAGTCGCCAAGAAGATCCCAATAACAATGCCTGGTATCTCCATGATTGCTAATAATGTCGTGGCAAAGCCCTCATATGTCCTATTTGAATTCTCCAACAACACCAAAGCTGCAGTAAATGTCACCAATGAAGTCGACCCATAATGGGCAGCAATCGCGCCTCGATCTACTTCCGAAAGTTTCCGTACGCGGGTAAGGGCGACGAAAGCGAGAAATGGCACAATGCAGGCAAGAAGTAGCGTAACTATTGCTGGTAGAAAAATAGCGCTTGGAGTTGAGTTACTTAACGACACCCCTCCTTTGAGTCCAATACCAAAAAGAAGGTAAACCGAGATTACTTGATATACAGCATCAGGAATGCGAATATCACTCTTGAATCGCGCCGACAAAAAACCAAGTGCAAAAACCAGAACTGATACTGAAGTGAGGTTGCTGCGTGCAATGTCAAATGAACTATTCACGTGCGCCCGAAGGGACTCGAACCCCCAACCCTCTGATCCGAAGTCAGATGC
>CAZBCF010000036.1:13067-15125 GCA_964490435.1 uncultured Bifidobacterium sp. | reverse complement strand
CGCGCGGTGGCAATCAAAGAAGAGCGTTCGCATCAAGTGAAAGAACATCTCTGGGTGCTCTGGACCGATTACTTCAAGCCCAATCACTTTGAGGCCTACCCTCAACTCCACTCGCTATTCAATGAAGCAACCAAACTAGCTGGTGCAGCGGGAACAAAGGGAACTAATGATGTTGCGGTCGCCGAAAAACTGCTCGGCAAGATCGATGAGATTGCCGACATCTTCTGGGCCACTAAGAAATAGCGCTCCAAGAAATAAGACGCTGGGAGATAAGCCGCTCGTAAATCGGTCACTCAGGAATTGGCTAGGAGTTTCCTCGAGTAAGGGCTTGCGCAGCGGCTTTCGCGATGAATGAGACGCGGTCGACCAGCACTCTGGTGATAGAACCCTTAGCAATCAAGCGTGTTCCGCTGTGACACTCAACAAGAAATTGAATCTTCTTGTTGGTGCTTTCAACCACGGTGGCGGTCGCAATCACTTCATCGCCGACGCTTGCTGTCGCTAGGTGATCCACTTCAACGCGCACACCCACCGAAGTTTCACTCTGCTCAAGATGCTCGGCGAGCGCGGTAGTTGTCGCATTCTCCGCGAGTGCAATCACCTGCGGCGTTCCGAGAACCGGAACATCACCGCTTCCTAGCGCGATGGCGGTATCACCATGACGGACTGTCATTCTCGAGATTCCCACTGCGCCAACAAAGCGCTCCGGACTCATTGCGTGCTATCCCTTGTTAGTGTGCGTGAGTCGGTTCTTTGGGACGCTGTTTGCGGGAGTGCCACTTCGATAAGCACAAGTGGGTCGCCCTCTTGAATCACATCGCCGACATTGACCGCGACTTCTACTACTTCTCCAGCAACTTCAGTCAAGACTGGGATCTCCATCTTCATCGACTCGAGCAAGAGCACCGTATCGCCGACTGCAACACGAGCGCCAGCGATAGCTGATATCTCCAAGACATTTGCGACCATCTCTGCACGAATCGTGTGAATCACGTCTTACAACTTACTCGAATCACCCGCTACTGGTTGGTATTTACCGTGCGATTTACTCTTCTTCCTCATAACGCTCGTGAATCTCAACCCGGGTATGCGTGAAGGAATCGGTTGTGATTTCTGTATATGTGATGGATTGGCTCCACTGCACGAAGCTCTGACTCGCTGATTGTTGGATCATGGCGTTGACGTTGGCGCGGAGTTGCTCACTCGCCTCTTCGCGGCAGGAACGATTAAGCAAACTCTTCAATTGACGATTGATGAATGCCTCTTGTGCAGTACGCGCCGCACAAGGAGGACACTCCTCGATATGAAGCTCGATAGCATGCATGTTCGCCGCATCTTCGATTTCGCGATCGATATAAAGGACAATGGCATGGAGCACTTCAGTGCATGCAAGCTCGTGGTGATTACCGCAACTCATAACTCGCCACCTCGCTTCACGTAGCCAAGTTCCCTTGCATAATCTGCAAGAGATTCCCGGAGCAATTTTCGACCTCGATGAAGACGAGACATCACAGTTCCCGTTGGAATGTTTAATATCTCAGCCACTTCTTTGTAAGAAAATCCCTCGACATCAGCAAAATAGACTGCCAATCGAAACTCTTCTGGCAGTTCTTGGAGTGCATTCTTGATATCACTGTCAGGTAGTTGCTCCAAGGCCTCGACCTCGGCCGACTTTCCCTGATTACTCGTGTGGGTGGCTGCCTCAGCGATTTGCCACTCCTCTAATTCGCCATCTGCTATTAAAGGCTGACGTTGTTCCTTGCGATAGATGTTGATGAATGTGGTGGTGAGGATTCGATAAAGCCAAGCGCGTAAATTAGTGCCCTCTGTGAATTGATGAAACGAAGCAAATGCTTTCGCATAAGTCTCTTGCACTAGGTCTTCAGCATTCTCGGGGTTCTTGGTCATCCGTAATGCGGCGCTGTAGAGGGCATCAAGAAAAGGAAGCGCGTCGCGCTCGAATCTGCTCGCCATCTCCGAGCGCACAAGAGCACCCGAGGAAGTGGATGATGTGCCTCGAGTCGCGGGCAGCTTCTCTGAACTAGTAACCGGACCATT
>CAZBCF010000036.1:0-12967 GCA_964490435.1 uncultured Bifidobacterium sp. | reverse complement strand
CGACGGCTTCACCATAACTGAACACCTTACCGCCATACCCTGAGTAACCGCTGAGCCAAGTGAGTTATTCCCCACCGACCTCACGCCCGCCCTACATAAGGGTTTGTTGCTCCCCTAACTCAATGGGTTGAACGAGTTCAGGTCCGTTATTCACGATCTTATTCACCCTCGTCGAGACTGGTTCAGCAATCAAGCCTGCAGCCTCTGGCGATAAGCCAGATTGCACTACATCTTGCAACTCACTCACATCAGTGACCTTTGAATCCAGCCAAAATTCCCACTCATCTAAGGGAAGAAAGAGTGGCATGCGATTATGGATTGCCGCAAACGCACCAGTTGCTTCTTTTGTGATGATTGCGACTGTTCCATTCTCGTAAATACCAGCCATCGCCAACGCATGATTATCACGACGATGAATAAAGAACGGTTGCTTGCTCTCATACTTGCCTAACTCTGTTGCCCATTCGTAATAGCCATCAGCTGGGATAAAACAGCGCCGCAATTTAAATGCGTTGCGAAAGGATGGTTTCTCATGCACGCTCTCGCTTCGCGCATTGATGGTATGTGCGCTCACAAAATCTGGTTTTGCCCACGCGGGAATCAATCCCCACCTCATGATTTCTAGTTTTGGACCCTCAGTCATCACATACACCTCTTGAGTCGGAGCAACATTCCAATTCGCTGGAAGCTCCCGTGCGGGCACACCAACAAGAGCAAACTCTTCCTCAAGTTGATCAAGGCTCTTTGAGATCGCAAAACGGCCGCACATATCCATAGCCTAAGGCGGTACCCTTAGCCATATGCCTGCACAGAAAAAACCCGGGGGCCGAGTCGCGCCAGCAACGGCGAAGCACCCACTCTGGTCGGCTCCAACTGCTCACAATCCGTTAGCAGCCACAATCTCTTTGCCTGGTTCCAAGTCAGTGACTAACCGGGCATTAGTGCTAGCCGCGCTTGCAGACGCACCTTCGACTCTGTACAAACCGCTCTACTCCCGTGATAGCGAATTGATGATTTCTGCCCTGCGCGCCCTGGGTTTAGGAGTTGATCAACAACCAGAGTCCATTTCAATCTCTCCGCGACCGATGAGTGGGCCAGCACACATCGATGTAGGAAACGCTGGAACAGTAATGCGATTTCTCCCGCCACTAGCAGCATTGGCCCGAGGTGAAATCTCTTTTGATGGGGATCCGCGCTCGCATGAACGACCTCTAAAGCCTGTGATCAAAGCGCTTGAAGAGTTAGGGATAGAAATCGACCATGGCGGCAGATACGCACTGCCATTAACTCTGCAGGGCGATGGCGAAATAATTGGCGGCGAAATCGAGATTGATGCCAGCCAATCGAGCCAATTTCTCTCAAGTCTGTTGTTAGTTGCTCCGCGCATGAAGAACGGCTTGCGAATCACACACGTCGGAGGAAGTCTGCCTTCGATGCCACATATCGAGATGACAATCGCCATGTTGAAAGAGCGAGGAGTGCGAGTAAATAAGATTGATGATAGATCGTGGCAAGTCAGCCCTGGAATTATTCAAGGAACACGGACTCTGATTGAGCCAGACCTATCAAATGCCGCACCCTTCATGGGCGCAGCAATGATTGCTGGTGGCGCTGTGACTATTCGAGATTGGCCCAAATCCACTACTCAGCCTGGTGATCAACTTCGAGAGATATTCGTTGAGATGGGGGCCGTTATCTCACGAAAAAAAGGAAGCACCTCGCAGGCAGAGGATCTGACGATAACCGGGACGGGCGTCATTCATGGAATTGATATCGACCTCCACGATGTCGGTGAACTGACCCCATCGATAGCGGCCGTTGCACTGTTGGCAGATTCACCTTCACATCTGCGTGGTATCGGCCATTTGCGTCTACACGAGACCGATAGATTGGATGCAATAGCAAAAGAATTTAATAAATTAGGTGGCAATGTAGTTGCCGCTGAGGATTCAATCTCGATTGCGCCATCAAGATTGCATGGCGGAACTTTCCTTACCTACGAAGACCATCGACTAGCCACAGCAGCGGCGATGATTGGCTTGAAAGTTTCCGATGTGTTGGTCGAAAACATCGAAACGACGACGAAAACTTTCCCTGATTTCCCTGGGCTTTGGGATTCGATGCTCAAGCAGATTCTGGTGCAACCATAACTATGCGTAAAGGGCGCACGCATCGCGAATACGATGAAGACGATATTCGCACTCGCCCAACTAGGTCTACCAAACCAAGAAGTAAAGATCGACCACAATTCGCCGATGCGACTAACGCGCGCGTACTAACCATTGATAGAGGGCGAGTGACTTGTGCTGCGGAGGATGGGTTCGAATTTTTTGCCATCACCGCTCGAGAACTTGGGAGGCGTTCGGTCGTAGTTGGTGACTTAGTCGCCGTCGTCGGAATTCCAGAACCAGATCAAGCGCGTGAGAATCTCGCCAGAATCGTTCGGATTGAAGATCGGAAGAATGTGCTACGCCGGAGCGCAGATGATGGGAGCGAGCGAGTTCTCGTAGCCAATGTCGATTACTTGGCGATAGTTTCTGCAACCGAGAACCCTCATCCAAAGCACGGATTTGTTAATCGTGCGCTCGTTGCTGCATTCGCTGAGGGAATTACGCCAATTCTTGTGATGACGAAGAGCGATTTAGCATCAGGCGAGGAATTCCTCTCAACCTACAAGACGATGGATGTGCCAACTTTCCAACTTCGTAAGGACCGGGCTCCAACCGAATTCATTGATTTCATCCAGGGCAAGGTTACGGTTCTGATCGGCCATTCCGGGGTTGGAAAATCAACTTTGATAAACAAAATTGTCAAAGATGAACTTCGTCAAACGGGAGAGGTAAACGAGGCCACCGGGAAAGGGCGTCATACCTCATCAAGTGCGCTCGCGCTGGAACTAGATGGGGGTGGCTGGATTATCGACACTCCAGGGGTGCGCTCCTTTGGTTTATCTCATATAAAGAGTGCAGATGTAGTTGCCGCTTTTCCAGATTGTGCTGAAGTTGCCCGAAAGTGTCCGAAGAATTGTTCACATAACGAACAAGATTGCGCGCTGAATGACTGGGCGGCCGGTAACTTAGGGCGACAGGGGCGAATTGACGCTCTCAGGCAGATTCTGGCTTCACTCGAAGAGTAGCGCGAGCGCTCTCTGCGCCTGCAGCGTAAGCGCTCTTTCAAGTAACCTTACGGCGTGAGTGAGTTATCGCCCTCGGCTCTTACCTCAATGTCTGACCTCGATTTGGCGCTCCACCTTGCCGATGTTTCTGATCGAATCTCTACCGCGCGGTTTCTTGCCGTCGATCTCCATGTGGAGACAAAACCAGATCTCACCCCAGTCAGCGATGCTGACAAAGCTATCGAAGAGTCGGTCCGAGAGGTCTTAGCAATTGCACGTCCCAACGACCACATCGTTGGTGAAGAATTTGGTAGCGGAGATAAGAGCGGACGTTACTGGGTGATTGACCCGATTGATGGCACAAAGAACTTCGTACGCGGTGTTCCTGTGTGGGCAAGTTTAATCGCGCTTATGGAGGGCGAGGAGGTGCTTGTTGGAGTTGTCAGCGCTCCTGCGCTCTTTCGTCGGTGGTATGCAAGTAAAGGTAGTGGCGCATATTTAGTTATTACGAGCGGAATACTTGGGACCGGGACGCTCAAGACCCCACTTGATGCGCAACTCAACACACCACTCCATAAACTGGGCGCCATTCAATCCGAGCCACGCAAGTTGCGCGTCTCTTCGGTAGCAAACCTTGATGACGCGTCGATGTCGATCTCAACTTTTGCCTCACCAACAACTGGTAACAGAAATGATGGCTGGGGCGCACTTCATGGCGGTTTGCTCAAACTAGCCGAACGAGTCTGGCGGACGAGAGCGTACGGTGATTTTTGGTCACACATGCTCGTAGCAGAGGGGGCAGTCGATTGCGCCCTTGAACCTAAGTTGGCGCTCTGGGATATGGCCCCGCTCTCAATCATCGTGCACGAGGCCGGTGGGCAATTCAGTGATTTCAAGGGCGTATCTGGCCCTAATGGTGCGAATGGCATTAGCAGCAACGGCGCGTTGCACCATGAAATCTTGGGCTATTTCGCAGGCTAAAGAATGCATTAAATGATACGTGGCCAGCAGTTCGGGCTAATCTAGCAACGTGGATGTTCGCGAAGTCGATCTCAAACTCACCGGCATGACGTGTAGTTCATGTGTGGCAACCATCGAGGGCGCCCTCAATAAAATGTCTGGCGTCAGCGCAAACGTCAACTTCGCCACTGAGACCGCCCACATCACTGCTCCAGAAACCGTATCTATCGGAGACCTGATCGGGGCTGTCACCAACGTCGGATATCAGGCCGAAGTATTGAGCTCCACCAATAATCAATTCCTAGAGACTCCTGCACTTGGCTGGCGACTAATTATGGCCATCCTTTTTGCCATTCCAACAATCATCATTTCGATGATCATGTCAATTCATCAACCAATCAATGATGCGATGAATTCAATCTTGGACACATGGAACATTCTTCGTCCCACGAGTGAACCGTGGGGTTGGCTTGCAATTGCGCTAAGCGCTCCAGTCGTCTTTATCGCAGGATCGTCCATTCACCGAGTTGGATTCCGCTCCTTACCACGGGCCAATATGGATACGCTTATTTCGATAGGTACTCTCGCTGCATTTGGCTGGTCTTGTTACGCACATGCAACTCAAACAGGTGCAATCTATGTCGAGGTTGCTGCCGGAGTGATGCTCTTCATTCTTTTTGGTCGCTTCCTCGAAACTCGCTCGAAGATTCGCGCCGGCGCAGCGCTCCGATCACTATTAGAACTTGGTGCAAAAGAGGTCACTATCCTCCGAGGTGGCGAGGAGATTCATGCCCCAATCGAGCATTTAAATGTTGGCGATCTCTTTATGGTGCGTCCAGGTCAATCTTTTGCTACCGATGGAGTAGTTGTCGAAGGCGAAAGTGATGTCGATCTCGCGCTCATCACCGGCGAATCGCTACCAGTACATATTGCACCTGGCTCCCGAGTCATCGGTGCCACGATCAATATGAACGGCAGCGTGATCGTGCGTGCCGAGCGCGTTGGCGCGCAGACTGAGTTGGCGCGGATAACCAAGATGGTCGTGCAGGCTCAGGGCGAGAAAGCGCCCATCGCGCGTCTAGCCGATCGAATTGCAGCAATCTTCGTACCTGCCATAGTGGCTCTAGCTCTGATCACCTTCTTCGCCTGGCTCACTCTTACTGGAGATCTCACCCGTTCCGTTGCACCTGCCATCACGCTCCTTGTGATCGCCTGTCCGTGCGCGCTTGGTCTTGCTACCCCCATCGCATTCCTCGTTGCATCAGGGCGTGGGGCGCAAATAGGAATTATCCTGCGCACGCCGGCGGTTTTAGAGCAAACCCAAAAGAAAAAGCAAACAAGCCGCACGAGCAGCACGAGTAGCAAGCACCAAAATCCGGTCTTGCTCCTTGATAAGACCGGCACCGTCACAACTGGACGAATTGAGATTATCGAAGTAACTACCTTCGGAATCGAGCGATCACTTCTACTCGCGATAGCAGGGACTATTGAGAATCAAAGTGAACATCCCGTTGCTCGAAGCATCGTCGATTTAGCAAAGCAAGAGAAATGCAATTTCGGCTTGATATCTGAATTTGAATCACATCCTGGTAGAGGTGTAGCCGGTCGTGTCGAGATAGCCGGTAGAAGTTATCTGGGATTGATTGGTTCACCCCAAGCAATCGCATACGGAACCGCTGGCTACGCTCCGGAGATACTCCATAAGATTCATGAGATTACCGATCGTGGACGTTCGCCTATAGTGCTATCACTCGACGGTACCGCACGTGGGCTCTTTGAAATTGGCGATCAGATCAAGAGTGATTCTGCAGCAGCAATCGCAGATTTCACACGACTGGGATTTGAGAGCATCCTCGTCACGGGAGACTCGCCACAAGCGGCGGCACATATTGCACACGCGGCTGGCATCAAGAATTACCGCGCTCATGTTTTGCCAGAGGATAAAGTCTCGATTGTCCGCGAATTTCAAGGCGCTGGAAGGCAAGTAATGATGATTGGCGATGGCGTCAATGATGCTGCAGCGCTGGCAACAGCCGATATAAGTATGGCGATGGGAACTGGAACAGATAGTGCGATTGCAGTCGCGGATATCACCTTGATTCGATCTACGTTAGGCGCTGCCGTTGATTCGATTCGTTTGTCCAGAAAAACTCTCCGAATCATCAAAGAGAATCTGGGGTGGGCTTTCGTATACAACATCATCGGGATTCCGATTGCTGCCTCGGGAAATCTCAACCCTATGTACGCCGGAGGTGCAATGGCGCTTTCGAGCCTGCTGGTGGTGACCAACTCACTTCGCTTGCGCCGGTTTCGCTAGTTTCGCTAGTTTCGCTAGTTTAGTTAGTAGCGGGGGCAGGATTTGAACCTACGACCTCTGGGTTATGAGCCCAGCGAGCTACCGAGCTGCTCCACCCCGCGTCGGTAGCACCATCGTAGGGTGCAGCTACCTACTCAACCAAATTGGCTGTTGACAACTTGGCTACGGCGAGCAGTTTTACTTGCTCTGATTCTGCGCTCTAATCGCATCGTTAATCGCTTGTTTCAGCGCATCCTGCGCTTTGCCGTATGCGGCGAAGTCGCTCTTCACAAGCGCTGCTTGCGCCTCCGAAAGCGCCTGCTTCGCACGTTGCAACGCATCAGCAAGGCTCTGGCTCGATGTGGTCGTGGTCGTATCGCCACTTCCTGATACGACTCCTGAAGAACTCTGGCCTGAGTTGCCACCAAAGACCTGATCTAGAGCGCCCTTAAGCGTATCCGAGTAGCCGATCTGATCACCGAATGAGACGAGAACTTTCTGGAGTAGCGGATATGCAGCAGTATTCGAAGTTGCGCGCACATAGACGGGTTGTACATAAAGCAATCCGCCTCCCACTGGAAGCGTGAGCAAGTTTCCAAGTTCGACATTCGAGCCACCTTGGCGTAGGAGCGAGAGCGAGGTCGCAACTTCAGGTTTGGCCTCGAAGTTTGAGGAGACCTGCGAAGGACCGGCAATATTTGTGCTGCGCTGCAATTGCAGGACCTTAATCTTTCCGTAATTTGGTCCAGGGTCTGCAGTCACCGCGACGAAGGCGGCAAGGTTCTCGCGACCGCCACGTGGAACAAATGGTGTCGTGAGTGAGAACGCCTCCTTCGCCTCACCTGGCATCTTCAAGGTTAAGTAGTAAGGCGGTTGTGCACTCGCGTTACCGCCAAATGTCGATGGATCACGAGGTACTCGCCAAAAATCCTGACCGCCGTAGAAAGCAGTGGCATTTTGGACGTGATAGGAACTCAAGATATCGCGTTGCACGCGGAAGATGTCCTCTGGATAACGAAGATGCAACATCAACTCCTTCGAAATCGCGCTCTTCTCCTTTAGGGTTCCCGGGAAGGCCTTAGACCATGTAGTTAGCACTGGATCTTTGTCATCCCATTTATACAAAGTGACCGTTCCGTCGTAAGCATCAACAGTAGCTTTGACGGAGTTGCGAATGTAATTGATAGATGAGTCACGTTGCGCGGTTATGGCGTTGGAGTTTGTCGTCAATGCATCGGCAGTAGATGCCGATAGGTTCACCTTGCGCGAGTACGGATAACCAGCGCTTGTGGTGTATCCATCGACGACCCAAAGTACGCGACCACCTACAACTGTCGGATACGGATCTCCATCGAGGGTGAGCCATGGCGCCACCTTCGCGACACGCTCGCGTGGATTACGCTCAAAGAGGATTTTCGATTCGGAGTTGATCAAGCTCGATAGCAGAATACGCTGCTCTTGATATTTGATTGCAAAGACGGCCCTGGCGAATAAGTTGCCGATAGGCACACCACCCTTGCCGGTGTAGGTGTAGGTCTTCGCTCCGTTGGGCGATGCGTCGTCAGGATAATCGAATTCAACCGGTGAATCGGAATTCTTGCCGCCGATAATTGAGTAATCCGGAACATTCTCACCGAAATAAATCCGTGGCTGAAAGGCACCTAAAGTCTTTGTCGGCGGGATATCACCAAGGAAGAAATTCGGTTTCCCATCGGCATCGCGGGTATTTCCATAGGCACCTACAAAACCAAATCCATGGGTGTACACGAGATGATCGTTGATCCAGTTACGGTTTGGGTTTCCCTCAATATTCAACTCGCGAACAGCCACTACTGCATCGCGAACTTTGCCATTGACTACATATCGATCGACGTCAAGTGATTCCGGGAAGGTGTAATACGGCTTAATCTGTTGAAGTTGGCGAAACGTTGGTGAAATCACATTCGGATCCATCAAGCGAATGTTGTTGATCGTCTCGACATCTTTTGCTAATTGACCAGCGGCAGTGTTTACCGTTGCTGAATATTCGACGATTTCAGTTTGGTCGATTCCATAAGCGGCGCGAGTGGCTTTGATATTGCGTTCAATGAATGGCGCTTCTTTCGTCGATTCACTTGGCTTTACTTGGAATTGCTGAATCGCAGCAGGATATAAGCCAGAGATGACGATTGAACTGACCGCAAGAAGCACTACGCCTGCACCAGGAAGTTGCCATGACTTACGGAAGATGTTCGCAAAGAAGAGCAGGGAGCAAATAACAGCGATTCCGGCAAGAATCGCCTTCGCTGGTAAAACTGCATTGACATCGGTGTAGGTGAGACCGGTGATGATTCGATCATCTTTGAGCGATAGCGCATAACGATCAAACCAATAAGCAACTGCCTTTGCGAGCACAATAAAACCGAGTAAGACCGAGAGCTGCACTCGGGCAGCAACAGTCGTTCGATCTCCAGGGCCCTGTGGTCGGATTCCGCCATATAGGTAGTGCACAACCGCGGCTGCCAGCAATCCGATGATTATCGTGGAGATGAACCAGCCAATTAGCGCCTGATAGAACGGAAGTTTGAATGCGAAGAATGAGATGTCGAGATTGAATTGAGGGTCTTTCGTCCCGAATGGGGTCGAGTTACGCCAAACTAACCAAGGCCGCCACAATTGTGATCCGGCAGAACCAGCAAAGTAGAAGATTGCTACTGATCCACCAAGGACCGCGATTCGCTTGATTGGTTCGACTTGGGAGCGATACCGCTCCAAAGAATCAGCTTCCATGCTCAGAGGTGCGAAGACTGGACGCGAACGATAGGCAATCAAAACATTTGCAATAACGAGGAGCGCTGTTATGCCACCTGTGATGATGAAAAGCGTTGCTCGTGTGAAGAAGGTCGTCTGCCACACCTCGAGGTAATCAACGGAGCGGAACCAGAGGAAATCTGCGTAGAAGCCGCTCAGGCTGACTGCAATCACTCCGAGCACGACCAATATCGTGATTGTTAAGGGAAGAACGCTGCGGCGACCTCCGCGAGGACCATTGGCCATGGGCATAGAGAACGTCATGGGGCGAGGCTACCGAGTTCGGTTACGGGGTGCGAACCTGAGAATGTAACGGTCGGCTGGGAGAAACGGCGTCGAAAATGTCCGAAATCAGGAAGCGGAGTACACCAGCGAGAATGACTTTTTTAACCGCAGACAGGTAATCGCTCTGGGTCTTTTTCGAGAAGTACTCCAATGGCTTCAGAGAGCGTATCGACGGGAACCACCTGAAGGCCTTTGGGCACGTGGCGAATCTCTGGACAGTTAAGTGATGGAGCGATGAAGAGCGTTACCCCAGCGCGGGCTGCACCAATTAACTTCTCTTCGATCCCGCCGATTGGTCCCACTTCTCCGCTTGGGGTTATCGTGCCGGTGCCGGCGATATTCCGCCCCCGAGCCAAATCAACTTTGGTGAGCTTATCCACCATCGCTAAAGAAAAAATGAGACCCGCACTGGGGCCGCCAATGTTCTTGAGGTTTAGTTTGACAGTAAAAGGTAGGTCGTAATCCTCTGCAATGAGCACTCCGATAAAATTCTGCTTCTTCTTTGCTTGCCCGCTTTTTTTGCCCGTGTTCTTAGTTCCGATGGTAATTGGAACCTTTAGCTCTTTGCCGTCTCGGAGAACACTCAACTCAACAGTACTTACTTTTGATTTTGCGATGAGCGATTTCAATTGGGTTGATGAATCTAACTTTTTGCCGGCAAATGAGATTACTTGATCATCTTTCTTCAGAAGACTTTTATTAGGAGAATCCTTCGTGAAATCCTTGATAATCAATTTTTGGCTGTACGGCATCCTGAAGTAATTAAGGGTCGCTAATTGTGCAGAGAGTTGGGAGCTCTTCATTTCGGCAACGCTCTCCTGAGTCACTTTCGCGGGATCAGTTCCCTTGGGGTAAAACACCTCACGTGGTTGGACGGCCCGTTCACCATCAACCCATGCTCGAAGTAATTCGAACGTTTGCAAACGCGAATTAGGGCTCGTGACCCAGATGCTCGTTAAATTCAACTTTCCATTGGTTGGAAACGTCTCTTCTCCGGTTATCTCTAAGAGCGGCTTTCCTTTTACTTTACCTAGAGTGTCATTTGGAGTTCCAGGCTCCACCAGAACGTAGGGCAATGGGGCCATCATTGCCATGACAACTAAGAAAAGTATCGAGAGAATGTGGATTCGAGGGACTCGACGAATCATGACTCGGTTTTAGTTTTAGTTTTGGTTTTAGATGTAGTTTTGGTTTCACTTCTAGTCTTACTTTTAACTCCGTCTTTCTGCTGGACAGACTCCGCAGTCGGAGTCGTTGGCGAACTGGTCGAATACCTCACCTCATCCTTTTCAAATGCCGAGCGAAAGGTTTCATACTCTGACATCGTTTTGTATGTGTTCTGACGTCGCTTTGATGTGATTGACCACCAGACATATATCAACGCACCAGTACAGGCGACGAGTGGGATGAGCCACCAGACTAATGCGGACACCTGCATAGGGTATCCAGTGGCACGGTCAAATAGCGGGTCAAAGAGTGGGTCGAATAGTGGGTCAAGCACTGGCTTCAAATAGTGAGGTCAAGAGCCCTGGTCAAAACCCGCTTCTGGCTGAGCGGGAATTAACGGGAATGAGCGGGAATTAACGGGAATGAGCGGGAATAAAAAGGTGTGGCGAGAGGTTTTAGCGGGTATAAAGGAGAGTTCAGGAATCCACGCTCGGGAATCCACAGGAGTGTACGAGAATCCTCGCAGAAGATAATCAGAGAGAATTAGAGAGAGTCGAAGATAGTTGAAGATAGTTGAAGATAGTTGAAGGTAGTCAAAGATAGTCAAAGATAGTCAAAGATAAGGTGGGGTGAGAAATAGGTGAGCGAACAGCCAGGAATTGGTGGCTTTGACTTCAGCCAATTGGGCGAGATGCTCTCGCGTCTTGGTCGCGCGTTCAGTTCAGGTGGCGATGGTTCCACGCTCGCCCCAGAAACGGTCCGTGAACTGGCAAATGTGCGTGATGACTCCGCCATCACGAGTGAATTACTTAACCAATCTCTCGATGCCCTTCGAGTAGCCGATCTCTGGCTCGATCAAACTGTGGCATTCTCGGCACCTTCTTTACCAGGACAGACGTGGCGACGTTCACAATGGATTGATGGCACGGTGCCAACCTGGTGTGCAGTCGTCGAACCGTTGTCGCACTCGCTTGGTAATGCTGTTGGAGCCGCACTCTCCTCCGAAGTTGAACCTGCGATGGCTGGAATCTTCGCGCAGATGAATGAGATGATGAAAAAGATCGGTGGCATCATGTTCGCCACCCAACTCGGCGAGGCGCTTAAAGGAGCGGCAGATTCAGTAACTGGTGCCGGCGATGTTGGCATTCCATTAATCGAACCGGTGCGGGCAATCTTGATTCCGGAGAACGCTTTGAAGTACGCGGATGGTCTTAACATTCCATTTGGCGAAGTGTTGCACTACCTTGCACTTCGCGAATCTGCTGCAGCGCGACTTTTCGCACAGAGTCCGTGGTTGAAGGATGCAATCATCGAATCTGTCCGTGCATATTCGGCAGGTATTCACATCGACATCGCCAAAGTTCAAGGTGATTTCGAACAGCTCAGCGGTGATCCGCAAGCAATCAATGAAGCAATCCAAAATGGACTCTTCGCGCCAGAAGAGAGTGAGGCACAACACTCTGCATTGAAGAAACTAGAGTTGCTTATTGCCTTAATTGAGGGCTGGATAGACGAAGTAAGTGCAAGTGCAGCCGGCGCCCAATTACCCCATATTCAAGCGCTTCGCGAGATGTCCCGGCGACGACGAGCAACTGAGGGACCGTTACAACGAATCTTCGCATCATTATTAGGGCTTGAAGTTTCACCGCGATTAGCGCGCGATGCTGCAACTTTCTTCCGAATCCAAGGTGAATTACACGGCGTCGAATATCGAGATAGTTTGTGGGAGTCATTAGGTTCGCTCCCCCTTACCGAAGAGTTGGCAACGCCTGAGAATTTCAAAGTTGGTCGCAGCGCACCAGATGATCTCTCTGCGCTCTAAATCATCCCGTTGTTAAATAGCGAAGTCCTCGGGGCGCACGTTCACTTATCTGCCTTCCCCTTGCAGATACGCGACCGGTTATCCGAGGACTTCTGAGCGGAACGTACGGCTACTTACGAAAAGAATCAAGCCGAAGTTATTCACTCTTGTCGACTTTTCTGATGCTCCATACCTCTACTGTCGCTCACCTCGTAACTTTCGCACGTTGCGAGTGGCGGCAGTACGTGCGCTGCCTGAACGAATCGTTGCCTGCATGTGTCAAATATCGATGCGTCATTCACGGTCTAGTAAGTGAACACTTGTGGATTACTCACTATGAATTGTGCACATCACTGAAATAACTGTGGATGAACACTTCCTACTTCGTAGCCACGCCTCGAAACATGTGAGGTAGCGTCGAGGTGGTAGGTACTCGGTATGGCTCCCCCACTTTTCCACAGGTAGTGGATAACGTCCCGACATGGCGCGAGAGAATCCCGAGATGAGTAAACAACCCTCTGCCACCCCACGACCTGCCACCCCACGACCTGCC
>CAZBCF010000035.1:0-15858 GCA_964490435.1 uncultured Bifidobacterium sp. | reverse complement strand
AGTGATTCTCAAGACTCACAAGATAATCAAGCGCAGTAAGAGACTAAACAAGAGATTCAGGAAGGATCAGAGATGGCTGATAAGAAATCAGGTTCAGATAATCCATGGGCAGAGATGAGTCGTCTGAATCTCGGCGGCAAAGAGGCTAAGGCTCCAGCTCCTGATTCACCGCGTGCGGCTGCAGTTAGCGCTGCTGCCACAAAGGTCGCTGCTGACGAAGCAAAACCGCAGAGCGCCGTGGCAGATGAGGAATCTGAGTACACCATTGATGATCTACAAGCGATGTCTCTCAAAGAACTTCAGGCTCTTGCTCTTGAGTCAGGAATTGACACTAAAGGCATGAGTAAAGAAGACCTTATTGATGCTTTGTCTGCTGACGACGTCGCTCTCACGGCAGAAAATGAGGAAGATGAAGAAGAGATCCTGCTCGAGGATGACGAAGAGGACCTTGAGGCAGATGAAATTGATGGTGAAATGTCTCTCGAAGAGGCATTGGCGTTACTTGGTGAAGACGATGAGACTGAAGATGATTTTTCTGACGGCGAATTTGAAGAAGTCGAAGAAGAAGTTCAAGAGGGCGATGCAAACTTCGAATTAGATGATAATAATTCGAAGCAATAGTCCTGGTAACTGATTATTTGACGCTCTCATTTGCCCGTTCGAGATCTTCGGGGAAATCAACTTCCACAGCAAACAAATCTGAGATATCTACTGGTATGAACGCGGTTTTATCTTTTTCGATAGAAACCTCGATACCGCGCTCAAAATAATCGTTGTCGGAAACTTCATCTAATCTGGCTATGAGGGCATGTTTATCTTTGGCTGCTACAAAGTTGATTCCAACTGCCTCACCAAGTGCATTTACTACTTTCTTCGACAGCTCCAGAATATTTCCTTGGCTGTCAACTGTGTATTTCACTTCCTCCTCGGCGACCTTGGATGTGTTGACGCAGATAAATGATTGGTCTTTTTCGATGAGAGGTTTGATCCGTTCTAGCACTTTGGGATCAAAGACGACATCGCCATTCATCCAAAGAACGCCGCCATCACAACTTGACCGAAGTGCTCTAAGCAAACTTTTACTAGTGTTGGTCTGGTCAAATACCTCGTTGTAGATAAAGACGGCGCGCGGGTGCGCCTCCATGATCATTTCCATCTTAAAACCCACGACCACACCAATACGTGCATGTTCACCGAAAGCAAGCGAAATATTGCTCATTTGTTGTTCCATGATGGTGCGCCCGTCACGAAGCGGTGTGAGTGGCTTTGGCCAGGGCTTCCCGAGACGAGTACCCATTCCGGCAGCCAAAATAATTATTTGCTGGACCACTTGACTCCCTACTCAAACGCTCAGGCTCTCTCGAATAATTAAATACTGCGTCGCAACCGAGAAAGTTTGGCAATCGCCTCATCGTGCTCAGCGATAGTTCGCTCCAACTCTCGATAGAAAGAGGCTGTGCTCTCGCCAGCCGCGATTCCTCCGAAATAGTACCGGCAGACCTCCTGACGGCGATCGAACAACTCGTCCGAGGCGAGAACCTTTGTAATAGTCCGGGAAAGTTCATTAATAGTGGAGGTATCAATGATGTAAGCAGCCTTTGCCACCGGCGACTCGAGTTCTAGTTCGACCCGGTTATTCCTCCGGTCAGAGAGGAAGATAGCCCCCGATGGCTTGAGGTAGAGGTAGTCGAGCGTGACGCTCGATATATCGCTGATGAGGAGGTCAGTGTCTTTTAGCACGCTTAGAACATCACCTGTCAGATGGATCTCATGCGGCCCGCGCGATAACTTGGCCATGATGTATTTGTGTGCAGAATTGATGAGAGGATCTTTTGAGTCGAGAATTCGCGGGTGTGGTTTATAAACCACGCGGCACCCCGTTTGTGCAACTGCTGCATCGATAATCGAAACCCCATAACAATCCATTGATGTGTAATTATTCGCCTCGTCTTCGCCCTCCCAAGTCGGCGCGTATGTAATCGTGCGTAGCGCACTCGACTCAAGAATTGCTTGTGTATCAAGATCGAGTTGAGGTCGGCCGACTGGAATCAATTTTTTCTCATCTATCCAAGCAACTGCAGCAAGGTAACGATCTTTCGCTGCTGCACCAGCGACAAATACTTTGTCGTAAGCTTTTGATTGATTGCTCACCATAGATATTTTGTCACTTTCACCATGGTTCACGTGAATATGAGCAGCCTGTTGATAGGCAAGAGTTTGAAAATTTTGGTAAGAGTTATTGACATAAATAAGCGCTTTGAATTTCGATAATTCGAGTAACTGCATCAAGAGATCGTAAGTTCGGGCATGAACAACCAAAAGCGATGTAATTTTTTGAAGTTCCTCAGTTGTTGCAGCATGGCGAGTAATAATCATGGGCCGAAGGTGTTCAGGAGCCTTCTCAAACACTGGAATCCATTGCGCAATTTGGTAGATCTTGGAGGGAGGATCGGCGAAGAATGCTGCGACCACATGGCCTTGCGCGCTTTCGGTAGTGAAAGGGATGATCTCTGGTGGGAAAACGAGCCGCCAAAGAGTTCGGCTTTTCTTCATTAAGACGCGATACAGGCGCGTAACAGGGTTGCGGTTCTTTCTTCGTTGCGCCATTTTCCCCACGTTTTCATCAAATATCTTCTAGGACAGGCATTAGAGTACCCGCTATGGGGAATCAACCGCGAGAAATCAGTGAAAAAACCCTCCGGTTACGTGCCGCAGCTCGAGTCGACGATGGTTTCTTCTCAACTTTCGTCCTACGCAAAATCTCGCGTTCATTCACTAGCGCATTGGTAGAGACTCGAATCAAACCAAACACAGTCACCCTAATCTCGATGGTGTTCGGCCTACTCGCTGCCTACATTGCGGCACAAGGTAAATATCTGGTCGCAGCAATTGCCTTTTTGTTTTCGCTTGTGCTTGATTGTGTCGATGGGGAGATTGCTCGGTATAAGAATCAATTCTCACCTTTGGGAGCGTGGCTCGATGCGCTCGGCGATCGAATCAAAGAATTCACATATATCGGTGGATTGATATATAGCATCAATACCAGCAACGTATGGTGGTTAGGAGTGGCCATGGTCATTCTCCAGACTATGCGCCACTTGAGTGATTACAATTTTGTGAAATTTCAAAATTTATATGAAGACCAACGAGCAATACCTAACCGATCAGGGGTTATCTACTGGGTTAAGAAAGTGATTCACTTTCCGATTGGGGAGCGTTGGTTGTTGTTGACCATGCTGCCATTACTTATTTCAATTCCTGACACTCTCAGAATCATTCTATATTTTGGGATCTTCTCTTTTCTTTATGTGATTATCTCGCGCGCTCGACGTATGAAACGATGGCCGGTCAAGACCATTGATTCAGGTTTTCTGATAGCTCAGAGAGATACCTTGCTTCCGTTACGAATTCCTGCAGCTCCCATCTCATGGACGATTCCATCGTTCCTGCGAGGTTGTGAGTTCCTAGCGCTAATGGCTCTTCCACTTGATCTCTCACCCATAGTTCATTTCGTGTTGATTGCATCTGTGGCGCTCTGGCATTACACGAATCTTTATGATTCATTACAAGGTAAGAATCCGATTTTCGGTGGCGCAGGGCTTCGGGTAGCGGGTCGGATTGCCCTGTGTCTTGGCGCGTATCTATTAGGTCTGGATACTGAAGTCGCGCTCCTCCTGTCGCTCTACCTGTTCGGACTAATACTCGTTCGGGGCGGGCATAATGTGACTAAGGGGGCGGCATGAGCGAGCGCATCAGTATTCAAGAGTTGCGCGCAGTCACCCAACCAGAATCGGTCCGAGGGCGGGCCAACTCTGAACATTGGGTCGCAGACCTCTACCTTCGTCGCATCTCCCCTTATCTGACCCGAATCTTGCTCCGGTTGAATTTCTCCCCCAATGCAGTCACATGGCTGATGATTCTCACTGGCTTATCCGCGGCGCTTGTTTTGTTGATTCCAAGTATCTGGGGCGTGGTCCTTGCTCTCGTGCTCGGCCAGCTTCAGATGCTCTGGGATTGTTGCGATGGGGAAATTGCACGATGGAATAAACAATTCTCACCTATGGGGATTTTTCTCGACAAACTCGGTCACTATTTGACCGAAGGATCAATTGCACTTGCATTGGGCTTGCGACTTGCGCACTGGCCTGAAGATGACATTAATAAAACAACATTACCCTTAATTGGTGCAGTTCTTGCGGTGCTGATTATTCTCAATAAGGTTCTTAACGATGCGGTTCATGTCTCACGCTTCTTTGCCGGATTACCAAAACTCGAGGATCGGAAATCCGCTAGTGAATCGCACGTTGCAGCGGTCGCCTCTATTAAACGTCTTTTGAGGTTTTTCCCGATATATCGCATGTTTCATTCTGTAGAGATGACGATTGCAATATTTATCCTCACAATGATTGAAATAGGAACAAGCACACAGATTCTGATCCCGATATTCAATTGGATCATTCCGATAATGCTTTTTGTTTTAATCGGTCATTTAATAAGTATCGTAACTTCTAACAAATTACGAGCGAGCGAATAATTCAGTGAGTAGAACCGTTGGCGCAGTATTGCTCACGATGGGCAAAAGACCGCAAGAACTCACACGCGCACTGCAATCACTGAGAAGCCAAAATGGAATCGATCTAGATCTAGTAATCGTGGGAAACGGTTGGGATCCCTCCCCGGATTTCCCTGCTGAGAAGACTCTCTTTCTCCCAGAGAATCTTGGAATTCCAGCAGGTCGAAATGCTGGGGTGGCAAAAGTGCATGGTGACTATCTCTTCTTCTTAGATGATGACGCACACTTAGATTCACCGTCGGCTATCAACGAATTAATCGTAAAACTTGAAGCGAATCCTGAGTGGGGATTGATTCAACCTAGAGTAGTTCCAGATGATGCCTCGGGCGCGTCAAACGAGGTTCCACGCAGATGGATCCCGCGTCTTCGGATTGGGAATCCTTTACAAAGTTCCCCCGCCACAACACTCTGGGAAGGTGCGGTTGTTATCCGTCGATCACTATTTCAGGAGATCGGCGGTTGGCCAGATAATTTCTTTTATGCACACGAGGGAATCGAATTGGTGTGGCAGGTCTACAACAAAGGTTTTGTGGCGTGGTACGCAACGGATGTAACGGTTCGACACCCAATCATCAATCCAACACGACATAGGGAGTTCTTTCGACTTAATGCAAGAAATCGCGTCTGGCTAGCTAAGCGCAATCTCCCTTTTCCTATTTCCGTAATCTATCTTTTTGTCTGGTTCGCAATCTCTCTTATTCGAATGCGCACTCTTAGTTCATTGATTGCCTGGCTTAGTGGTTTCCTCAATGGCTTATTTGCCGATGCAGGTACGCGAAAGAAGTTGTCATGGAGAGCGCTTGTGGCTCTAGGCCGTGCCGGAAGATTCCCCATCATTTAACGGCTAGTGGATTAATCAGCACTTTTTGATTATTCTTGGCATATGGCGAAGAAAATCGAAAAAGTTGCCCACAAAATGGAGAATCTTCTCTTCCAGGCGCGCTGGATACTCTCTCCACTCTATATCGGATTGGTCTTTGCTCTAGTCGCACTGATTTACCGATTCGCACTCGAGTTCATTCATCTCATTGAAAATTTAGGCCAGAAAGACCCTCATGTCTTCACTCTTGACCTCCTCGCTCTTCTTGATTTGACTCTCATCGGTAATTTGATTCTCATCGTGATTCTTGCCGGGTATGAAAACTTCGTCTCACGGATTGATGCAGCGCATGAGTCGGATGATCGACCACATTGGATGGGCACAATCGATTTCTCTGGCTTGAAGATAAAGTTGATTGGCTCACTCGTCGCAATTTCGGTAATCGAGCTACTCAAAGATTTCATTGAATTAGCAGATCAAAAAGAAGTTGGTGAAGGTACTATTTGGCGCGTAATAATTCACCTTACATTTGTCGCATCGGGTGTTTTGTTTGCATTGATGGATTGGATTGCAGATAAGCGCGAGGTACATGGGCCAAGCGGGACTAAGAAGTAGCGTTATTCTGTAGCCGTGCGCCTGGATCTGCTTGCTGCGCTGAGCGGCATACTCATTGCCGCACAATCGCGAGTCAACGGTGGACTTTCTGCAGCGTTGGGTAACAGTACTGAGGCTGCCGTCTATTCATTTGGATCTGGCTTTTTACTACTGAATATCATCGCTTTATCGAATCCGCGAGTTCGACAGGGCATTCGTCGAATCATCGCTGGTGTGAAAAGCGGGGAGCTACCTACATGGCGATTATCAGCCGGGATTATGGGTGGAATTTTCGTTGCGATTCAAACCTTTACGGTTCCAATTATTGGTGTCGCTCTTTTATCAGTTGTAATGATTGCCGGGCAGACGCTGGCGTCGTTAATTGTGGATCGAATTGGCATTACGGGAGGTGGAAAGCAACCCATAACTTCACGACGAATACTTGCAGCGCTAATCACAATCCTCGCCGTGCTGGTGGCGGTGTGGGAGGAGATTCAGTTAGCGAACATCTCTCCCATCCCAATCATCATCGTTTTTGTCGGCGGATTCATGATTGGGGTTCAGCGAGCGCTCAATGGCCAAATCAACGATGTATCGGGTCAAAGTTTCTCGACCACTTGGCTCAATTTTTTCATGGGTACCTCGACATTAGTAATACTTTTGATCATTAACACTGCACGCGGCCAAGATTTAGTCGGCTTACCCACCTCACCGTGGTGGATCTATTGGGGTGGCACCATCGGCGTGCTATATATCGCTTCATCTTCAGTGATAGTTGCGAAGATTGGAGTACTTTCCTTCACGCTTTTTGCAACTGGTGGTCAATTGATTGGATCCTTGATTTTTGATCTGATAGCGCCACCACAAGATGTGAAAGTCGGTATTAATCTGATTGCCGGAATTTTGATTACGTACGTAGGAGTTCTCGTGGGTGGTTTACGTAAGCAAGGCTCACTGCGAACGGGTTCGACGCCAGATAATTGAAATTATCGACCCACCGATGAAGAACGCGGCCAATGCATAAGAAGATGCTTTTACTGCAGGAATTGATGCCGAGAAATAGCCAGCCAAAGTAATCCCAACCCCCCAGGCGAGCGCACCCACTGCATTTGCGGAGAGGAATTTGTAGTAAGGCATTTTTGCCGTACCTGCAATGGGCGGGATAAAAGTTCGAAACCATGGGAAGAAGCGAGCAGCACAGACTGCCCACCAGCCATTCTTTGCATAGAAAATCTCAGCGCGAACAACCATTCGGGCTACGCGAGGAGATTTGGATCTTTCAAAGTACGGCCTACCAAATTTTCGACCTGTCACATAACCGAATTGATCGCCAATGAATGCTGCAAGGAATATTCCAGTAACAAGGATAACTATGTTCATATCAGCACGCGCAGCAGCAACAAGCCCTGCGCTGAACAGTATGGAATCACCCGGTAACCAGAATGCAACGAGGATCCCGGTTTCAAGGAAGACAATCCCCCAGACGAGAACGTAGAGAAGAAATGGTGCTAAGGGCGAGAAACGTTCATCGAAACTCGCTGCTAATTCCAAGGTGTTCATGGCGCCAGGGCAGCAAGTGCAGGAAGCGGTGGGCGCGAAAGTATCCCGCTGGCACCGCGCAGGCTCCATCGACCAGCATCGAATGGAATGACTAACGCATCTCCATGCCCGACCGCAATAGCCCCGGAATTCTCAGTAGTGAGTACCCCATCGCCTTCAAGCAACAGGAGAATGCCAAAACTCGCCTCAATGCTTGAATCATCGCCTGGAATCACCTCAGCGCGGAAGTAACCATCGGCTTTGTTCGTGAAGAGTGAGCGAATCTCGCCTCCAGTGAAATGGGAACTTTTTACTAATGTTGAAATCTCATCGGAATGGAGTGGCGCGTAGTTGAGTGAATCGAGAACCACATCGAAACCAAGGCCCAAGTGTCCGTCCTTCAGGCCATCGACAGCAAAGCCCTCCCACTCTAGAAGCGCGGAGAGGTCAGTTGGCTCCTGCAATTCCAGTACGAATATTCCGGCATCAATCGCATGCGCAGTTCCAGCAGGAACAAGAATCGCATCGCCTGCTTTGACGTTGACCATGTTTAATGAGGCAAGAAGTGCGGCGGAATCTTTCGCTTGCACCATGGAATACACATCATCTTTCTTCATCTGCTGCGCGAAGCCAAGACCAACTTTTGCGTTCTCAGGAGCGTCAAGGATTATCCACGCCTCGGTCTTGCCATGGTCGAGAGCGAGGTGTTTCTTTGCAAACGCCTTGTTGGGATGGAAATGGACTGGAAGACGCTGATCTGGATCGAGGAGTTTCACAAGAATTTCGGTGCTCGTGCCAAATGCGCGAACATGCTCGGCGCCAAGCCATTTCTCTGGCGCAGCGGCAATCGCATCTCGCAAGAACTCGCCATCGGGCAAAAGCGAAAGCCCCATCTCCTTCTCGCCAAAGCGTGTTGTTGTCGCTGCAATCCATTCCTCTGGGCGCATTGGGCCGCCAGGACCATTGCGAAGTACGCCAATTCGATCTCCACCACGATAGAAATGATCGAATTGATTTGAAGGGAGAATTATCGGAGCCAGTGCCATGGCCATGAGTTTACCGACAGGTTGCCTTGATAGCAGCAGCAACAGCAGGAGTGACCGCGGGGTCAAAGACACTTGGAATGATGAAACTCTCATTCAATTGTGCCGGACCAACGCAATTGGCAATTGCGTCGGCTGCAGCCACAAGAGCATCATCAGTGATTTTAGTTGCTCCAATATCTAATAAGCCACGGAAGACGCCAGGGAAGGCAAGTACGTTATTAATTTGATTTGGCTGATCGCTGCGGCCAGTTGCTACCACCTTTGCATGGCGCCGTGCAATCTCTGGGTCGATCTCAGGATCAGGATTGGCGAGTGCGAAAACAATCGCGTCTTCCGCCATATTTTGAACATCCTTCTCATTCAATACTTTAGGAACGCTGACACCAATGAAGACATCAGCACCAACCAGTGCTTCGCTTAATGTGCCAGTGAAATTATTCTGATTACTTATCTCAATGAACCAAGAACGCATTTCATCACTCTTTGGTGAAGATTTATGTATGACACCGTCGATATCAAATCCGATCATATGTCGAGCACCGGCATGATAAAGAAGTTGCGCGACTGCGGTTCCGGCAGCGCCTACTCCGTTGAGGACAATTCTTACTTCTGAGATGTTTTTCTTCACCAATTTAAGCGCGTTCTTTAGTGCAGCCGTAACCACAATCGCAGTTCCATGTTGATCGTCATGGAAGACTGGGATATCTAAAATCTCACGAAGTCGGCGTTCCACTTCGAAACAACGTGGCGCTGAAATGTCCTCGAGATTGATGCCCCCATATACGGGTGCGATGATTTGAACGGTGCGAACAATCTCATCGACATCTTGCGTATCTAGACAAACTGGCCATGCATCGATGTTTGCAAATCTCTTAAAGAGGGCGGCTTTACCTTCCATCACTGGCATTGCAGCTGCTGGCCCAATATTGCCTAAACCTAAAACCGCAGAGCCGTCGGTAACTACAGCAACTGTGTTTCGCTTTATGGTCAGACGTCTAGCATCAGTTGGATCGGTGGCGATTGCTTGACAGACGCGGGCGACACCAGGGGTGTATGCCCGAGATAGATCGTCGCGAGTCTTTATCTGTACTTTGCTCTGTACTTCAATCTTGCCACCAAGATGAATGAGAAAGGTTCGATCACTTACTTTGCGCACCTTAAGTTCTGGAACCTCTGAGATTGCCTTCGCGACTCGATCTGCATGATCGGCATCGATAGTGTCACACGTGATATCCACTACAACGCGGTCGAATGATGATTCGACGATATCGAGGGCGGTAAGTGATGCCCCTTGTGAATTAAGGACTGCAGTGAGCGCTGAGACAGGTTGGTTCGCCGATGGTCCTTCAACGCGGATGGTGATTCCATAGCCGGGGCTCGTAGAAACCATAAAAATCTCCTAATGTTGGATATTCAGGGTACGACTACGAGGGGGATTTATGAATTCGCAGGCCAGTGATAAGCCTCACGGGCTCGATGGGGCGCAGGTTTCCGCCCTGGATAGGGCTCACGTCTTCCACTCGTGGTCGGCGCAAGGCGCGATCTCTCCCCTGCCAGTAGCTGGCGGTAAAGGTTCCTATTTCTGGGACTTTGACGGCAAGAGATACCTAGATTTCTCAAGTCAATTGGTTTTTACCAACGTAGGTCACCAACATCCACGCATTATCGAATCTATCAAGAAACAGGCGGATATTCTTGCAACAACTGCACCGCAGCATGCAAATGATATTCGAAGTATCGCGGCTCAGAAGATCTCTTCGCACGCCGAGAGTTTTCACAACAAAGTTTTCTTCACAAATGGTGGCGCTGATGCGGTAGAGAATGCGATTCGGATGGCGCGCATTCACACTAATCGACACAAAGTTCTCTCACATTATCGCTCGTATCACGGCAACACTGCAGCCGCGATTGCTGCTACTGGCGACCCACGACGTTGGCCGAATGAGTTTGCATATGGGCATATTCACTTCTTTGGACCGTATCTTTATCGCTCTGCGTTCTGGGCAAATACTGAAGAGGAAGAGTGCAAGCGCGCACTTGAGCACCTTGAGAACCTGATTATTCTTGAGGGACCGAAGACAATTGCAGCAATCATCATCGAGTCAATCGTTGGTACAAACGGCATCTTGGTGCCACCGAAGGGTTACTTAGAGGGAGTACGAGCGCTCTGTGATAAATACGGAATCATCTGGATTGCAGATGAAGTGATGGCTGGATTCGCTCGCGCTGGAAAATGGTTTGCCTACCAACATTCAAGTGCGAAACCAGATTTGAT
Source organism: uncultured Bifidobacterium sp. (assembly GCA_964490435.1). GTDB lineage: Bacteria > Actinomycetota > Actinomycetes > Nanopelagicales > Nanopelagicaceae > IMCC26077. Next base: position 5,011 of record CAZBCF010000035.1, on the reverse strand, counting down.
TGTCTTCGCGAAAGGTGTCAATTCAGGTTACGTCCCACTTGGCGGTGTGATCATAAGCGATGAGATTGCTAAGACCTTTGACGAACGGGTATTCCCCGGTGGACTTACTTACATGGGTCATCCGTTAGCGTGTGCGGCAGCAGTTGCTGCAATAGATCTCATGGAAGAAGAGGGGATCATCGAGTATGCCGCGGAAATTGGCGAGCGGCTAATTGGGCCAGCGCTCCATGATTTAGCGGCAAAACATAAGGTAATCGGCGATATTCGCGGTAAAGGCGTCTTCTGGGGCGTCGATCTCGTCACTGATCGCGCGACCCGCGAACCACTGGCACCGTATGGCGGTTCAAGTCCGGCGATGAATGAGTTTGCAGCCGCGTGCAAGAAAGATGGGTTATGGCCATTCGTTCATTTCAACAGAACTCATATTGTCCCACCCTGCACGATTAGCGAAACAGAGCTCAAAGAAGGATTCGCGATTATGGATAAGGCTCTTGGTGCGATTGGAAAGTATTACACCGGCGCTTAGCCGCGCAGTAACGTACTTAAGTGCTTATCAAAGATTGCACTTACTTCACGTGAGCCAGCAGTACCAACAGCCTGAATCGGCTTACCAAAGCTCTCTGCTTGTTGGAAGGCAATTCGATCTGGAATGGCGGGTTTCATAATCTGCTTTCCAAAGATTCGCCCCATCTCCCGAATCCGGTAATCATGCTCTTCTGCGACGCTCTTTACTCGGTTTGGCAAGATACCGGCAAGTTTTAATTTCTTGTTATGTGAATTTCGAATCTCTTCAATCTCCTCGGCAGCGCGCTCTGCACCTTGTAAGCCAAAGAATGTCGGAGTTGCCACGACTACTGCTAGATCACTTGCCGCGAGCGCTTCTCTGGTGAGCGTGCCAAGTGATGGTGGGCAATCAATGAGTACTAAGTCATAACCTTGGAGTTTCTCAAGTGCGCGCGCAAGCCGCGGTTTAAATGCAGCAGCGGATTTGAATGCGTCATGTTGGATGAGATGCGGACTCGATGCGACGACGTCTACCTCGCCTGGCGCAATTTCCCAGGCACATTCGGTAAGACTGTTATGTAAGGTGTTGATAGTGGGGTTGGCCAACACCTCAGCGGCAGTCGAACTTGGGTTTTTGGCGGCAAGGATTGATGTGGCGTTTCCTTGCGGGTCAAGATCGATGACAAGAGTTGCCAGACCTCGAACTGTTGCGGCACCGGCAAAACCAAGGAGCACCGATGTTTTTCCGACTCCACCTTTTAGGCTCAAAATACTGACTACGCGCATGACGCCATCTTTGCGGAAAATCGGTCGGCTAACAACCTGCTCGTGCAGAGTTAGACGGTCCCGTATAAGCGGTCTCCGGCATCGCCAAGTCCGGGAACGATGTAGCCGTGCTCATTGAGTTTTTGATCGAGCGCGCCCATGACAACTGTGACCGGAGCGTCGGCAAGGGATTTCTCGAGTGCAGCGACTCCTTCAGGAGCGGCGAGGATACAGATAATGGTGATATCTGTAGCACCACGTTCGAGAAGATAGTGAGTAGCAGAAATCAAAGTGCCGCCAGTAGCAAGCATTGGATCGAGGATGTAACACTGGCGACCCGAGAGATCTTCAGGTAGTCGATTTGCATAAGTAGACGCTTGCAAGGTCTTTTCATCGCGCACCATTCCAAGGAAACCGACCTCAGCCGAGGGAATCAGTCGGGTCATTCCCTCGAGCATGCCAAGGCCTGCACGAAGGATTGGCACGACTATTGGACGCGGTTTTGATAAGTGTGCCCCAGTCATTGGGGCAACTGGAGTTTCGATAGAGATCTGCTCGGTACGAATCTCACGTGTTGCTTCGTAGGCTAAGAGCATCACGAGCTCTTCCGTGAGGTGACGAAATGTAGGTGAGTCAGTTCTTTTATCACGAAGAAGTGTTAATTTGTGGGTGATGAGAGGATGATTAGCCACATGAGTCTTCATAACGAAGAGCCTATCGCAGCGAGCATGGAGATAGCGCTCGCCGCCGCTGAGCGAGCATGGCGTGAACATGGCGATGTACCGGTAGGTGCGGTAATCCTTGACCCACATGGCAAAGTCATCGCAACGGGTGTTAATAAGCGAGAGTTAGGAAACGATCCGACTGCACACGCTGAGGTTGTGGCAATACGCGAGGCTGGCACTACTTTGCGAAACTGGCGTTTAGATGGGTGCACACTCGTGGTCACACTTGAACCATGTGCGATGTGCGCTGGTGCCATCATGCAATCGCGCATCGCACGTTTAGTCTTTGGCGCATGGGATGAGAAAGCCGGTGCAGTGGGCTCTGTAATCGATATCGTGCGCGACCCACGCGCGTTAACAAAAGTTGAAGTGATCTCAGGCGTTTTGGCGGAGCGTTCCAGCGCGTTATTAAAGGAATTTTTTGCCCAATCTCGCTAAGTGATTTGAATAAGGTATCTTTAGCGGCGGTGGCGTGTCTGAGCGGCCTAAAGAGCACGCCTCGAAAGCGTGTGTGGGGGAAACTCCACCGTGGGTTCAAATCCCACCGCCACCGCCAGTCTTACGTAGATGCTAGATAATAATTTCGTACGATGGATTTAGTATCGTCAATTTTCCATCTTCTTCGCCGACCATACCTTCAGCGCGAAGTGTTGATCCGACCTCTAGCCCTGCGATTTGGCGGCGGCCGATGAACTGTAATCGAACTCCACCAGTTTCATCCCAAATCTCGATCTCGACCAGAGGCGATGAGTTTTTCGGCGCTACTCGAATGCCAGTAACTCGGCCGACCACTTCTGCTCGCTTACGCCACTGGATTGCACCGATCTTTGTCGCACTCTTTGCATGATGACCAACCGGTTCGTATACGGGCGATTCGAATTGTGGTTTTGCCGATACGGGATCTGAAGTCGCAGAAACTCCAACTTCGGTTGTTGGCACCAACTTAACTTTTCCATCAAGAATCTTCTCGACATCAAATGGAACGATTGTTGCAACTACTCGATCTAATTGTGCGATTGCACTTGCAATACTTTCAGCGGTCTGGTCGTGGAGCAATCGGCCAAGGTATTTTGAGTATGAGCGACGTGGTAATAGCAGAGTCAACTCAACATCGGGCGCTTCAGTTTCGCGTAGCGAATATTCGATTGCGGCATTTGCAAGACGACGATCTGGGCAGTCGATGAATTCGAGTGAGATTCCATCGAAAGCACTGTATTTATCCCATGCTTCCCGGATTTCGTCGGCTTTACGATCATCGATGACAAAGTGAACTGCACTCAACTTTCGGGGCTTGAGGCTTCGGGCATATCGAATTGCCCCAATAGTTGCAAGATCGACGTTATCAATCAAGACCGCTACATCGTGACGAGTGATGTTTGCGCTCTTTCCACGCTGCGGCGTGATATCTAAAACGCTGTTTTCTGCTTGATAGCGCTTGTTTAATCTAATCAAACCAAGGACCATGATGGGGCCAACGAGGACGATGACCCAAGCTCCGGCTGTGAATTTAACGATGGCAAAGACGATGACGACTATTAGTGAGATTGAGCCCGAGAGTAGATGAATGCCAAAACGTAATTTCCATCTCTCACCACGGTGCGTGTGAGTGTGTTTTGCCATCCCGAGACCGGTGAGTGTGAATGCGGTGAAGACACCGATTGCGTAATAAGCAACCAAATGCTCTACCGATGATCTAGTGACGATTACCAAAATGGAGGCGAAGAAGACTAAAACCAAGATTCCATTAGAGAAATTGAGTCGGTGGCCTCGTTTGGCTAACCATCGCGGTAAGAACCCGTCTGATGCCACGAAATTGACGAGGATCGGGAATGCCGAGAAGGTGGTATTTGCACCGGCAAAGAGAATGAGCATCGTTGCTGCTTGCACCAAGATGAAGAAGATATTTCCAATCGCGCCATCACCAAGCACTGTTCGAGCAATCTGCGAGATAACTGTGGGAGTACCGCTTTCGTAAGGCAGTGCATAGATGCGGTGGGCAAACCATGAGACACCCAGAACAAGTGAACCCAAGATGGAACTCATGATGATCAAGGTGCGGCGGGCATTGACGTGTTCTGGTGTCTTGAAGAGCATCACACCATCGGAAATTGCCTCTAAGCCGGTGAGTGAAGAGCCACCATTTGCGAAGGCGCGTAAGAGTGTGAAGATCGCGGCGAAAGTGAGAAGTCCTTGTTCAGAACCGAATGGCACTGCACCATCGACGTTTGTGGGCAGGGTAGGCAGTGTTCCCATGATGTCGCGGTAGATACCGACTGCGAACACAATTGCCATCGAGCCAACGAAAAAATAGGTAGGCAGTGCAAAGGCTTTTCCAGCTTCTTTAACACCACGTAAGTTTCCATACGTCAATAACACTATGACCGCTAACGTCATCTCGACTTTCCATGGTGATAATTCTGGAAAGGTTGAAACAATCGCTGCAACGCCTGCAGCCGATTGGATTGCTAACGTCACAACGTAATCAAGAATTAGGGCAACGGCAGCAACTTGTGCGACTACTGGTCCGAAATTACGCCTTGATACGAAGTACGCACCACCCGTCTTCGAGTAGACCGAGATGACGTTGTGATAAGAGAGCGTGACGATCAGAAGAATCACGAGCACAACTGCTGTCATGGGCATGAGTAGCGAGAATGCTGCAAGTCCGAAGACAGGCAAGAGCGCAATCAGAATCTGTTCGCTGCCATACGCAGAAGAGGAGATGCAGTCTGAAGAGAGGATGCCTAGCCCATAACGCTTGGATAGTCGTTGGTGGCTTAAGGTGTGGCGATTAAGTGGAGCGCCGAGGAGCTTTCGCTTGATGGTGTAAAGGAGCGGATCCTTGGGGTGTACATGCTCGGCCATAACCGATGGCTTGGGAGCGTCATCTCGCCAAGCAGTTGCCACGGATACCGCTCTCTCTCGATGTAACGCTTTTATATCTAGTTATATAGTAGAGAACTTTCCGCGGAGGATAAGAGATTTGAACTCTTGAAGGGTTTCCCCTTACACGCTTT
>CAZBCF010000034.1:0-15911 GCA_964490435.1 uncultured Bifidobacterium sp. | reverse complement strand
GAAAATCAGTGCGGCATAAATGCCTGCCATCCCGTTAAGTAGCGCCCCACAACCTGCCGAGACTAATCCCGGGCTCATTCGCAATTTCTCAATCATCGCCCATATCGATCATGGCAAATCCACGCTTGCTGATCGCATGTTGGGCATTACAGGCGTGGTCGAAGCGCGAAATATGCGCGCTCAATATCTCGATCGAATGGATATCGAACGCGAGCGCGGTATCACCATCAAGTCGCAAGCAGTTCGCCTGCCATGGCGAACTGATGGCACCGATTACATCCTTAACATGATCGACACTCCCGGTCACGTGGATTTCACTTACGAAGTCTCACGCTCGCTGGCTGCTTGTGAAGGGGCATTGTTGCTCGTCGATTGTGCTCAAGGTATCGAAGCGCAAACGCTAGCGAACTTGTATCTTGCGATGGAGAACGACCTAACAATCATTCCAGTGTTGAATAAAATCGACCTTCCTGCTGCTCAACCTGAGAAATTTGCCGATGAATTAGCGAGATTGATCGGTTGTGACCCCAGTGATTGCATCAAAGTTTCGGGTAAGACCGGTGATGGCGTCGAACATCTGCTTGATGAGATTGTCCGGCGAATTCCTCCGCCGCAAGGTGATGCTAACGCACCTGCCCGTGCGCTGATCTTTGACTCTGTTTACGATGTTTATCGTGGCGTTGTCACATATGTTCGAGTCGTTGATGGTCGCCTCCGCGATCATGATCAAATCCAGATGTTCTCAACGGGCGTGAAGCATGAGATGTTAGAGGTGGGCGTTATCTCACCAGAGCCGATTCCGAGTAAGGGATTGGGAGTGGGTGAGGTGGGATATTTGATTACTGGCGTGAAGGATGTGCGCCAGTCCCGGGTAGGCGATACCGTGACGACGGCGAACAAGCCGACGCAAACTGCGCTCGCCGGTTACAAAGATCCAATCCCGATGGTCTTCTCTGGACTCTATCCACTCGATGCGTCCGAATACCCAACGCTTCGCGAAGCCCTTGAGAAGTTGCAACTCAATGATGCTGCCTTGGTATTCGAGCCCGAGACATCGGCGGCATTGGGTTTCGGGTTCCGATGCGGCTTCCTTGGTTTGTTACATATGGAGATTGTCCGGGAGCGTCTGGAACGCGAGGCTAATCTCTCATTGATTTCAACAGCGCCAAACGTGGTCTATCACCTGACTTTGGAGGATGGTCGCGAGGTTGAGGTGACGAACCCGAGCGAGTTCCCTGATGGAAAAATTGCAGAAGTACGCGAGCCAATCGTGCGCGCAACAATCCTCGCGCCCAGTGAATTTATTGGTTCAATTATGGAGCTCTGCCAAGGACGGCGCGGCATCCTGCAGGGGATGGATTATCTTTCTGAGGATCGGGTTGAGATTCGCTACACCTTGCCACTGGGTGAAATCGTCTTCGACTTCTTCGATAACTTGAAGTCACGTACCCGCGGTTACGCCTCACTCGATTACGAACCCATTGGCGAAGCAGCAGGGGATTTGGTCAAGGTAGATATCTTGCTGCAAGGTGAGAAGGTCGATGCTTTCAGCGCTGTCATTCACAAAGAGAAGGCCTATGCCTACGGCGTGATGATGACCGGGAAGTTACGCGAGTTGATTCCGCGGCAACAATTCGAAGTTCCGATTCAGGCTGCGATTGGTTCTCGGATTATCGCCCGCGAGAACATTCGTGCGATTCGAAAAGATGTTCTTGCTAAGTGCTATGGCGGAGACATCACTCGTAAGCGCAAACTTCTTGAAAAGCAGAAAGAGGGAAAGAAGCGAATGAAGATGGTTGGCCGAGTTGAGGTTCCACAGGAAGCCTTCATTGCTGCGCTCTCTACCAGTGAAGATGCAGATAAGTCGAAAACAAAGAAGTAAAGCGATCATTTGCTGCAGCGACAATGACAGCAAGTAAAACGAGATGAGTTCCGTAAATGGTGAGTGGTCGACGCCCAACTGCTGCGAGCGGTGCGAGGAATTTTGCGGTACGCCGTTCGCGCCACAGTCGATTCAGTTCCTGGATGGGTGCTTTTGCTAGGAGAACTCCAGCGCAAATAAAGATCACTAACTCTCCGGGTTGAAACGCTTGCCACGAGATTTGCCAATATGTTGTCTGGGTGTAGCCGAAGATCATCACGATTATGGGATAACGAACTATCGCGCGCCATCCGATGGCGAGCAGAGCCCAGACGAAGAGAATCTCAGGGAAATTGAAGTCGGGCCATAGGAACCAATTGATGGTGTTGAGCACGCCCGCTAGTGCGAGAACTTGCAACCATCTTTTGAAGTGGAGCCCGAATAAACCCCAAACGATTCCTGATGCAATCATGAATAGTGGCATCGAGAAGCGAGTGACAGTGAGACGTGAGTAGTCGACGATTGGATTTTTGATACCAGAGGATTCGAGCGCTGAAAAAACATGGTCTGCAATCATCAATATGATGGCAAAGCCTCGCATCGCATCGAGAACTAACAGTCGCGGTTTGGTTTCGAATGGCTGAGGAGTGCTCGTCACGGTGATGAGTATAAACTTCCGTACGTGTCGCTCTCCGTTTACGTCCATATTCCTTATTGCGTGAAGCGGTGTGGGTACTGTGACTTCAATACCTACACCCCAGGTGAGCTCAAGAATGGTGTTGATTCAGTAGCGGCAGTCTCCGAGGGCTATATCGATGCTCTCGTTACTGAGGCATCCATAGCGCGACAACGATTGGGTAAGCGTGAGATTTCGACGATCTTTTTCGGTGGAGGTACGCCTACCCTTCTTCCGCCGGCACATTTAGGTCGCGTGCTCACATCTCTCGGTGAATTATTTGGTTTGGCGCACGATTGCGAGATTACTACCGAGGCTAACCCTGACTCGGTCGATGCTCAATCACTCGAGCAACTGCGTGAGGTGGGTTTCAACCGTATCTCATTCGGAGTGCAGTCAGTAAAACCACATGTGTTGCAAATTCTTGATCGCACCCATGATGCATCGCGTGTGGGTGATGTGATCCACGCCGCACGTGCAGCCGGTTTTGATTCAATCAGTATGGATTTGATTTACGGAACGCCAGGAGAGAGCCTCGCAGATTTTAGAGAGTCTTTGGATTATGCACTCTCTCTGCCTATCGATCATTTAAGTGCATACGCGTTGATTGTTGAGCAGGGTACGAAATTCGGCGCTGCGGTAAAGCGAGGCCAGATTGTGATGCCACATGACGATGAGACTGCCGAGAAATATCTGATGCTCGATAAAAAGATGAGCGCAGCAGGATTTGATTGGTACGAGTTAAGTAACTGGGCGAAAGTAGGACATGAGTGTCGACACAACCAGGCCTATTGGTTGAGTGAAGATTGGTGGGGACTTGGTGCCGGTGCACACTCACATGTAAATGGTGAGCGGTGGTGGAATCTCAAGCACCCGAAGTCGTATATCGATTCTCTGAGCATGGGCAATCCTCCTGAATCTGGACGCGAAACTCTCTCGAGTAAAGACCAGGCGACTGAAGATTTGATGTTACGTATCCGGATGCGCGCGGGTATCGAGTTATCAAGATTCCAACGAGATCAACGTGCCGTTCTAGATGAATTTCACCAACTCGACTTATTCCTTTCCGATGAATGGAATGCTGGTCGCGCTGTACTGTCTCAGAAAGGGCGACTTTTAGCTGACCGGGTCGTTCGAGAAGTGATTTCTTCGGCGGACTAGGTAGTATGAGCGCATGCAGACGCTTAACCTCGTTCTCACAGGCTTCTTAGCCTTAGTTTTCTTGCTATCAGGAATCTCCAAGGCGAGTGGTAGTGACAAAGGACTATCAGGTACACGTGATGTGAATGTTCCTGATGGAATTGCACGACTCGTCGGATTCTTCGAGGTGCTCCTCTCATTGGGGTTGGTAATTGGGCTTTACGACTCTTGGTTCACTAACGCGATTCAGTGGTTATCCCTCGTTGGCGTATGGTGCACCATGGCGGTCGCTTTAATCCTGCACTTTCGCGCGAAAAAGGCTGCCTCAGGTCTGCCCGCCTTCATCCTGCTCACCTGTGCCTCCATTGCGCTCGTAACTATCTGACTTACCCCCTAAAATTGGCACTCAGAGGGAGTAAGTGCTAACTCCCCAGTCCAGTCGAGGGGGTCTGCTATGGAGCGTCGGATGGAAATCCTGCGCGCCATTGTCGAGGACTACGTCGCCACCCATGAGCCAGTTGGCTCCAAAGTTCTTGCCGCACGACATGGTTTGAGCATCTCGCCAGCGACAATTCGCAACGAAATGGCAGCCCTTGAAGATGAGGGCCTAATCATTCAGCCGCACACCAGCGCCGGTCGAATCCCCACCGACCTGGGCTATCGAGTCTTCGTCGATCGGCTGTCGACAGTAAAACCACTTTCAGCGCCCGAGCGCCGCGCCATCGACAAATTTCTCGAAGGGGCAGTTGACCTTGATGACGTCGTCGCAAGGACAGTGCGGTTACTCGCACAAGTCACCCATCAAGTAGCAATTGTGCAGTATCCCTCATTGAAGCGTTCATCGGTGCGCCACATCGAAGTGATTTCATTGGCACCAACTCGGTTGATGCTCGTGCTGATCGCAGATACCGGACGGGTTGAGCAACGAGTCCTTGATCTTGCGACGTCAATGAGCGAAAGTGCGCTCGCCGATATCCGGACGCGATTGAATGCTTTAGCACAAGGCAAGAAGCTATCCGCACTACCCATTCTTCTCGAATCATTTGTAGAGAATTTCGCGGGCACAGAACCGCCCAACAGAAACAATGTACGCGCCATCATCTCGGTGATTCTTGAGATGGCAATAGAACGAAATGAAGAACGAGTAGTTATTTCAGGTACCTCAAATCTTGCCAAGCATGCACCAGATTTCCATGAAAGTGTTCACCCCGTCCTTGAAGCCTTGGAAGAGCAAGTTGTGCTTCTGCGCTTACTCGGCGAGGCGGTCGATGAGATGAAGGTGCGCATCGGCCATGAGCAAGAAGATAAGAAATTGCACTCCACAAGCGTGATTACCACCGGCTATGGTCCAACCGGCGATGCTGTTGCCACATTGGGAATTATTGGGCCAACTCGGATGGACTATCCAACCTCGATGAGTGCAGTTGGTGCAGTGGCGCGCTACGTTAGTCGATTCTTGCAAGAGGAAATCTAGTGGCTCAAGATCACTATGCCGCGCTTGGTATCACACATGATGCAACTGCCGACGACATCAAACGCGCTTATCGAAAGTTAGCGCGAGAGCTACATCCTGATGTCAACCCAGATCCGCGTTCGCAGGAGCGCTTCAAAGAAGTCACACATGCCTATGAGATCTTGAGCGATCCAGAGAAGCGGCGCAGCTATGACATGGGCGGTGATGCCGGATTCGGTGGTGGTTTTGGTGGGGGCTTTGGCTTCGGTGACATCATGGATGCATTCTTCGGCGGTGGCGGATCACGTGGACCGCGGGCTCGGGTACGCCGCGGACAAGATGCCCTCATTCGAATCGATATCACTCTAGACGAGGCAGCATTTGGCGCCGAACGTGAACTGACAGTCGAGACCGCAGTGGCGTGCGAAGTATGTACTGGTACTGGTTGCGCTCCCGGCACTTCGCCATCAACGTGCGAGCTCTGCCGCGGTCGAGGCGAGGTTCAACAAGTCACTCGTTCGATTCTTGGCCAAATGATGACCTCGCGTCCGTGCGCGAATTGTCAGGGTTTTGGCACCACCATTAAACAACCATGCGGTGAATGCGCTGGCGATGGTCGCGTCCGATCGCGATCAACGCTGCAGATAAACGTTCCTGCCGGAATCGATGATGGCAATCGAATCCAACTTTCGGGTAAAGGCGAGGTTGGTCCAGGTGGAGGCCCCAGCGGTGACTTGTATGTCGAAGTACACGTGCAAAGCCATGAGAGTTTAGTTCGCGATGGCGATGATCTGCATACGCCGTTAGCGATCTCGATGGTTGATGCTGCCTTAGGCACGACCGTTGAGATCGAGAGCCTCGATGGCGCACTCGAAGTGAATATTCCGCAGGGCACTCAAAGTGGTACCACAATCCCAATCCGAGGCAAGGGCATCACTCGATTACGTGGAAGCGGCCGTGGTGATCTATTCGTTCATGTTGAGGTGGTCATTCCGACGAAACTATCCGAGAAAGAAGCCGACATCCTTCGTTCATTCGCCGAATTACGTGGGGATAAAGAGCGCGCGTTCGTCAGTAATTCGCAAGGTGGTGAGACTGGGTTCTTCTCTCGCTTGAAAGAGGCGCTAGGTCGATAACGGTGCTCACCTTGTTCTTCGTCACCCCCGAAGAGATTACGCAGGCAGCGATTGAACTTCGTGGGGCGCAGGCGCATCATGCGATATCAGTCCTGCGAGTGCAAAAGGGCGAAGTAGTTAGATTCGCTGATGGAGTTGGCAACTGGGTCGAAGGACCAATCACCAGTGTCGCAAAAGATACGTTGACGCTACACGTTCAAAATCGCGGCCAAGACAAATCTGCGAAGGTGTCAATTACCATCGCGCAAGCGGTGCTCAAGGGTGATAACCAAAAAGCAGCGCTCGATCAATTAGTGCAAGCCGGGGCCGATGCCATCATCCCATGGCAGGCGCAACGTTCGATTGGCGCACTCGATAAGAACGATAAGTGGCGAGAGGTAGTGAGTGCAGCAGCGCGACAATCTCGTCGAGCGCGGCTACCAGAACTTTCTGCTATGACGACTCTTGATGGAGTTCTCGACAAGGGATCGCAATTCGATGCGTTGATTGCCTTTCATGAAAGTGCGACAAGGTCTTTAAGCGAGATACATGAGATAAGTGGGCTCTCTAACGTCCACCACATACTGGCAATCATCGGTCCTGAAGGTGGTCTAAGCGCCGACGAGGTAGAGACGTTGCATTCGACTGGAATACCATTGGTAAAACTTGGCGATCCAGTCATCCGTGCTGACCTTGCCGGTGCAATCGCCTTAGGTGCGCTGAAGATATTGACGAAGGAGTGGTGAGAGATGGCTGACACCCAAGAAGTTGATTGCATTTTCTGCAAGATCATCGCTGGTGAAATACCAGCACCACATCTAGCCTCTAACGAAAGTGCGATTGCTATCGCCGATATTGCCCCCGTAGCGCCTACCCATTTCTTGATTCTGCCGCGCAGACATGAAGAGAACGCTGTTGCGCTCCACCGTAGAAATCCAGATGAGCTTGCCGCGCTTTTTGCTTTAGTAGATCAGGTGACTACGCGTGAAGGAATCGCTGACTATCGCCTGGTGTTCAACACCGGCGCGGGCGCGGGGCAGAGCGTCTTCCACGCCCACCTGCACCTCATCTCTGGCAGAGCCTTTAGTTGGCCGCCAGGCTAGACTTATTGCAATGGACAAAGTCACCATCACGCTCCCTAAGGGGCTCTCGCCTGTGGCGCTCTTTGGTCCTGCCGATGCCAACCTTCGAGCGCTCGAGCGAGCATTTCCAACACTTGACATCACCTTTCGTGGCCATGAGCTCCATGTACGCGGCGAAAGAGCGGATCTGCACTCCTTTCAGAAATTAATCGAGCAACTCACTCTTCTGGTCGAACGTGGACAAGCAGTGACACCAGAAGGCTTACAACAAAGCGTGAAAATGCTCCGAGGGAACTCCCTTCCTGCCGAGGTGCTCTCATTGAACATCCTTAGCAATCGAGGTCGAACCATCAGGCCAAAGACGCTCAATCAAAAACATTATGTTGATTCAATCGATAAGAACACCATTGTCTTTGGGATCGGCCCTGCCGGAAGTGGAAAGACTTATCTAGCAGTTGCGAAAGCGGTGCAAGCGCTTCAATCGAAGCAAGTGAGCCGAATCATCCTCACTCGCCCCGCGGTTGAAGCTGGAGAACGGCTTGGATTTCTCCCAGGTACGTTGCACGAGAAGATCGATCCTTATCTGCGCCCGCTCTTCGATGCGCTGCACGACATGATGGATCCAGATTCAATCCCTAAACTTGTCGCAAACGGGACAATCGAAATCGCACCCCTTGCATATATGCGAGGTCGCACGCTCAACGATTCTTTCATCATTCTCGATGAGGCACAGAACACCTCGCCTGAGCAGATGAAGATGTTCCTCACTCGTCTGGGTTTTGGATCAAAAATGGTCATCACAGGAGATATAACCCAGGTCGATCTTCCTAGCGGTATCAAATCTGGATTACGCGTCGTGCGCGATATTTTAGGCAATGTCATCGACTTGGACTTCATCGAACTCACGAGCGAAGATGTGGTTCGGCACAAGATTGTTGCAGATATCGTCGAGGCCTATGAGAAATTCGATGAAGAAAATGCTGCACTTTCCCTACGCCCGCGCCCAGTTCCCAAGGATCGCTAAGTGCCCATCCTGTTCGAGAACGAGAGTGATATCGCTTGCTCGGAGGGCGATTTACGTTCCTTAGCCGCGCATGCAATCGAATTCATGAGAATTGATCCACGGATAGAGCTCTCAATTGTGGCAGTCGATGAGGCTGAGATGGAACGATTGCATATCGAATGGATGGACGAGGAGGGCCCGACTGACGTGCTCTCCTTCCCAATCGATGAACTTCGTCCCGGTCAAGTCTTTGTCGAAGATAAGGCGACGCTTGGGGATATCGTGCTCTGTCCAAGCGTTGCTCAGCGTCAGGCCACGACCGTTGGACACAGATTCGAGGACGAATTACATATTTTGTTGGTGCATGGCATTTTGCACCTGCTTGGCTTCGATCATCTTGATGAGCAACAGGAGCGCGAAATGTTCGGGCTACAGAAAGAGATCATCGCCGACTGGAACGACAAGCGAGCAGGACTCTGATGAATTTTGCTGAACTTTTACTCATCCTGAGCCTGCTGGTATTCGCGGGCTTCCTTGCCGGAACTGAGAGCGCACTGGGATCGTTATCCCGAGTCTTCATCGAGGAGCGCAGCGCAGGTGGTAAACGCGGTGCGCGCGCCTTACTGAAATTCTCTGCAGAGCCATCGAGGTTCTTGAATGTGGTGTTATTAGTCCGCAAGACTGCTGAGTTCGGTGCGGCAGCATTGGTCGCACAAGTTGCACTTAATCAAATCAATAATCAACGTGAGGCTCTCGCCGTGACTGTGTTGATTATGGTCGTTGCCTCTTACGTATTAGTCGGGGTGGGGCCGCGGACCTTGGGGCGGCAGCACCCTGAGAAGTGGGCTTTGCCCGGTGCGGTCGTGGCAGTGCTCCTGGCAAGAGTGCTCTCGCCTGTGACTCGAGTGCTGATTGCGCTCGGAAATGCAATCACCCCTGGAAAAGGCTTTAAACAAGGGCCATTCGCGACCGAGGCAGAGTTTCGAGATCTCGTAGACCAAGCGCGTGAACGGGGCTTTGTCGAAGAGGATGAGCACGAGATGATCCATTCGGTTTTCGAACTAGGGGATACGTTGGTTCGCGAGGTAATGGTGCCGAGAACTGAGATGGTTTATATCGAAAAGGATAAGACGCTTCGGCAAGCACTTTCACTCGCGTTGCGTTCGGGTTATTCGCGCATCCCTGTGATTGGTGCTGATCTCGATGATGTCGTTGGGATTGCCTACATCAAAGATCTGGCCAAACGTAGTCATGATTTCCGCGATGCTGAGCAGAATGAGACAGTTGCTGAGTTGATGCGAGCGGCGAACTTCGTCCCAGAGAACAAGATGGCTGATGAATTGCTCAAGGAGATGCAATCAGAACAGATTCACTTGGCAATCGTTGTCGATGAGTATGGAGGCACTGCCGGACTAGTCACCATCGAGGATATCCTCGAAGAGATCGTCGGCGAGATTTCTGACGAGTTCGACGATGGCGATGACGAACAACTAGAACAACTGAGCGAACGTAAATATCGGGCGAAGGCGCGGATTCACCTAGAAGATCTAGAGAGTGAATTAGGAATCGAGTTCGCCGAAGAAGATAAAGATGCGGTAGATACTCTCGGAGGTCTGCTCGGAAAACATATCGGCCAAGTCCCGATACCTGGAAGTGAGATTACGATAGGGCAGTGGCGCTTCACCGCTGAGCGACCCGTCGGACGACGCAAGCGGGTTGGCACCGTGTTGATCGAGAATGAGTCAATAGAAGAAGAGAAGGGAAATGTGGCCCAATGAGTCTGGTCAATAGTGAAGATATTAAGCTCCAGACACTTGCCACTTCATCGCTGCAACGAAATAACGCCGGACAAAGTGCAGCGCTTCGTGATGGAACCGGGCGCACTCATGTCGGCAATTCAATCTCTTTAGCATCGATGAAACTCGATGCATTGCACGTTGCACTCGCGATGGCGCTCTCGAGTGGTGCCGATCAGATTGAGGCGGCGGTCGTTGTCGGCGCTCAACCAAACGAAAGCGCGGTGTTGGATATTCGCGAGCTTTCACCTCACGCGGCCATTTGGTATGTGCACGCGGATGGAAGTATCCACGAGCTTTAACCGATACGATTAGCCAATGCGCATCGCACGATTTACCCCTCCAAAAGAGGTTTCTGCATCACCGCTATTTGGCGTGGTAACCGGTTCTGAGATCGAGATACTTACCGGCGATCCGCTCTATTCTGGAATCACGCGAACTGGCGAGAAAGTTGCACTTGATGCCGTCAAACTCCTTGCGCCAGTAATTCCGCGAAGCAAAGTCGTCTGTGTTGGCAAGAACTATGCAGATCACGCTAAAGAAATGGATAGCGCAGTCCCGGAGCAACCAGTGATATTTATCAAACCGAACACTTCGGTGATCGGCCCGGATGATGCGATTATTTGGCCGGCGATGAGTAAGAAGGTCGATCACGAGGCAGAACTTGCCATCGTGATCGGCAAGATATGCAAAGACGTTCCTAAAGAACGAGTCAACGACGTTATCTTTGGATACACCATCGGCAATGACGTCACGGCTCGAGATCTTCAAAAAGTTGATGGTCAGTGGTCGCGAGCGAAAGGCTTTGACACATTTTGTCCATTAGGTCCGTGGATTGAAACTGAACTCGATCCGAGCGACCTTGCGATTTCTGCCGAAGTTGATGGTCAAGTTCGACAAAACGATCGAACGTCTTCGATGATCTTCGATATCCCTACCATCATCAATTTCATCACGCAGGTCTACACACTCCTTCCCGGGGACGTGATTCTCACGGGGACTCCCGCTGGGGTTGGCTTGATTCCTGTTGGCAGCACCGTTTCAATTACCGTAGAAGGCATCGGCACACTTTCAAATCGCGCGGTGGCACATGGCTGATCAGGTAGCGCGACCTATCAAAGTTCGCTTCGCTCCATCGCCAACTGGTGATCTACACGTGGGAAATATTCGTACAGCGCTCTTTGATTGGGCTTATGCACGTCATACCGGTGGAATATTCCTCTTCCGCATCGAAGATACTGATCGCAGTCGAGTCACTGATGAATACATCGCCGCTGCTATCGATACCTTGAAGTGGTTGGGGCTTAACTGGGACGAAGGTCCCGAAGTTGGGGGACCGCACGGTCCATACCTTCAATCACAACGTCTGGATATCTATGCCGAATGGGCTCAGCGATTTATCAAGCAGGGTGATGCCTACTACTGCTACTGCACGCCTGAAGAATTAGAGGCTCGACGCGAAGAGCAGAAAGAATCAGGTCAAGCCCCAGGCTACGACGGGAAATGTCGATTGATCAGTGAGGGTGACCTCGCGCGCTATCAAGCAGAGGGGCGAGAGCCGGTTATTCGAATGCGGATGCCCGAAGGTAGTACCACATTCAACGATGTAATCCGTGGTGAATGTACCTTCGATCATAATTTCGTCCCTGATTTCGTATTAGTGAGAGCAGATGGCTCTCCGCTCTACACGTTAGCGGTAGCGGTCGATGATGTGTTGATGGAAGTGACTCACGTTTTGCGAGGTGAGGATCTACTCTCATCGACACCACGACAGATTCGCGTCTATCAGGCGATGGGTGTGCAACCGAAGGATTATCCGCTCTTTGCGCATCTACCGTTCGTCATGGGCACAGATAATGCCAAGCTCTCTAAGCGCAATGGTGAGACATCGATTGCGTGGTATCGCGAACAGGGTTTCCTCCCTGAGGCAATCTGCAATTACCTTGCCCTGCTTGGTTGGTCGCCCGGGGATGACCGGGAGAATCTCACTCTTGCAGAGTTAAGTGAGTTATTCACTATTGAGCGCGTCAATGCCAATCCAGCCCGCTTTGATATGAAGAAACTAGAGAATATCAACGGCGACAAGATCCGAGAGTTATCACTTGATTCGTTCTATGAGTGGTCGCTTCCGTTCTTGCAACGCGCCAAAGTAGTCGCCACTCCGGTTGCCGCCGAACACGAGCGAATCATTAAACAGGCGCTACCGATTATCCAAGAGCGAATCATCAAACTTTCTGAGATTCCGGCGATGCTTGCCTTCTTATTTACAGAGAAAGTCGATCTTGATCCTGAGTCGGTAGCAAAGTATCTCGACGAAGGCTCGACGAAGATCATCGCGCGCGCCATCGAAGTGCTTACTCCACTTGACACTTGGGATCACCACACTATCGATGCAGCGCTGCGTGCTGCGCTTATCGATGAGATGGGACTCAAACCGCGCTTGGCTTTTAGCGCTATTCGCGTTGCGGTCACTGGCAGCCATATTTCGCCACCACTCTTTGAATCGATGGAGATTCTCGGACGGGAGCGCACGCTGGCCCGGCTCGCGGCGGTGTAGAGCGGGCGCAAAGAACCGGTATCCTTGGGTGCTTGCTAGTGGGGTATGGGGTAACTGGCAGCCCAGCGGATTCTGATTCCGTTAGTCTAGGTTCGAATCCTGGTACCCCAGCGAAAACAACTACATATTCATTCAGTACATGGCCCCGTCGTCTAGCGGCCTAGGACTCTGGCTTCTCAAGCCAGCTACGAGGGTTCGAATCCCTTCGGGGCTACTCCTAGAAATCTAGTTCTTGCTCAGATACTCCGAAATTCGCGCGGCGGTGGCAATCACTGCTGCTGCATGAGTGCGCCCTGGTTGTCTACCTAAACGCTCGATAGGTCCGCTCAAACTCACTGCAGCGATTACTCGATTCTGTGGGCCACGAATCGGAGCCGAGACGCTGGCAACGCCGGCTTCACGTTCACCAACGCTCTGTGCCCAACCTCGGCGTCGAACCGCTGTCAACGTTGCTGCATCAAAGCGAGCGTTCTTCAAAGTCTTATTTATTCGATCAGGTTCTTCCCACGCCAAGAGCACCTGCGCCGCCGAACCAGCATTCATCGTGAGCGCGGAGCCAACAGGCACGCTATCGCGCAGACCTGATAGCCGATCTGCAACAGCCACGCATAGTCGAAGGTCGCCTTGTCGCCGATATACCTGGGCGCTTTCGCCCGTAGCATCACGTAACGCAGTCAATGCTGGCCCTGCAATAACAAGTAAGCGATCTTCGCCAGCGCTTTGCGCTAATTCTCCTTCACGCGCACCAATCGTGAATCGACCATGCAAATCTCGCGTAACGAAGCGATGATGTTCGAGCGCGACTGCGAGTCGATGACAGGTCGGACGTGCAATCTTTGTTGCTGCAACCAACTCGGCAAGTGTGAGCGGGCCTGATTCCAGGGCGCTGAGAATCGCAATGGCTTTATCGAGGACGCCAACGCCGCTACTCGCACTTTTCATGATATGATATTAGCATCTCATATGCTGAGACAGCAATTGTCACCTCGACTGTGATGACGGAAGTGAAGTGATGGCAAAGACATTAGCGCAGAAGATTTGGGATGACCATGTGGTTCACAGCGCTCCCGGTGAGCCGGACCTGCTCTACATAGATCTCCATCTGATCCACGAAGTAACGAGTCCGCAAGCTTTCGACGGTTTGCGTTTGGCAGGGCGTAAGGTTCGGCGACCCGATCTCACCATTGCTACCGAAGATCACAACACGCCAACCATTGACATCAATAAACCAATCGCGGATCCAATCTCCAAACTCCAAGTCGATACCTTGCGTAAGAATGCCGCAGAATTTGGAATTCGACTGCACTCACTGG
This sequence comes from uncultured Bifidobacterium sp., assembly GCA_964490435.1. Classification (GTDB taxonomy): domain Bacteria; phylum Actinomycetota; class Actinomycetes; order Nanopelagicales; family Nanopelagicaceae; genus IMCC26077. The sequence continues at coordinate 1,915 of CAZBCF010000034.1, read as the reverse complement.
GGGACATTGAGCAGGGCATTGTGCACGTGGTTGGACCACAACTGGGAATTACTCAACCTGGAATGACGATTGTCTGTGGTGACTCGCACACCTCCACTCATGGCGCATTCGGAGCGCTCGCATTTGGTATCGGCACTAGTGAGGTTGAACATGTCTTGGCAACGCAAACCTTGCCGCAATCCAAACCAAAAATGATGGCGGTAAATGTCGAGGGCACTCTGCGAAAAGGCGTCACTAGCAAAGACATCATTCTTGCGCTGATCGCGAAAATCGGAACAGGTGGCGGCCAGGGATACGTCATCGAGTATCGGGGAAGCGCGATTCGAGCGCTCTCTATGGAAGCACGGATGACTATCTGCAACATGTCGATTGAAGCCGGCGCGCGCGCAGGGCTTATCGCTCCCGATCAAACGACTTTCGATTACATCAAGGGGCGCCCACATGCACCTGAGGGAGCGCAGTGGGAGCAAGCAGTTGAATATTGGAGTTCGCTCTACTCTGACGCCGACGCACATTTTGATGCGCAGGTGGATCTTGTTGCGAACACACTCTCGCCCTTTGTTACGTGGGGAACGAATCCCGGTCAAGGAGCACCATTAGATTCGATAATTCCAGCACCAAGTGATTTTGCGGATGAGGCTTCACGTAACGCTGCAGAACGAGCGTTGGAGTACATGGCACTTACTCCACACACTCCGTTGAAATCGGTGAAGATCGACACGGTATTTCTCGGCTCGTGCACCAACGGGCGGATCGAAGACCTTCGTGCGGCAGCCGATGTGATCAAAGGGAGAAAGATCGCTCCAGGCCTTCGGATGTTGGTTGTTCCAGGCTCGGCTCGGGTGCGCGAACAGGCGCAAAAGGAAGGTCTACACACAGTATTCCTCGAAGCGGGTGCGGAATGGCGCGAAGCAGGATGTTCGATGTGTCTGGGGATGAACCCAGATCAACTCAAACCAGGTGAGCGCAGCGCTTCGACGAGTAATCGTAATTTTGAAGGTCGGCAAGGAAAGGGTGGGCGCACACATTTGGTGAGCCCGCTCGTAGCAGCGGCGACTGCGATTCGTGGCACCCTCTCTAGCCCCGAAGATGTTGAAGGGTAGGGGATTTCGATGAAGGCGTTCACCACGCATACTGGCAGCGCAGTTCCGCTTCGCCGGAGCAATGTAGATACCGACCAAATTATCCCCGCGCAATATCTCAAGCGCGTGACTCGCTCGGGTTTCGAGGATGGGCTCTTTAACGCGTGGCGACAAGACCCAGAATTCGTGCTCAATCAACCGCAATACGCATCAGCATCGATTTTGGTAGCTGGGCCAGATTTTGGAACCGGCTCATCGCGTGAACACGCGGTCTGGGCGCTACAGAACTATGGATTCGCCGCAGTTCTCTCGAGCAGATTCGCCGATATCTTCCGAAATAACTCCCTCAAAGGCGGGTTGCTCACCGTCATCCTGCCGCAAGAGGTCATCGAGGAGTTGTGGGAGCAGATTGAGTCAGATCCTGCGATGGCGATAACCGTCGATCTCACTGCACGCGAGGTCCGATATAGCGGGAAAAAAGTCAGTTTTGAGCTCGATGATTACACCCGATGGCGGCTCATGGAAGGTTTAGACGATATTGGGCTCACGCTGCGCAATGTCGATTCGATCGCCAAATACGAGGAAAAACGCCCCTCTTTCAAGGTTACGACCCTGCCAGCGCGCAGTTAGGAGCGCGCTGCTTCCCTCAACTTCTTGTTGAGAGTGGGAAAAATTCGCTTTTTTTCTTTTCCGACACGCCAACGCGGTATTGGACGAGGTGGGGTTCGGTACGTATTTTTGCGCCCAATGTTGGAGTTTTTCACTTCAACACTTATGTAAAACTTAAAAAAAGGGGAATTCATGAATAAGGCCCAGTTCATCAAGTCGTTGGT
>CAZBCF010000033.1:0-16685 GCA_964490435.1 uncultured Bifidobacterium sp. | reverse complement strand
TGACGTAACCGTCAAGCTCCATACCAGCATGTGCTTGGAAGGAGTCTGGTGGATCGCCTGCATCGAGGCGGCTCTGAAGAACTGCCTTTGCGTTGACACCGGCGCCGCCGGAAATAGCAGCGTTGATGTACTTAGTATCTGGGTTGTTCTTTTCGAACTCAGCTTGCATGCCAGCAAGGCCTGCGGCCTCTCCACCTGCAGCCCACCAGGTAAAGATTTCGAGCTCAGGATCAGCTGCTACTGGAGCTGCTGATTCCTCAGTTGCGGTCTCTTCAGTTGTTTCGGTTGCTGCCTCGTCGCTCGATGATGAGCAACCAGCTGCAAGAAGTGCAATTGCGAAGAGCCCGGCAACGAACTTATATGTGCTTTTACGCATCCATATTCCATTCTCTGCGAGGGTTTGTTGTAGCAGAACTACAGGGCAAAGGCTGGTTCATAACCCCGGACTTGTCAATTTATATGACCAAAGACACAACCCTGATTTCCTATATTTTCTGGTGCACTCTCAACCCCAACTTGATACTCCGCGTTACTGCCTCCCGGCAGTGCCCGCCCTCGCGCCATACCTGTCGTGGGCTCTACCCTTTCGACCATGACTCCCACTGCCCCCTCACATTCTCGTCCCGACCTCGAGCCGCTTCGGGCAATCTTCAACGCGGCGCTCACCTCCGATTGCCTAGATCATCTGGGGTACCGAAATCAGGTCTTGGGCTCGGATATCGCGATGATCTCTGGTGAGGGCGTAATGATGGGATATGCCTTTCCGGTCCGGTTAGAACCGGTTGATGCAGCACCCGAAGTCCCATACATCGGATTGCTCAAAGCCCTCGACGCCATCGGAAAAGATGAGGTGTTCATTAAACCCTCTGGCCGCCGACATAAATCTGCACTCTGGGGCGAGTTACTTTCCAACGCGTGTAAGTTCAAAGGTGCCGCAGGTGCACTCACTGATGCTCCAGTTCGAGATGTCGCGAGAACACGCGCACTTGGCTTCAAAGTCTTTGGCACCGGAACTTGGCCGCTCGATATAAATAGTCGATACGAAGTGGTCGCTCACAACGTGCCAGGTGAGATTGATGGTGTCGAGATTAATCCAGGTGATTTAGTCGTGGGTGATGTCGATGGTGTTGTCATCGTTCCACAACATCTGATTCCACAAGTCATCGCATTCGTTGAAGAGAAGAACTCAGGTGAGAATCTTTTTCGTAAGGCTGTGAAGGAAGGCATGCCTCCGAGTGAAGCCTTTGCGAAATTCGGAGTCTTGTAACTTTTACCCTTATGACTGAAATTTCGCGAATCGACCTCTGGCAAGCCCTCGATTCTCGCGGCATGCCCACAGTCGCAGCGCGCGTGCAGATCGGTTCGCATAGTTCAGTTGCGATTGCTCCGTCGGGCGCGAGTACCGGAAGTCATGAAGCGCTCTTCTTACGTGACAAAGGCGCTAGTTATGGTGGGTCAAGTGTCATCACAGCGATTGAGAAGTTCTCGAAAGAGGTGACTCCTGCGCTCATCGGAATCGCTGGCAACGACTTCTTCGAATTAGATCGCGTATTGCGCAGTTTCGATACTTCTCCAACGCAGTCGCGCTATGGCGGTCACATACCGGTTGCCATCTCATTGGCCACTTGGCTTGCGTACGCGCGGCGAGCCGGAGTCCAACCTTTCGAAGTCATCGCTCCACATGTTGGAGTCAGACCTACATTACCTATGCCGATGGTGAATATCTTCTCGGGTGGTGCGCATGCCGGCCGCAGGATAGATCTCCAAGATATCCTCGCGATTCCGACCAAAGCGACCTCCTTCGTTGAGGGGTTGGAATGGATTTGGAGAATTCGCGAGCAGACTAAAGCCCTGCTTGTAGCGCAAGGGCGCGATTCATCTTTAGTTGCAGACGAAGGTGGTCTCACTGCCGCTCTCTCAAGTGATGAGGAAGCGATTGCATTAGTTGCAGAGGCAATCGAAAAGCAAAACCTCGTTGGCCGCGCCCACATCGCACTTGATATCGCTGCGAGCCAGGTCTTCGACGGACGGAGCTATCTGGTCCATGAGAATGGCGCAGCAGTGACGCTCGACTCAGAACAATTCGTTGGTCGGTGGGCAGCGTGGCTTGACAGGTACCCAATTATCTCGGTTGAAGATGGCGCTGCAGAAGATGATGAGATTGGTTGGCGCGCCCAACATGCGCTGACATCGCGAATTCAGATTCTCGGTGATGATCGATACGCGACACAACTGCAACGTGTGAAAAGTGGAATTGCTAATAATGAGGCGAACTCGGTATTAATCAAACCTAATCAAGCCGGATCACTCTTTGCAGCGATTGCAACGTTGAAGGAAGCCAAGAAGTCACGGTGGAATACCGTAGTCTCAGCCCGCTCTGGAGATACTGAAGAGAGTTGGCTTGCTGATTTAGCTACTGGATCGTCTGCCGGGCAGATTAAGGTGGGTTCTACTCATCGTTCGGAGCGGACCGCTAAATGGAATCGCTTACTTGAACTTTCTTACGACAATGTCGCGCCATTCAACACGGAGCGAGCACTCGAAAAATTTATTTGAGAATCTCGATAGAGATGACTTCAACGCCGCCAATCTGACCAAGCACATTGAGTAGGTCTGTTGGATCAGTGCCCGGAATCGCGACGACGACATCGTCGATTCCGCGGCCACCCTCGTTGCTCACGACAGTGAACTTCCTGATGTCGCCACCTGCGAATCCAATCGCAGATGCCACTGAGCCAAGGGAGCCAGGACGATCTGGGAGCGATATCTTCAGATGAAACTCAGCCATACGTGAAGCGTACTCCTCTATAGGTTTCAGACGCGTTACTGATTTGCTGGTGCTGAGCCAAGGGTGACTGAAAACGTTTTTAGCTCTCCGCCTGGCAATTCAACGGTGATAGAGACAGTGCTATTTGGTGCATAGGAGCGAATTCTCACGACTGCATCGATATCGCTCTTGATGATAAAACCCTCGATAGATTTGATGATGCTGTTCACTGGAATACCAGCCTTTTGCGCCGCGCCATCTTTCACCAATCCAAGAATCTTTCCATTACCGTTATAACTTGGGTCGAAGTTCACTCCGAGTAGCGGTCGAGTTGATTTTCCAGTTTCGATAATTTCATTGACAACCCGCATCGCTTGATTCACCGGTATCGCAAAGCCAAGTCCGATATTTCCCGATGACGAGGAACCAAGGGATGCGATGGCCGAGTTCACTCCGATCATCTCTCCCTGGCCGTTAACCAGCGGCCCGCCGGAATTTCCTGGATTGACGGCAGCATCAGTCTGCAAGGCATCAATGTACGAGGCTCGGTCGTTGCTGCCAGCGAGCACGGGTCGATTAAGCGCCGAGATGATTCCACTTGTAACAGTCCCAGAAAGACCCAGTGGTGAACCAATGGCTACCGATAAATCACCGATGACAACTTTTGATGAATCACCAATATTTATAGTGGGTAGGTTTCCTTTTTGGATTTGTAAAACAGCAAGATCATAGGCAATGTCGCGACCGCGAATCGTAGCTGTTAACTCGGTACCATCCTTAAACTCGACAGTAACTTTGCCACCTGCGACTGCATCGTCAATCACATGATTATTTGTGACGATGAAACTCTTTGAGCTATCGCTCTGAATGATTGAACCTGATCCAGTGCCATTTCCAGTTGGCGCGCTCACAGAGATAGAGACGACCGTTGGAAGGACTTTCCTCGCGATATCTTTGATGGATAAGTTCCCTGAATTATCTGAAGTAATGCCATCTTCCCCTGCGGGACCGGCGGGGCCTTGGGGGCCCGAGATATTCCATGAGACGAGAGTGCGCCCCGCTGGGCAACGCGTCTTCTCCGTCAAATACATAACTTTCGTCCGGTTATCGACGCAAGCAGAGATTTTTGGTGTCGTCGAGGTGACCGCATAGGCGCCACCACCTGCTACCGCAACGCCAGCAACAAAGGCCACAATCGCCCGCCGATTGCGAGTGAACAGATTTGCCTCAGTCATCATGGACTCAAGTATCTCCTGGGAGGCTCAAAGGTTCCTGAGAAAAACTTTATTGAGCCGTAAGAACTGCTCCCCGACTTGGACTCGAACCAAGAACCTGCCGGTTAACAGCCGGCTGCTCTGCCAATTGAGCTATCGGGGAATGAACCTGGCGTACATTATCGCAGCCGGGCACGGACCGCGAAAACCAACCAGAATCACCAGAACCACCAGAAACACCAGAACAATGGAGATATGCCAGCCCAGAATCAGAGCAGCGCTTCGCCTAAGCCCTTTTCGTGAAGAGTGCGCCTGAGCGCTTCCAGCGCGACCAGCTCACCGAAAGTTGGCGCGTAGTCGGGTGATTCCGGGTCGAGCCGCTGTAGCGATGATTTGATCTCGGCGATTTTTCGCGTCACTGCCACCTCTCGAAGGCGTGCCACAAGACTGTCTATGAAGTGCCTGGTCGGTTCTGTCGTTCTCATCGGCTCAACTGTTAACTCGGTGATTAATGCGGCAACTTCAGGGTCAAGCGCTGCAACCAAATCTGGAATAGACGCTAACTGCTCGGGTGCTTGTTTGATTGCAGTGAAGACCAAGCCGAGCGAAAGATCAGCAAAATCCTCAGAAGTTAACTCATGCCAATTCGTAGCGAGGTCAGAGTGTTGGAGGATCGACTTCAGCACTTCACGCTCAAGTAGATGGGTAGGTGAGTTCTTCTCTAGAGGTGCGCGCGAGGTAGCACTCACTTCGCGCGAGCCGCGACCAACAGCATCACGCACCAACTCGATATCTACACCAATCCAACCAGCAAGGGAGCGGACATATTCTGGACGTAACGCCTTATCTCGAATCTTGTTGATTAAGGGTGCACACTCTTTGAGAGCACTGACTCGACCTTCAGCAGTGTTGAGATTAAACAATTTCAATGTCGATTTGATAGCGAACTCGAAGAGCGGAACTCGGCGGGCAATCAAATCTCGAACTGCTGCATCACCATCTTTGATGCGCAGCTCGCACGGATCTAATCCTCGCTCTTCGACAGCAACAAATGTTTGGGAGACGAACTTTTGATCGTCATCAAAGGCTCGTAAGGCTGCCTTTTTGCCGGCAGCATCACCATCGAAAGTGAAGATGACTTCGCCACGAAAAGCATCGTCATCCATCAACAAACGGCGCAATATCCGGATGTGCTCATCACCGAATGCAGTACCGCAGGTCGCCACAGCAGTTTCAATACCTGCTAGGTGAGTTGCCATCACATCGGTGTAACCCTCAACGACAACAACTTGTCGCTTCTTCGCAATCTCCTTCTTCGCCATCTCCAAGCCGTAGAGCAGCGCGCTCTTTTTGTAGATGGGAGTCTCGGGAGTGTTCAGATATTTTGGTCCAGTATCAGCCTCGCTCAATCGTCGCGCGCCAAACCCGACGACATCGCCAGAGATCTCATGTATCGGCCAGACCAGACGATTTCGGAATCGATCGATATGTCCACGCTGCCCAGGCTTCGTCAACCCCGCGAGCTCGAGTTCAGCATCAGTGAAACCGCGTCCTTTTAGATGCTGCGACAGCGCATCCCACTCGTCAGGGGCGTATCCGACACCGAATTTTGCTGCTGCTGCTTTGTCGAATCCGCGTGACTGTAGGAACTCTCGTCCAACTTGGGCCGGACCGGGCTGTTGTAGTTGCTCTTGATAGAACTGCGCCGCCATACGATTGGCTTCGAGTAAGCGCTTTCGATCACTACCACCGGTGCGAGTTTGCCCCTCTTCATAGGTGAGTTGATAATTCATCCGATCTGCCAGGCGTTCAACTGCTTCGGTAAATGACATATGTTCGATCTTCATCACGAAAGAGATGACATCGCCACCAGTCTGGCAGCCAAAGCAATGATAAAAACCTTTACTTGGGGTGACATGGAAAGAGGGGCTCTTCTCATCATGAAAAGGACAGATGCCCTTCTTCTGGCCACCACCAGCATTCTTCAATTGCACATAATCGCCGACTACATCATCGATACGACTGGCATGACGAATATGCGAGACGTCGTCGTCGCGAATCCTTCCAGCCATATCTAGGATGCTCCTTTCTTAATTTTTAACCTTAAACTTTTAACGCTGTTCAATCCGAGCGAGTAATAAAGGTACCGCCGGATCTGTTAATGAGGCTATCTGGTCTACGACGATTCGCAACCGCGCCCGTTCGCCAGCCTCGCGCCAACCAGTAGCCAGGTTCCGCTCCAAAAAACGACCGTCAGATTCCAGCAATCCCTCTGCCAAGCGATGGATCAGGGCTCGCTCGTGGAGGTAGCGCTCTTGTGATTGTTCGGCGCGGAAGATGTAATGCGCTGCGAAGGATTTTAAAAGCGCGACTTCAACTCGCTCGGCCCGTGGCACAATCAAGTCGGCGGTGTAGCGAGTGAGCGAACCAGCCCCGAACATATCGCGAGTGGCGCGTTCAGCGCCCTGTGCAAACCGTCCGATAAGTTGACTGGTGAGGTCTTTGAGTCGGGCCAAAGCGTTATGTGAACCATCAAAGCTCGATGGCCAACAGGAAAGAGTACGTAACCGATCAAAGGCTTCTTCGATTTCACTAGCACTCACATCCTCGAGATACTCGCTGCGGGCGATCTCGAAGAAATGCTCTAAATCAGAGGTTAAGCTCTCGACTGCGATTTGTCCGGAGTGCACTGAGTCCTCGAAGTCATGGACGCTGTATGCAACATCGTCCGACCAGTCCATGATCTGGGCTTCGATAGGGGTTCGTTCACCGCTGATTCCGTTCTTCACCCAATCGAAAATCTTCTGGTCATCATCATAAACGCCAAATTTCTGTGAGTTACTCGATGCAGACCAGGGATATTTGATTGCACTATCCAAACTCGCTCGAGTGAGATTCAAGCCCGCACTACTGCCATCGCGATCTAACGTCTTGGGTTCTAGTCTGGTAAGGATTCGAAAACTCTGCGCGTTGCCTTCAAACCCGCCACAATCTCCCGCAATCTCAGCAAGCGCTGCTTCCCCATTGTGACCAAAAGGTGGATGTCCGAGATCGTGCGCTAGACACGCGCTTTCGACAAGATCTGGATCAGCGCCTAAGGCTGCCCCCAATTCGCGCCCCACCTGAGCACATTCCAATGAATGTGATAATCGCGTCCGTGGAAAATCATTGACCCACGGTTGTGCCACCTGGGTCTTTGCAGCTAAACGACGGAGCGCAGAAGAATGGAGTATTCGCGCGCGATCTCGAGCGAATTCAGTACGACCAGGACGTTTCGCGGGCTCATCGACAAAACGTGTGCAATCTGATTCGCTGTATTGCAAGTGCTCACTCATGTTCACTCCCGCCTGCAGCACTCGCCTGCCCCTGAACATTGTGGTCACTCAAATGTATCCCACGTCGCCCTAAAGTTATATATGCAAGATACGCTCCCATCTCCCTGATGAGATAGCGAGAACTCGCGTTGCCCACTTTGTTCGGTCCTTTATCAACAGCAACACATTCGGCTTGAAGCGTAAAATCGCGCGCCATAGTCACAGCGCGCAAGCAGTGCCACGGGTCAGTGACAACAAAGACTGATGCGCTCTTATCTTTGATTCTTTTGGCATATGCGAGAGTGCTGCTGTACGTATCAAGTCCAGAATTCACCACAATCACATCGTTTCGCTTCACTCCGTTGGCTCGCAACCAAGCAGCACCCGCCTTCGCTTCCGTAGTCCGGTCGCCGGGTTGTCCGAATCCAACCGTGATGATCCGCGCTACTCGATTCTGCCGATAGAGCTCACGCGCCTTCTCCAAACGAGCTGAAAGCACTTCGCCCGGTCGACCATTGAGTTGCGCCGCCCCAAGTACGACTGCAAACTCCGCCTTCCCCGTTGCAGGATGTGTTCCGCTCCACCACACCCGCGCCGTGGATACCACTGGAATCGCAACGATGAGTGCGAGGATGAGGGCAAGAAATTTAAATGCAAAACGTAAGAGAATCATCCGCCCGATACCGAATCATCAAGTGCAATCGCTGGAATCTCATCAGGATCTTCAAGCCAGCGATGTGGCAGTGAAACATGTCGTACACCTGAACTCCGACCTCGTGGAGCCGCGCCAATTTCCTGCGGGTAGGGCTGTTCCTCAATCTGATCTAGCAGCGCTTGCATCTGATCGAAATCATCAATCATGCCAAGTTGTGATCTAATCTCACTGCCGACTCGGAAGCCCTTTAGATACCAAGCCATATGTTTACGTAAATCTCGAGCGGCTCGATATTCATCGTCAAAATACTCACTCAACAACTGCCCGTGTCGAACCATAATCTCGGCAACTTTGCGAAGTGTTGGCGGCTCTGGTTGGACTCGCCCCTCGAAAGCGGCAACCAACTCAGCGAAGAGCCATGGACGGCCAAGGCATCCACGTCCCACGACAACTCCTGCACAACCGGTCTGGTTGACCATTCGCAATCCATCGTCACCTGACCAGATATCGCCATTACCAAGAACTGGGACTCCGTATGGCTCAAGTGCGCCAACCAATTCTCCGATTGCATCCCATTGTGCATTTCCGGAATACATCTGCGCTGCAGTCCGCGCATGAAGTGCGACCCATGAAACTCCTAACTGCGCTGCTGTTCTGCCCGCTTCGATAAAAGTCTTGTGGTCGTCATCGATTCCGATGCGCATCTTCACTGTCACCGGAATATCAAATTGAGCAGCGTTGCGCACAACAGAACTGACAATCTCTTTGAAGAGGTTACGTTTATATGGCAGCGCAGCACCGCCACCCTTGCGCGTGACTTTTGGAACCGGACAGCCAAAATTCATATCGATGTGATCGGCTAAGTTCTCTCTTCCTAAGAGTTGCACGGCAAGTCCTGCTATTCGTGGGTCAACGGCATACAGTTGGATCGATCGCGGGAACTCACCTTTGCCTGGGGTGATCATCCGCATCGTCTCTTCGTTGCGTTCGATGAGCGCACGTGCCGTGACCATCTCTGAGACAAAGAGCCCTGCCCCTTGCTCGCGACAGAGCAACCTGAATGCAGCGTTGGTGATACCAGCCATAGGTGCAAGAACGACGGGCGGATCGATGTCAATCGCTCCCGATGGAATCGGAAGAGTTAAGGGCTTTAACAGCCCAGTAATCGAGGCGCCAGCCATGATTCAACCTGATCTAATCCGATTCGACTCTGCGCCATCGAATCGCGCTCGCGAATCGTCACTGCGTGATCTTCGAGAGATTCGAAATCTATAGTGATGCAGAATGGAGTACCAATTTCATCTTGACGTCGGTAGCGACGGCCAATTGCACCAGCATCATCGAATTCGACGTTCCAATTCCTTCGTAATTGCGTGGCAAGGTCGCGCGCTTTTGGTGAAAGGTCGGCATTTCGCGAGAGTGGAAGTACCGCGACCTTGACTGGAGCCAGGCGTGGGTCAAGACGCATCACTGCGCGCTTTTCCATCTCCCCCTTCGCATTCGGAGCCTCATCTTCGGTGAATGCATCCATCATGAACGTCAAGGCACAGCGATCAACTCCAGCCGCTGGCTCAATAACATAGGGAGTCCAACGCTCATTCTTCTCTTGATCAAAATAACTCAAATCCTTACCAGATGATGCCGAGTGGGCTTTGAGGTCGAAATCTGTTCTATTCGCGATTCCCTCTAACTCACCCCATTCGGTGCCAGCAAACTCGAATTTGTATTCGATGTCAGCAGTGCGCTTTGAGTAATGCGAGAGCTTCTCTTTTGGATGTTCATAGATTCGCAGGCGTTCTGGGTTAATTCCTAAGTCCTTGTACCAAGCAAGACGGGTATCTATCCAATATTGATGCCACTGTTCGTCGGTGCCTGGCACGACAAAGAACTCCATCTCCATCTGTTCAAATTCACGGGTACGGAAGATGAAGTTTCCTGGGGTGATCTCATTACGGAATGATTTTCCGATTTGGCCGATACCAAAAGGTGGCTTTTTCCGCGAGGTTGTGAGGACTTGATCGAAGTTGATAAAGATTCCCTGTGCTGTCTCTGGACGAAGATAGGCAAGTCCCGATTCATCTTCAACTGGGCCAAGATACGTCTTGAGTAATCCCGAGAACTGTTTGGGCACGGTGAACTGACCTTTATTGCCACACGCTGGGCAATTAACTTCCGTCAAATCATTGGGTTTACGTTTATGTTTTGCCTCGAATGCTTCCTCTAAATGATCTGCGCGATAACGCTTATGGCACGAGGTGCATTCGGTTAACGGATCAGAGAATGTAGCGACGTGACCTGATGCCTCCCACACCTCGCGAGCGAGGATCACGCAGGAATCAAGTCCGACAACATCCTCGCGGCCAGTGACCATCGAGCGCCACCATTGCCGCTTAACGTTGTTCTTCAACTCCACGCCGAGTGGGCCGTAGTCCCACGAGGCGCGAAGACCGCCATAAATTTCACTGGAGGGGTAGACAAAGCCTCGGCGTTTGGCAAGGCTCACTATGTTCTCTAAACGATCGGCTGCCATGGTCATCCTCTCCATCCGGCTGGCTGTCGGCGGAGCGCCCCACTTGGCGCTCATATATATAAGGGTACCTCGCCAACTTCCCAATAACTCCGGAAAAATCGCTAATGACAATCATTTCCATTTTCGCTAGCCTCGTGGCATGAGCCTTCCGATCATTCTCGCCGCTCTTACTGCTCTTGCCACTGCTCTGGGAGGAGTACTTGCCCTACGCGCGCGAGATCGCCTCCATCTTGTCCTTGGTCTGGCAGCAGGTTTACTCCTTGGCCTTGTTGCTTTCGATTTGATTCCCGAGGTCTTTGCTCATAGCGAAGGGGAATTACTTGGTGCACCTACGGTCTCTATTGCACTCATCGCAGGCTTTCTCTCGCTCCATCTCTATGAGCGATTCTTTGGTTCACATGAACCCGCCGAATCTGATTACGGGCACGATCACAAGCATGTTGCCAACGTCGCTGGAGGGCTTGGTGCCGTTGCCATGGGCGGACATGTCTTTCTCGATGGCTTAGCGCTCGCCGTCGCATTTAAAGTCAACAATCAACTTGGTATCGCAGTCTTCATTGCACTTCTCGTGCATGCATTCAGCGATGGGTTGAATACTGTGTCGCTCCTCATCAAGAGTGGCCACTGGAGTAAAAATGCCAAATGGTTGATTGGTGTTGACACCATTGCTCGAATCTCCGGTGCAGCCCTTGGATCTGCGATAACTTTCAGCGAGAATTTCATCGCTCTCTATCTAGCCGCATTCGCTGGCATCATCATCTATCTCGCGACCAGCCATATCTTGCCCGAAGCACATGCCAAGCACTCTTCGAGATTGACGCTCGTCATGACGATACTTGGGGTCTTTGCAATGTGGGCGATGGTTGCGCTCTTGCATAGTGCACATGAATAAATCCCAAATCAAACTAATCGCCACTCTCGAACGGGTTGGTGGATTCGCGAGCGCCCAGGAGTTGTATCAATTACTGCGCAGAGATGGCGATGGAATCGGCTTAACCACCGTGTACCGGTCGTTGCAATCACTTTTGGAAGACAAAATCGTCGATGTCCTTCGTCGAGACGATGGCGAAGCGCTCTATCGCCTCTGCGGCGATACCCACCATCACCACTTGGTCTGTCGCTCTTGTGGCACCACCATTGAGATTGAAGGTAGCTCTGTAGAGCGATGGGCTGAGACCGTTGCAAAGGAACACCGCTTTAGAGAGGTCGGACATACCGTCGAACTCTTTGGATTATGTAGTAAGTGCTAGATCTCTTAAGCCTTGCCAAACCTACGATCGCGCGCTGCATAAATCTCGATTGCCTTCCATAACGTATCTCGACGAACATCCGGCCATAGCACATCTAAGAAGACTAATTCTGCGTAGGCCGATTGCCAGAGTAGGAAATTACTTATTCGCTCCTCCCCTGATGAACGCAAGAAGAGATCTACATCGGCAGGAATATCCAAGTACTGTGCGAACTTCTTCTCCGAAATGTTCTCTGGATTGATCCTTTTTTTCTTAATATCTACCGCAAGTTCCAGTGCTGCATCGACTATCTCAGACCTACCTCCGTAATTCACGCACATGTTCAGAGTGAGCACTCTGTTCTTTGCTGTGATTGCTTCGGCTCGTTCTAATTCATCGATGACGCTCTTCCATAGTCGACCCGTACGTCCTGCCCACCGAACCCGCACACCCATCTCATTCATTTGGTCGAGCCTTCTACCAATGACATCGCGATTGAAACCCATCAAGAATTTGACTTCCTCAGGCGAGCGCTTCCAATTCTCGGTCGAAAACGCGAAGGCACTCAATTCTTTTACGCCGATCTCGATTGCTCCTTCGACCACATCGAAGAGCGCCGCTTCGCCAGCCTCGTGTCCTGCAGTGCGTGGTAGACCGCGCGCCTTAGCCCAGCGCCCGTTGCCATCCATCACAACAGCGACGTGGCGAGGTATGCGCTCCGGTGCGATCTTGGGCATGATGAGATCATTCATACGCGCTCCACGAGAGGCAAACTACGTAGCGAGCGTTCCAGGTGAAATTGAAGGTAAGCCGCGACGACGCCACTTGCTTCGCGCTGAACTCTCATCTCACTTCCATCAGCGCTGCTCCATTCACCACTGAGTAATGCCCCCATCAGGGCAAGGGCCTCGGCCGAGACTGTGGCAGAGCCTGAAGGGCGGCAATCGCCGCAGACACTTCCCCCTCCTGCTAACGAAAAGAAGCGATGCGGCCCCGTCGTCTCGCACCGGAAGCAACTATCAAGCGCTGGTGCGTAGCCACCTACCGCAAGTGAACGCAAGAGGAATGCATCGAGGATAAGAGAGGGCGCATGATCATCATGAGCCAGCGTGCGTAGCGCACCCACTACCAGGAGGTACTGCTGCTTCGAGGGCTCTTGCTCATTAAGCGTGAATCGCTCGGCGGTTTCAAGAATCGCAGAGGCAATTGTCCACTTCTGATAATCAGCAGCAAGATCGTCACCAAAGTTCTCTCTCGAGACCGCTTCAGTGATGATGTCAAAGGTCTTGCCCGTATGTAATTGGACATCGATTGTGCTCGCAGGTTCAAGTCGCGCGCCAAACTTCGACTTGGTTCGGCGCACACCCTTCGCAACGGCGCGAATCCGGCCATGCTCGCGCGTGAGCAAGGTGATGATTCGATCGGCTTCACCAAGACGAGAGGTTCGAATCACCACGGCTTCATCGCGATAGAGACCCACGCGAATACGCTAACTTAAAGGGCTAACGAATAGCGCGATTAATCGCAGACACCACTGCCTTAAGCGAGGCGGTCGTCGTGTTGGGGTCGATCCCAACCCCCCAGAAGACCTCCCCATTGATGGAGCATTCGAGGTATGCCGCGGCGCTGGCATCACCACCTGCCGAAAGGGCATGCTCGTAGTAATCAAGTACCTCCACCGCCACGCCATGGCTCTTCATCGCAGAACAGAATGCTGCAATCGGGCCATTACCGCTGCCTTCGAGTGAGAACTCTTTACCGCGATCGGTAATGAGTGCAACCAATTTCACATCTTGGCCAAGGGTCGAATTCGTCGAGAGGCCGCGAAGTCTGAAGCGACCCCACGGGGCAGATTCTGTCGGCAGGTACTCATCTTCGAAGACTCGCCACATCTCGTCTGCAGTGACTTCACCACCCTGCTCATCAGTCTTTGATTGGATCACCTGGCTAAATTCGATTTGTAATCGACGTGGCAAGTCGAGCGAGTGCTCATTCTTCATTATGTATGCCACGCCACCTTTGCCCGATTGGCTATTGACACGAATAACCGCCTCATAGCTCCGGCCAATATCCTTTGGATCAATAGGTAGATAAGGCACCGCCCAGACCATCTCGTCAATCGTCTTACCTGCAGACTGCGCATCACGCTCTAAGTGCTCAAAGCCCTTCTTGATTGCATCTTGATGTGATCCAGAGAATGCGGTGAAGACCAAGTCACCACCATAAGGGTGGCGCTCAGGTACACGCAGTTGATTGGCATACTCAACAGTGCGCCTGATCTCAGAGATATTGGAGAAGTCAATCATTGGGTCGACCCCTTGGCTCAAGAGATTTAAACCAAGAGTGACGATGCAGACGTTACCGGTGCGCTCACCATTGCCAAAAAGAGTGCCTTCGATGCGATCGGCTCCAGCCATGTAACCAAGTTCAGCAGCAGCGACGCCGGTACCGCGGTCATTATGTGGGTGCAGACTCAGCACGACACTGTCGCGATATGCCAGATTCCGTGACATCCATTCGATGGAATCTGCATAGATATTTGGTGTTGCCATCTCAACTGTGGCAGGCAAATTGATGATGGTCTTCCAGGAAGGCGAAGGCTTCCAGATGTCGTTGACTGCATCACAGACTTCGAGCGCATATTCCAATTCAGTTCCGGTATACGACTCAGGGGAATATTCAAAGGAGACGTTAGTGCCTTTGACGGTATCAACGAGCGTTAGACAATATTCGGCACCATCAGTGGCTATTCTCTTAATACCTTCTTTATCTTGACCGAAGACAACTCGACGTTGCAAAGTCGATGTTGAGTTGTATAGGTGCACCACTGCCTGCTTAGCACCTTTAATCGATTCGAATGTGCGATCGATGAGATGGGTCCGCGCTTGTGTAAGCACTTGAATCACGACATCATCGGGAATCAAATCCTCTTCGATAATCTTGCGCACGAAATCAAAATCTGTCTGGCTCGCACTGGGAAATCCCACTTCGATCTCTTTGTAGCCCATCTGTACGAGCAGTTTGAACATCGCAAGTTTGCGAGGTGGATCCATGGGATCAATCAGCGCCTGATTGCCATCGCGAAGATCTACCGAGCACCACTGTGGCGCTCTTGTTATCTGCTTGGTTGGCCAGGTGCGATCGGGAAGCTCAATGGGGGTGAAAGGTTGATAGCGGTGGATCGGTGACTTGCTTGGCTGTTGCTGTGGAAAGTTCATCTCGTTGCTCCTCAAAGTCGGGGGGGAATGCCGGCGCGACCGTTACCCGCGACAGGGGCTCCGGCTAGTTGGCCCCTTCGCGGCAGCTAAGGAGGAGGCTGCCTTGAGCGATGAACATGGCGAAAGCGTACTACCAGAGCGTTCTAATGGGCAAAAACGACCAAGATTGCCGCGATGAGGTGGGCCAAGAAAGCGGCTGCAGTAAACGAGTGGAAGAGCTCATGGAAACCGAACCAGCGTGGCGAGATATTCGGTCTTTTAGTGGCATAAATGATGGCACCCATCGAATAGAGCACGCCACCAAGTAACACGAGCGTGAACACAAGCACGCCACCTTCGCGGAGGAATTCGGGAAGAAATGCGACTGCAGCCCATCCGAGTGTGATGTACGCAATCACATAAAGCCAACGTGGTGCATTTACCCACGAAACACGGAGTATCGCGGTGGTGATTGCTCCTCCCCAGACAGCAATCAAAAGCAGAAGTGCGGCCCGCGAATCGAGGAGAAGAATTGCGAAAGGAGTATAGGTTCCCGCAATCAGAATCGGAATGTTCGCATGATCGATTCGACGCCAAACCGCTTTATATTTCTTACTCCAGCCAACGCGATGATAGAGCGCGCTGCACGTGAAGAGCGTTACCGCCGTGAGCGTAAAAACGCCGAGGGTAATTCGACCAGCGAATTCCGAGGCGAGAGTTATGAGCACGATGCCAGTTACCAAAGAAATTGGCGACATCACCAGGTGAACGATGCCCCGCAACTTAGGAACGTCGAGAGTTGCTTTCATCAATTATAAGTAATCGAGTTAGAGAGTTGGCAGGTAGCGATTGATCTCATACATACTCACTTGCCTCTCGTAATCTGCCCACTCAGCACGCTTGTTGCGCAGCACATATTCAAAGACATGCTCTCCCAAAGTTTCTCGCACTAAGTCACTGGCTGCCATCGCAGTGATTGCCTCGTTCAGGTCACTCGGTAGCGGCGTGAACCCAGCGGCGAGCGCAGCATCGGTCTGATTCAAATCGATAAGAGGGGCATCCTCGAGGGTATAGCCCTCTTCGATACCTTTTAATCCCGCAGCCAAGATGAGGGCAAATGCCAAGTATGGATTGCAGGCTGAATCCGGCGAGCGCAACTCGATCCGAGTGGAATTAGGCTTATTCGGCTTATACATCGGGATACGAACGAGCGAACTGCGATTGTGCGGACCCCAGGAGATGAACGCCGGAGCCTCACCGCCTCCATGCAAACGCTTATAAGAATTGACCCATTGATTTGTGATGGCGCTGTACTCGGGTGCATGTTTGAGTAGTCCCGCGATGAACGAACGACCATCAGACGATAACTGCAACGGTGCACCCTCTTCGTAGAACGCATTTCGTTCGCCATCGAAGAGCGAGAGATGGGTATGCATGCCAGAGCCGGGATGCTCGGTAAATGGCTTAGGCATGAAGGAGGCATAAAAACCTTGGTCGAGTGCGACCTCTTTGACGACCATCTTGAAAGTCATGATGTTATCTGCGGTGCTGAGCGCATCAGCATCACGCAAATCAATCTCTTGTTGACCAGGAGCGCCTTCATGATGGCTAAATTCGACGCTGATTCCCATCGCTTCCAACATAGTGATCGCCTGTCGGCGGAAGTCGTTGCCGACCACGCTCGGGGTGTGATCGAAATATCCGCCCGAGTCAACCGGTATGGGCGCCACCCCTTTCTCTGGTTGATTCTTAAAGAGGAAGAATTCAATTTCAGGATGG
>CAZBCF010000032.1:0-16763 GCA_964490435.1 uncultured Bifidobacterium sp. | reverse complement strand
AATTCTGCAACAACGAGAATCTGCTTGGGTTTAGCAATCGGCCCGATCTCTTTTGCGACGTGGTTACGAAGTTCCTGAATCAACTCTTCGCCACCAACATTAGGCACGCCACCACGCAATATTACGAATGCAACAATGGCTTGGCCTGTCATCGCATCATTCGCACCAACCACTGCGGCCTCAGCAACAGCTGGATGCGAGACAAGCGCTGATTCGACTTCAGTGGTTGAGATTCGGTGGCCAGAAACATTCATCACATCATCGACGCGACCGAGCAACCAGATTGCACCGTCATCATCTAACTTCGCACCATCACCAGCGAAGTAGAGCCCGTCGTAGCGCGACCAGTAAGTCTCTTTGTAGCGCTCGGGTTCGCCCCAAATGCCACGGAGCATCGAAGGCCATGGCTTATCAAGTACGAGATAACCGCCACCGCCATTACCGACCGGTTTTGCGTTGTCATCAACAACTTTTGCGCTAATCCCAGGGAGCGTGCCCATAGCAGAGCCAGGCTTAGTGGCAGTGACGCCCGGAAGTGGCGAGATCATGATCGCGCCAGTTTCAGTCTGCCACCAGGTATCAACAATCGGACAGCGATTACCGCCAATCACTTCGCGGTACCACATCCATGCCTCGGGGTTAATCGGTTCACCAACCGAACCAAGTAGGCGTAACGACGAGAGATTCGAAGCTTTAGGAAATTCATCGCCCCACTTCATCCACGTACGAATTAATGTTGGCGCGGTATATAAAATTGTGACGCCATACTTCTCGATAATCTCAAACATTCGCCCCTTAGTTGGCGAATCTGGAGTTCCTTCATACATAACTTGTGTTGCACCATTGATCATCGGTCCGTAGACGATGTACGAGTGACCAGTCACCCAACCAACATCGGCAGTACACCAGTAGACATCTTTCTCTGGTTTCAAATCAAAGACATTGCGGTGCGTGAATGCGGCCTGAGTTAGGTAACCACCAGTTGTGTGATAGATACCCTTTGGTTTCGCAGTAGTTCCTGATGTATAGAGAATGAAAAGCCCATGTTCACTATCGAAAGCCTCTGCTTTATGTTCTGCGCTTTGGCGCTCGACAATTTCATGCCACCACACATCACGTGATGCATCCCAACCAACATCCTGGCCGGTGCGCTTGACCACTAAAACTTTCTTGACGTTGTGCTTACCTTTGAGCGCCTCATCAACTGCGGGTTTGAGTGCATTTGCTGCACCTTTGCGATATCCACCATCTGCAGTGATGACGACTTTCGCATCTGCATCTTGAATTCGAGAGAGAAGCGCTTCAGAAGAGAAACCTCCAAAGACCACTGAGTGCATCGCGCCAAGACGAGCACAGGCAAGCATCGCAACGGCAGCCTCAGGAATCATTGGCATATAAATCGCAACTCGATCACCGCTAGTCACACCTAGTTCAATCAGAGCATTCGCAGCCTTCTTCACTTCGGTGAGCATCTGCGCATAGGTTATTCTTCGAGTATCGCCAGGCTCTCCTTCAAAGAGAATCGCAACCCGATCTCCGCGCCCTTCAGCGACATGGCGGTCTAAACAATTCACTGACGCATTGAGTTTGCCACCGATGAACCATTTAGCGAACGGAACTTCCCACTCGAGAGTCTTTTCCCATGGTTTCTCCCATTGCAAGAAGCGCGCTTGTTCCTCCCAGAATTTCAATCTATCCGCGTCAGCACGCTCGTACATCTCTTTTTTTGCATTAGCCGCAGCAGCAAACTCTGGTGTGGGCGGGAAAGTTCGATTCTCAGAGAGCAGATTCTCAAGTGACATTGTCTACGTTACCTCCGGCAGCTTTCTTCTTACGATTGACCAAATAAATTATCGCACTTAATGCACCCAAGCCAATAACTGCGGCGAGCGCAGGCTTGGGGGTGATGATCGCAAAACGTTGTTTGAGTGGGACTGGGCGAGTGAAGTGCAGGACTGGCCAGTTATTGCTCTCGGCATGCGCACGAAGTCCGCGATCTGGATTGACTACGCAGGGAAATCCGACAATCGAAAGGAGTGGGATATCTGTGCTGGAGTCGGAATAGGCGAACGACTTCTGCAGGTCATATCCATTCTTCTCGGCCAGCGCCCGAACGGCCTCAGCTTTCTTCTCGGCGTACGCATAGTAAGAGACCTTTCCGGTGTACTTACCATCGAGAATCTCCATCTCAGTTGCAATGACATCGGTTGCGCCCAACATCTTCCCAATCGGTTCGACGATCTCCTTTCCTGATGTCGAAACCAGAATCACATCGCGACCATCTCGGATATGTCGCTCGATCAACTCCGCTGCTTCGTCGTAGATCATTGGGTCAATGGCGCTGTGGAGCGATTCATTGATAACGCCCTTAGTTTGCTCGACATCCCAACCAGCAACCATCGATGTCAGGGTCTGACGCATCTTCTCCATCTGGGCATGGTTTGCGCCAGTGTTAGAGAAGAAATACTGATCGATAAAGTTCTTCAGCATTCGCTTTCGTGAGATTAGACCAGCCTCGTTGAAGGGCTTAGTGAATGCAAGGAGCGAGGAGCGCGAGATGATCGTCTTATCGAGATCGAAGAAGGCGGCGCTCTTATTCACGTACGGAAGCGTAACGATTACGACGAGGTATGCCCACCTCGATTTTCTCTACAGCGACCAGTAGACGGCACGGTACGTTCTCGAAAGAGCCTGATAATCGCGCCCGTGCCCCAACTCCGCTCCCCACGGATTTGGGGCACTCTTCCGGCTTCGGGTGGGGTAGGCGCTACCACCCTCACTCTCCATCTCGCTCGGATCGCTGCAAAAAATGGCTTACGCGTCTTACTTATCGAGACAGATAACCGCGCTCCATTACGCGAGATTCTCAACGGCGATCCCCCTTATTGGGAGGAGTATCGCGTCGGAAACGCTATCGCCGCTGAAGCGATGCCACGAGAAACGAGCGCTGGTTTTGCTCTTCTGACTAAACGAAGTAGCGCTGATATCACCCAAGATCTCTTTGCCCATTTAATCGACGAGGCGAGTGCGAATTTTGATCTTATTTTAATTGATAATCCACCACGCATCCTTGCCTACATGAGCACGCTATGCGTTGCAGAGAATTCATTGCCATCACTCATTGGGCTTACTCAGATTTCTCGTAATTATCGACCCAGAATCGTCATCATCAATAAATATGCGTCACGAGTAAAGAAAAAGAGTGCAACTATTGAAGGATTCATTACTGATGCGCAGATAATTCACATGCCAAAATCATCCGACTTGCATCTTGCTTTAGGCTTTGGCATCACTCGTAAGCTAGCAAAGATAAATGAAAAGAAGGTTGAAGCACTTCTCGTCGAGATTTTACGTTGATGCGCGAAGAGATTCTCAATCAAATTCGCGAAAAAGTCGTCGCACAACTCATTGAGCAAACTCCGTGGATTCCTCAAGACGAGCTCACTAGCGAAGGTCTCGCACTTGCCAATTGGTTCTCAGGTTATGGTCCTTTGACTGACGTGATTGATGGAGAGCCATTCACAGATTTCTTTTTCAACGGGGCAGCGGGCGCCTGGATAAATCATGGTTCCTGCCTTGAACCTATTGATTTTGAAGGAACCGAACGCGATCTCATCAACTACATCCGCACCCAAGCCCTTCGCGCCGGAAAACATTTCGACCAGGCACACCCAGCAGTTGATCTCGAACTTGGTCACGGCATCAGACTCCATGCGCTATTGCCACCAATCATCGAGGGTGGCCTGCATGTCTCATTGCGCGTGAATCAGCAGCGCGCACTCATCCAACCTGATGAGCGCACTGTCGAAGTTCTCGATCTAGTGATTAATCAGCGACGAAACTTCCTGATTTCGGGTGGCACCGGAAGTGGCAAGACGACGTTGCTCTCCTATCTGATTGAGCAATTATCTGCGCACGAGCGGTTATTGATCATCGAAGATACTCATGAGATTCAAGCACGACATCCACATCTGCTCCGTCTTCAAGGGCGCGAACGAAATAGCGAAGGACTTGGCGAAATTCCCATAAGAGAGTTGATCCGACAATCCTTACGAATGAAACCAGACCGGATTTTCCTCGGCGAAATTCGCGGTGGAGACGTGCTCGACCTCTTCTTAGCATTGAACACTGGGCACGCTGGTAGTGGTGCCACCATTCACGCGAATTCCCCACATGATCTCCCTAACCGAATCGCGGCGCTTGCCATGACCACCGGCATCCCTCGCGCAGCAGCCCTTGCCCTCTATACAAGCGCAATCGATGTAATCATCCACCTTGATGGATCTCGAACCGGCAACCGAATTGTTGAAGTTGTTGAGATTGATAAATGATTCTCACTTGGCTGTTACCGCCTTCTATAACACGACCTGTCCGTAAAGAGGTATTAGCGCGAAGGCTCGAGTTCCTTGAATCAGTGATTGACGATGTCGAGAATGGCCAATCACTTCACCAAAGTTTCTTGCGCCACCGTTACCCAGGGATAGAGCATGGTCATAGTGAGAAGTTCTTCCACCTCGCATTCACTCAAGGCATCCCGCTTCTGCCAGCCCTTCGCGAACTTGTGCGGGAGACCACCTTTCAGATTGAACGAGAGCGCGAAATCGCTATTGAGATTGCTCCAGCCCGCGCCACACTAACTTTGCTCACCTACTTTCCAGCGTTGATTCTTTTAGGTGCCATCTTGGCGAACATCATCGAATTAGATCGGAGTTTCTTTGCGCCAATCCCACTAGTGATGATCTCGTTTGCGCTACTCATGCAGTTGGTAGGTCGACGTTGGTCAGAGAGCATCATCGCTAGTGTCCGCGAGTAACCCAAGCCGACGAGAACGGCTTACGTACCTGCTTGGTGCTGTTATGCCGAGCCTCTTTTTCGGTTGGTGGTGGTTGCCATTCACTCCGGTGGCATATTGGCTGCTGCGCCGAGGGTTGGCGCTCTTGCCAACAGCCGCATCGATTGCGCGGGTACGCGAGCGCGAGCGTGAGGCGCTTTTCTTCTTAGCCGCGCTCAATGGCTGCCTCAAAGCAGGGCTCCCCGTGTTAGTTGCCCTGACACATGTGGCTACGCTACTCACGAGCACCCTTAAGGCCGATATCGAAAGGGTTTATTCCCTCCTGATGTTAGGCGCGGATCCGGTTCGTGCTTGGTCTGTCCTCAATGACGACCTTCAGTTGGGCCAACTTGCCCGCTCTCTCGCTAGCGCACAAAGCGATGGCCGCTCGCTTGCTACCGTTGTCGATCGAGTTGCCACGCTCTGTTACGAAAGTACGCTTAAGCGTTCACGTGAACGCGTTAAATCACTCTCAGTGAAACTGGCGCTGCCAGTAGGACTCTGTTTCTTACCGAGTTTTCTCATTGGTGGTATCGGTCCCATTGTCTACTCATTCTTTGCGTCGCTGAGAATCTTTTAGCATAAACAGCAAGTATCTATCCCCAAATTTCTACTTAAACAAAATTACTGTCATAACTCGATAGAAGATTCGCGCACAACAGAACTCTCATCGAAAGGAAGATCTAGTGATAACAAAAGTAAAGAAGATCTCAAATGAATTAGGAATAGCCACGGCAGAATATGCAGTCACAACCGTTGCCGCATGCGGATTTGCAGGTGTGCTGTACAAATTACTTGGTTCAGAGAGCATCGCCCAGTTGATTGGAGAGCTACTCCGTCGAGCACTTTCGAGTTTCTTGATCTAGTGCGTCGAATTCGCTCTGAACGAGGGAGTGCTACTGCAGAATTTGTGGTGGCACTTCCCTTTCTCATTACTTTATTTTTGATCGGCGTGCGCTTTGTTAGCGTGACCATCGAAGGTGAGCGATTGCAGTATCTCGCTGAAGGAATAGTGCAAGCAGTTATGCGTGATGAAAGTAACGCTGCAATCGCGCGCGAATTGAGCAAGGCACTTCCTCGGGCGCAGTTTTCGGTTAGTGAAGGCGCTGATGGAATCGATGGCGAATTCACGGTAACCGTTCGCCACCGCTCGGTGAGCGCGAGCGCGGGTGGTTACCGGTGAGCGAGCGCGGTGGCGCCTCTGTGATGGCATTGACCTTCGCACTCCTATTAATAGGAGTGAGCGCTCTTGGGGCAATCGAAATCGCCCAGTTAGCGGCGCGGCGCGCCGAAGTACGAAAAATTGAGGCGTTGGGTTTAGCCGCGATGGAGCGAGCCGGGGGAGCGCCTGCACTTGCCTGCACGATTGCCTCCCAGAATCCGGCGATAACCTGCGAATTTGGCGGGGGCGAGATTCTCCTGCGCTACCGCACGCTGCCTGCTATTCCCGTGGGATGGCGGGGGCTGAATGGGGATTTTCGCTAGCCCAGGGCCGGCTATTTCCGCCCTTTTTCCGGCAGTGATTCCAATGTGCCCCCATTCTCGCCCTACACTCTTTCTAGAAACGTTTCTGTCCGAACCCCATCGATGGCCGCCAAAGGCCCTCGCCATGGAGCAAATAAGGAGTATCTATGACTTCCACTGTCCAAGTGGCTGGCTCGAACCTGACCCTTGCCTACGTGGTCCTTGCGATTGCGATCGCAGCCCTGGCCGTTGCCTTCGGGCTCCGCGCTCGGGTGCTCGCAGCGAGCGAAGGAACTGCGAAGATGAAAGAGATCGCAGCTGCGGTCCAAGAGGGTGCTGCTGCGTATCTCACGCGGCAATTCAAAACGTTATCAATTTTCGTTGCAATCGTCTTCTTTGTATTGCTCGCACTCCCAGGAGATGGAGATGTGCGCATTGGTCGTTCAATCTTCTTCCTTGTTGGCGCTGCATTCTCCGCATTCGTTGGTTATCAAGGAATGTGGTTAGCAGTCCGTGCGAATGTTCGAGTGGCTGAAGCAGCGCGTGATGGCAGCGCAGAACGTTCAGTGCAGATTGCATTCCGTACTGGTGGTGTCGTCGGTATGTTGACAGTTGGACTCGGTCTTGCCGGAGCAGCGCTTGTCGTCGTCTTGTATAAAGCCGATGCGCCGGCAGTACTCGAAGGATTTGGTTTTGGCGCTGCGATGCTCGCGATGTTCATGCGTGTTGGTGGCGGTATCTTTACGAAGGCCGCAGATGTCGGAGCAGATCTCGTCGGTAAAGTAGAACAAGGTATTCCAGAGGATGATCCTCGAAATGCCGCGACTATTGCAGATAACGTCGGCGACAACGTTGGTGATTGCGCTGGTATGGCTGCTGATCTCTTTGAGTCTTACGCGGTTACACTTGTTGCCGCACTCATTCTTGGTCGTGCAGGTTTTGGCGATAGTGGATTGATTTTCCCACTCATCGTCCCTGCAATTGGTGTGCTCACTGCGGTGTTAGGTATCTTCCTTACCCGCCTACGCCCGAGCGACAAGAACGCAATGAACGCAATCAATCGTTCGTTCTTCATGTCGGCAATCGTCAGTGCAATCTTGGTTGCATTCGCGACCTTCATCTACCTACCAAGTAGCTATTCACAATTTGCGAATGTCTCACAAGAGATTGCTGGCGCAAGCGGTAGCCCACGAACCCTCGCGCTTGGTGCGGTGCTCATCGGCATCGTCCTTGCCGCAGCAATCCAATTGCTTACTGGTTTCTTCACCGAAGTTGGTCGTCGTCCAGTAAATGATGTCGCGGCTTCATCCCAAACAGGTCCAGCAACAGTCATCCTTGCCGGTATTTCAGTTGGTTTCGAATCTGCTGTCTATTCAGCGCTTTTGATTGCCGCTGGCGTATTCGGCGCATATCTACTTGGCGGTGGAATCGTCGTGCTCTCCCTACTTGCAGTTGCGCTCGCCGGTTGCGGTTTGCTCACCACAGTAGGTGTCATCGTTGCGATGGATACCTTCGGACCTATCTCAGATAACGCCCAAGGAATCGCTGAGATGTCCGGTGATGTTCATGGTGAAGGTGCAAAGATTCTTACCTCGCTCGATGCCGTTGGTAACACCACGAAAGCAATCACCAAGGGAATCGCGATTGCAACTGCGGTACTCGCAGCGACTGCGCTCTTTGGCTCCTTTACCGATGCAATCAAACATGCAGTTGAAGAAGGGGAGAAGGCAGTTGCCAACCTTGGCGTTGAATTCTCCGGAATCCTTAACGTCGCAGATCCACGAAACCTCGTTGGTCTTATTATTGGTGCGGCAGTTGTATTCCTCTTCTCGGGCTTAGCAGTCAACGCGGTATCACGTGCAGCTGGTGCAGTGGTGATGGAAGTTCGTAATCAATTCAAACTTCATCCGGGAATCATGAATGGCAGTGAGAAGCCTGAGTACGGTCGCGTTGTTGATATTTGTACTCGCGACTCACTTCGTGAGCTCGCAACACCAGGTCTCTTGGCAGTTCTCGCACCAATCTCGGTTGGATTTGGTCTAGGTGTTGGTGCACTTGGCGCATACCTTGCTGGCGCAATCGGAACTGGCACGTTGATGGCAGTCTTCCTCGCCAACTCTGGTGGCGCGTGGGATAACGCTAAGAAGATGGTTGAAGATGGCGTCTACGGCGGTAAAGGTTCGCAAGCACATGCGGCAACTGTCATTGGTGACACTGTTGGCGATCCATTCAAAGATACTGCCGGACCTGCAATCAACCCACTTATTAAGGTGATGAACTTGGTCGGACTTCTGGTCACACCTGCGATCGTTGCTCTTACCCTCGATGAGAAAGATGGCACCCGTTTCGGAATCGCTTTAGGTGCGCTCGCCATCATCATCTTCTCACTCGTGCGGAGCCGTCGAAAGGCAACTGCGCTCGCATAACTCGCACGTAAGTAAGAGTTCATCGTTCGAGCCGGGGAGGTAAACGTGGCCAAGAAGAAGACGCTGGTCATCGTTGAGTCTCCGGCTAAAGCGAAGAAAATCGGCTCATTTTTAGGTGGCGATTATGTGGTCGAGGCGAGCCTTGGCCACATTCGCGATCTGCCTCAGCGCGCAGCCGATATTCCGGCCGATGTAAAGAAAGAGAAGTGGGCAAAAGAGGGTGTCAACGTCGACAAGGACTTTGAACCTCTTTATGTGATTAATCCTGACAAGAAGAAGAAGGTTTCTGAACTCAAAGCGTTACTGAAAGATGCTGATGAGTTGTATTTAGCGACAGACGAAGATCGTGAAGGCGAAGCAATTGCCTGGCACCTACTCGAGATTCTTAAACCAAAGGTCCCGGTACGTCGGATGGTCTTTCATGAGATTACTAAGGATGCGATTCTTGCGGCTGCGAACGACACCCGTGAATTAGATCAGCGGCTTGTCGATGCGCAAGAGACCAGACGTATCCTCGACCGACTTTATGGATATCGACTTTCGCCTGTACTGTGGAAAAAAGTCATGCCACGAATATCGGCAGGACGTGTGCAATCAATTGCGATGCGACTTGTAGTAGAACGCGAACGTGAGCGGCAAGCATTCGTAGCCTCAGATTGGTGGGATATCACCGCACATTGCGCATTAGGGTTTAACGCGCGACTACTCACACTTGATGGCGCCAAACTCGCTGCATCTAGTGATTTTGATGCACAAGGAAAGGTCAAGGATAAATCCTCATCAATTTGGTTAAAGGAGAGTGAGGCGCTTGCGCTCGTTGATTCACTCGAAGGGTGTGAACTAACCGTTAAGTCAACGGAAGAATCGCCGCGAAGTGAGAAACCAAAGGCTCCATTTACAACGTCAACCATGCAACAAGATGCTGGAGGTCGACTTGGCTGGGGCGCTCAACTCACGATGCGAGTTGCGCAGAGACTGTATGAGAATGGCTACATCACCTATATGCGAACTGATTCAGTCACGCTTGCGCCTTCAGCAGTCGAATCGGCGCGTACCGCAATAAAGGCGCTTTATGGCGGAGATTATCTCCCTGACACACCACGCGTTTACACCGGAAAGACCAAGAATGCACAAGAAGCACATGAGGCAATTCGTCCGGCAGGGGATGTATTTAAGACTCCTGGTGAATTAGCAAAAGAATTAACTCGAGAAGAGTTCGCACTTTATGACTTGATCTGGAAACGCACTATTGCATCTCAAATGGCCGACGCAAAGAAAATGCAGATGCGGGTTGATTTAGAAACGAAGACTAAAGCAGGAAAACTCGCTGGTTTTCGAGCCAATGGATCAGTGGTCACTTTCCCAGGTTATCTCGCTGCTTACGAAGAGATCGTGGATGAAAAGAGCGTAGATCTCGATGAAGAAGTCGAAATGCGCTTGCCACCTATGAAGCAAGGCGATGTCATGGCAGTAACTCGATTCGTAGGTGAAGGCCATCAGACCAAACCACCGGCTCGTTACACCGAACCATCGTTAGTGAAGAAATTAGAAGAGTTGGGCGTTGGTCGTCCCTCGACTTTTGCCAGCACGATTCAAACTATCCAAGATCGAGGGTACGTCGCTAAACGTGGTCGCGCGCTAGTGCCTTCATTCTTAGCGTTCTCTGTAACTGGACTATTAGAGCAACACTTTCCCAAGCTCATCGACTACGACTTTACAGCGAGTATGGAGGAAGACCTCGACAAGATCGCTATAGGTGAAGAGAACCGTGTCGCTTGGCTTAAGCGCTTCTTCTTTGGTCATGATGGAATTCCCGGTCTTGCTGAGATGACCGATGATCTTGGTGCGATTGATGCGCGCGAGGTAAACACTATGAACCTTGGTGACGGAATCGAGATTCGGGTCGGACGGTACGGGGCGTATTTGCAAAAAGGCGAGGGCGAAAATCGAATCATTGCGAATATACCCGAAGATCTTGCGCCAGATGAGTTGACACTTGCGAAAGCACACGAGCTCTTTGCGCGTCCATCGGGTGAGCGTCAGTTAGGCGTGCACCCAGAGAGTGGATTACCTCTCGTGGCAAAGACCGGACGTTTCGGTCCCTACATAGTCGAAGTGCTACCCGAAGATACTCCGAAGGTAAAAGGAAAGGCACCCAAGCCTCGCACCGCTTCACTCTTCTCAACGATGTCCCTCGATACCGTCACATATGAAGATGCACTCAAACTCTTCTCATTACCGCGAACCGTCGGAATAGATCCAAATACCAATGAAGAGATCACGGCACAGAATGGCCCATATGGCCCCTACCTTCGCCGCGGAAAAGATTCACGTCAATTAGCAAGTGAAGATCAGATCTTTACGTGTACGTTGGAAGAAGCGCTCGAACTTTACGCACAACCAAAACGACGCGGTCGTGGAGTAGCAAAGGGCCCAGTCAAGGATCTTGGTCCAGATCCAGTAACGGGTAAATCGATTGTTGTTAAGGATGGCAAGTTCGGGATGTACGTCACTGATGGTGAGACAAATGCGACTTTACGCCGCGGGGATATCGTCGAACTGCTCACCTTGGAACGTGGCATGGAATTACTCGCAGAAAAGCGCGCTCGCGCGAGCCAAGACTAGGCTTTTCCTATGGAGCCAACACTTCAAGGCGATATTCGAGGTGTCCTTTCGATTAAGCCATTTCGCCGGCTATGGCAATCGATGGCATTTTCCAGCCTTGGTGATTGGCTTGGCCTTCTCGCGACAACTGCGCTCGCACAGCAATTAGCAGGCGGCGATTATGCAAAAGCGAACTTTGCGATAGCGGGCGTCTTTATCTTTCGCCTTCTTCCTTCAGTTGTACTTGGGCCATTAGCTGGAGTGATTGCCGATCGTTTCGATCGTAAACGTACGATGATTGTCTGCGACATCCTACGCGGCGTCATCTTTGCAACGATTCCAATTGTTGGCAGTTTGCTCTGGCTCTACATCGCAACTATCTTGATTGAATCGATAACGCTCTTTTGGTCACCTGCAAAAGAGGCTTCAGTACCAAATTTGGTCCCACGCCATCATCTTGAGAGTGCCAATCAAGTCAGCCTGCTCGCTGGTTATGGAACAGCGCCAATCGCAGCGCTACTCTTCACGCTCCTTGCAGTTTTCAATTCGGCTCTGGCAACTGGTATCGCATTCTTTAAAAGCAACCCAGTTGATATGGCTCTTTACATCAACGCATTGAGTTTCATCTATAGCGCAGTAGTTATTGCCAGAATTCAATTACCGCGTGGAGCCGCAGAGAAGAGTGAACATCAGGTTGGTATCTTGCGTTCTCTTTGGGATGGGTGGAAGTTCGTCGGAAAATCTAAGAGTATCCGCGGATTAGTACTGGGCATGCTGGGTGCCTTTATCGCAGCAGGTGCTGTCATCGGATTAGCCCGTACTTTCGTTGGCGATCTTGGTGGCGGCGAAGCAGCCTACGGCGTGCTTTTTGGTGCGGTCTTTACTGGCCTCGCACTGGGTATCGCATTTGGCCCAAAGGTCTTCGCGCAATTCTCACGAAAGAGATTATTTGGAGCCGCACTTGCGATGTCAGGAATCATGCTCGCAATACTTGCGCTGATCTCGAACCTCGTCCTCGCAATCTTCATCGTCACAATATTAGGTTTCTTTGCTGGAATTGGTTGGGTTTCTGGCTTCACCATGCTTGGCTTAGAAGTCGAAGATGCAAAGCGGGGTCGGACCTTTGCTTTCGTTCAATCGCTGATTCGAATCACCTTGGTGTTGGTCTTGGCTATCGCCCCCGTGATAGCCGCTGCAATCGGTGAGCACACTTATCGATTCCGACAGAATGTCCTTCAATATAACGGTGCCTCAGTCACGTTGTTGATTGCTGGCATTATTGCCACGCTTGTTGGAGTTATCTCATTCCGACAAATGGATGATCGCAAAGGGATTTCGATTTTTAGTGATATCGCAGCGGCGCTTCGTGGTGAACTTGGTGTGCGCAGCACCTTTATGGCACCTGGACTTTTTATCGCTTTCGAGGGCGGCGAGGGTGCTGGAAAATCTACCCAAGTCGAGAAGTTGCGAGCAGCCCTGGAAGGTGCCGGAGAGAAGGTCGTTGTTACTCGCGAACCGGGTGGCACAAATCTTGGTAAGAGATTGCGCGAGATCCTTTTGAGTAATGAGACCGGAACAATTGCACCGCGAAGCGAAGCGCTCTTATATGCAGCAGATCGCGCGCATCATGTCGAAACCGTAGTGAAGCCAGCATTAGTTGATGGCGCGGTCGTGATAAGTGATCGTTACATGGATTCATCGATTGCCTATCAAGGAGGTGGTCGCATCTTGGCGCCTCAAGAGATCGCCAGAATCTCACGTTGGGCCACAGACAACCTCACCCCCTCGCTCACAGTGCTCCTTGATGTTCCGGCGGAGACCGCATTTAAGCGATTTTCCGGACGCGACCGCCTAGAGAGCGAGCCATTGGCCTTCCATGAACGTGTACGCACCACCTTCCTCGAATTAGCGGCGTTCTCCCCAGAGCGATATCTAGTTATTGACGCAACTGAATCAATTGAGACAATTGCCGAACAGGTCCTAGCGAGAGTGCAGAGCCTTTTAGCCAGTCGGAGGAAGTAATGGCAGCGGCCCTCTTTGACGACATCATCGGACAAGAGCGCGCCATTGAGATTCTCAAACGAGCCATAGCGGTAGGACATCAGCCCGATGGTTCACAAACACTGGTGCAGTCATGGTTGTTTACTGGGCCACCTGGTTCTGGACGTTCGAATATCGCGATTGCATTTGCTGGTGGGCTGCTCTGTGCTCAAGGTGGATGCGGAAATTGTCAGTCATGCCATCTTGTCCAGATCAATTCTCATCCAGATCTTGAAGTGATTCGTACCGAAGGTCTGTCACTCAAGATCGATGAAGTGCGGGAGATCATTGCTCGCGCATCCTGGGAGCCAAGTTCGAGTCGTTATCGCGTCGTAGTGATCGAAGATGCCGAGCGACTGACCGAGAGCGCTGCCAATGCGCTGCTGAAAGCAATTGAAGAACCTGGGGTGCGCACCATCTGGCTGTTGTGCGCTCCGACAGTCGAGGATGTATTGGCGACGATTCGTTCTAGAACCCGTCAGATCGGACTTGTTACACCTACCACCGAAGCGGTTGCACAGTTATTGATTCGTGACGAGAGGGTGAATGCAAATGATGCACATTTTGCGGCGCGAGCAAGTCAAGGTCATATCGGTCGCGCTCGATTTCTAGCTCGCGAACCTGACTCACGCGCTCGCCGCGACGAAGTCATCACAATGGCGCTCACGCTTAATGATGTTGCTGGTGCGATGTCAGGGGCAGCGCGTCTGATGGAGATAGCCGCTCTTGAAGCTGAAAGCGAGGCGAGTGAGCGGGATGAGGTTGAGCGTGAGCAGTTGGCGACCGCCCTCGGTGTAGGTGCTACCGGTAAAGCGCCAGCAGGTTCGAGCAAAGCGCTTAAGGATTTAGAGAAAGAGCAGAAATCTAGGGTGACTCGAGCAACTCGGGACTCTATTGATCGAGCGCTCCTTGATATTTCGACTGCGTATCGCGATGTACTCACCATCCAGATGGGGATTGCGGGTGAGCGCGAACTCATCAATGAACATCTGCGCGAGACAGTGGCCATGCGCGCTGCTACCTGCACGCCTGAGGAAGTCATGCGACGTTGGGAGGAGATTATGGCGACCCGCCGCTCCTTGAAGTTCAATGTCGCACCCTTGCTCGCGCTGGAGGCGCTCCTTCTCAAGGTGCGCTTTTAGATGTTCTTCACAAAGCGCCGAGTGGTGCTGCTATCTGTGATGGCTATGACCGCCTCGGTAGCGATTTTTATCACAACACAAAAGAGCAGTGGGTGGAGTTTCTCCGATTATCAAAAGCAGAAGATCACATGGCTCTCATGTGGTGGTCCCTTCCTCTGCACTGACGTCACCGTACCCGTTGATTACTCGAATCCTGGTGGCGAACGAATGCAGTTGTCGTTGGTGAAATATCCTGCGACCAATCCACAAGAGAAGTTAGGCGCCCTCCTAGTTAACCCAGGTGGTCCTGGCGCTTCTGGGGTCGAGTATGCATATGCTGCTGAGTACATCGTAAGTAAAGAGATATTGGCATCTTATGACTTGATTGGCTTTGACCCGCGAGGCGTTGGCGGAAGTTCGGCTGAACGATGCCTATCTAATTCTGAGACAGATTTACTTGTCGAAGCTAACGGTCCACCTGTTGATGGATTGAGTATGGCGACTTTGGAAAAATCCTCCCGGATGCTTGCTGATCGATGTGCTGAAAAATTAGGCAATCGCTTGAAGTTCTTAGGTTCAGTTGATGTAGTGCGTGATATGGATCTGATGCGCCAGGTTCTGGGTGAAAAGAAATTAAATTTCCTCGGGAAGAGTTATGGCACTTATCTAGGCCTGGTTTACACCAGCATGTTCCCAAAGAATGTCGGCCGTTTTGTGCTTGATGGTGTAGTAGATCCAAAGTTGAGCGCAAATGAACTGAATAAGGCGCAAGCGGTTGGCTTCGAGATTGCCCTGGATGCGTTCCTTACAGATTGCATCACCAAGAAATCCTGCTTCTTCCAAGGCACACTAGAGCAGGCGCGTGCAGAGATCACAAGGATGCAAGAGCAAGTCGCCAAGCAATCGCTCCCTGGCAAAGATGGCCGAGTGGCGACCGGTTCGATATTGGTGCTAGCGATGGTCGCATCGCTCTACGATTCAGAGACGGGTTGGCCAGCGCTGAACAAAGCGCTAAAGGATGTCTATAAAGGAAATGGCGCGCGATTATTTCAATTAGTCAACGATTACGTAGTTCGCGATGCAAAGGGTCGGTATCCGTCGAATGAGAACGAGATTGCATATATCGTCAATTGCATAGACCGCACTGATGATGCAAGTCCAGAGCGCTTGGCATCAGATGCCAAGAAGTTCGCTAGTTTTGCTCCGCACTTTGGCCCATACATCGCATGGTCGACGTTGCCTTGTCACTATTGGCCATACCAACCTGTCCGGCCACCTGTGGAGTTAAATGGGGCTGGGGCGCCTGCCTTCATTGTGATTGGTACCACCCGCGACCCGGCAACGCCTTACGCGTGGGCTACTGAAGTGACTTCGAAATTCACCTCTGCTTTCTTGATCACTGCCGATGGTGACGGCCACACTGGCCACGGGCGAGGTTCTGCGTGCGTAGATAGCGCCGTTGATACCTATTTACTCTCGGGTGAGCTGCCTAAGCGTCCGCTCCAGTGTTCGCTCTAGTGCACTCTCTGGTGCCCACTTTGGGGGGTACCCGCTCTCGTGGTCATGAGCACCCCTTCGGATAGGGCAGGATTTACCTCGTGCATCTAGACCACATCTCCTACGTCGCATCACACGATCATCTCATCGACGAAGTGCAACGTATTGGTTCACGCCTTGGTGCGGGTTTTATGGATGGTGGTATTCACCCTCGTTTTGGAACACGCAACTTCACATTGCCGCTCCAAGGTGGTCGTTATCTAGAGATTGTTTGTCCGCTCGATCATCCTGCTGCTGATGCATCACCATTTGGCAAAGTTGTATCGCAACGCGCGCAAGAAGGTGGCGGTCTACTCACCTGGGTGCTTTCAGTTTCGAACATCAAAACTTTCGAGGATCGCCTCGGCCGTCCGAGCGTAGATGGACATCGCCGCCGCCCCGATGGCAGTAATTTGAACTGGAAGCAGATAGGCGTCCTTGGAACTTTAGAAGACCGACAACTTCCGTTCTTTATCGAATGGCAGAGCGAGGATCACCCTTCCAAAGAGGCAAAAGCCGTAGCAAAAATTGAGAAGTTAGAGATTGCTGGGGATCCAGAGCGGGTGCGCGAGTGGATTGGTGAAGATTTCGAATCAGCATTCGCAGGAATTGCTTTAGAGTGGGTGGACCCTGCCGAGAACAATGGCGAGACTGGAATATTCGCCGTACATTTCTCGACGCCACAAGGATCTTTCCGACTCGACTAGGCCTGCCGCCTTAGCTCAGGGGTAGAGCAACGCA
>CAZBCF010000031.1:0-17840 GCA_964490435.1 uncultured Bifidobacterium sp. | reverse complement strand
GGGTGGAAGAAGAAGTAACTAACTCTTCTTTCGGTATCCAGTCGGACATTTACTTGCTGAAATGACCTTCGTGACTTTGCCTTTTATGCAAGTTATTTTCTTGGTGGGATTCGACTTAATTGGCACAACAGGCGTGCCAATCAATTTCACGCGAATGGTCGGCGACGAATAGCTGAAGTTATATGCGCTCAAAGTAAGCCAGCCTGACTTCTCGGATACTTGAGTGACTGCCACACTTGCCTCTGGACTTTCAGAGGTGATCGAAATCGTTGCACTAATTGGTGCGTTAGTGAAATTGTAGATACAGCGCGCAACTGTTGAACTCATAACTAAGTCATACGTACCCTTAAAGACGGTCTTACCATCTGGTTCAAAATGAGTGGCGGCGACTTTGTAATCTAAAGTTCCCAGGTTCTTATCAAATGTCGGAGGGCCATCTAGATACTCAGCCGCATTAGTCGTGACGATTCCAGCGAGCGCGTCATTTTGATTCAAGCATTGGCGAATTTGCTCCGAAACTTGGTAGTTGCCCATAGTTTGGATGCTCCATGCTGTCGGTAAGGCTTGGGCTTTGTCACCCAATGTCGTCAACCAAGTCAAAAACTCATTAAAAGTCTCAAGGTTGTGGCCAGTATTTCCATCCCGCATCAACGCGATGTCACTCAACGGTTTGGACTTATTCTCCGGGCCAAAGAGCGGGGAGCCGTAGTTGCTCTTACCTTTGTAAAAATCTTTGATGCTCTGTGCTGCTGTGTCGTTACTCACCCAGACTGAATTCACCGGAATCTTGATGGGTTCTGCGCTTACTTTGATGGTGCTACCGCCGAATTTATTGACTGAGACATCAACAATTGGTCCTTTGACTCGTCCATGCAACCAGCCCGATATCTTCCGGGAGAGATCTACGGTCAGCCCCAACCGCAAACCGAGTGGAAGTGAGTATTTCGCCGCACATTGGGTTGGTGAGGCGATGGCACACGTCGATGGATAGGTACCACTCTCAACTCCAATATTGTCGAATCCCTTTGTATAAAGCTTGGGATTGGTACTAGCGCCACTAAATGTGTATTTCCCATCGATGATCTTCACCGCGGTGATTGAAATGGCAAATCCATCCATGGTGAAAGGTTGTTTTGCCTGAAATTGCACGCCCGTCATCTGTGCCTTGATCAGATACAAATCGCCGCCGTTGTGTGGTGCGCCTGGAACTTTTATCAACGTAGGGCCGCCACCATTAGGCACTTTCAATGTCGGACTTCCGGTGAAGTACTGCGGATTTCCTGTAGGGAACTCACCGACGACGGTGTAGTCCAATGACTTACCCGAAGCATCAGTGATGGCGATATCGCGCATACAGTCAACGCTCACCTGTGTCGAACACATGGGCAAATCGGCTCTGAAATGAACATCAGAACCAACGCAATCAGCGCCAGCAATATTTTTGCACGCGACAACTTGAGTGCCATTACCTGCGCTATCGCGGGTTATTGCTACTGCATACGAAGGAAAGCGGTAGAGCCCGGCGAGATCATTATGGTAATAACCTTGCACATTCTTAAATGCTGGTGCCCACGGTGGCAGATACTGTTCATCAGAAGCAGGTTGAAATCCCTCGCAGGCATATAACGCCGAATCACAGTACGTCATAATGGGTTTGCTCTCATCGATGACAGGTGTGGTTTCTGCTCGACTCGGAATCGCACCCACTCCAAGTGCAAGCGCCACGATGAGCAAAGAACTAATAGCCCTGAGAGGTGAATGAAGCTCGTGCTTCCCGACCTTCACATCACGCTCCTAACCTGAATAGTTACGAGATAAATATGGCATCCCCACTGCCATATTCTCGCCACCTGAGTGATGCGGTCAACTAAAAGTTCGCCTAAATGGGGTTCGCCCTACGCCACCAGCCATTGGCCTGGGCTCGCTGGGCGCAAATCCCATCCCAGTTACCTTGATTTCTTATAGCCGGCCGGACATTTAGGAGAGGTGCCAGTTACCTTCTTGATTGACTTGCCCTTCACGCACGTGATGCTTTTCTTCGCAGGAGCAACCTTGGGCGCAGCCGCAGGCGCCTTCACTTCTTCGACTTTTGCCACAACATCTTGAGAGAGTTTCACTTGAATTGTTGGCGCCGAGAATGTGAAACCTTTAGCTGACAAATAAAGCCACCCACCTGATTCACGGACTACGGTAGTTGCGACGCGCTTCTCTCCGTCATCTCCGAAAATCGAGATATCAGCCTTGATTGGTGCATCTGAGAATCCGTAGATGCATCGAGCTACATCGCTTCGAAGAGTTAAATCGTATGTACCAGATGCAATTTCGCCATTTGCTTCAAAATGTGGCGAAGAAAGTGTGTACATCAGGGAGCCAGTCTTACTGTCATATGCAGGAGGTCCGGAGGAGTAGGCCAGCGAATTTGTTAAGACTAAACCTGTAAGTGTTCCTGCCTTATCTCCGCATCGCTTCAATTCATCCTCACGTATAACACCCGCGTGATTGAACATTTTCTTGAATGACCAAAAGGTTTGAGTTTTCGTTGCGCGATCCTGAAAATCAGCGGTAAACGCCTTAAGCCAAGTTAGAGTGTCTGGATGATTCAAGTTTCCAACCAGCTGGTGAATGCCTGATGTATTACCACGCCCACCACATTGAATACGCTTGCATTCATCAAAAATTTTTCGGCCGGATTCTGACATTTCATCATAAGGAACCACGAAGTCAAGCGATGGAACTTTAACTGGAACGCCTTCTATTGACATTTCTTGGCCTTTTTTCCATTCTTTAAGAACTAGATCGGGAAGGGAAAGTCGACCGTGGTACCAACCACTCAGCTTCTCATTAATCCTCAAAGACAGACCAAATCTATACCCTGCTGGAAAATCCACTCGTTCTCTACAAATTCCAAGCTCAAGTGCTATACACTCTTCACCAGATAGATTTCTAGTCGGCCCTGTTGCTCCTTGTCCGCCAGTAGGTAACACTGAACGGACCCCATAGTCACCCCTTAATTCTCTAACAGGAATAATTCCACTCTCAATTTCTCCATATCCAAATTTAGAGTCATTCAGTTGTTTGAACATTGTTACTCTAGTCGCCGCAAAATACTCCTCTGTGCCAGCACCATTCTTAACTCCTGGAATTCTCCAGACTGCACCATAAGAAGTACTTTTTGGAAGATTAAGAGCAACATTTTCTGCTACGAATTGACTTTCTTCGAAAGGAATTGACTTTACGAGCTCGCCATCAATTTTTTTTCCAGCGGGATCTACGGCCCAGATGCCGGCTATGCAAGACAGCTGAGAGTTTGCTTCACAGATATCAAAATTTAGCACTTGATATAGATTTGAGGCATTTGCACAATTTAGATCCGAAATACCCGAACACAGAGTTAACTCAGTTTTAGATTGAGTTGTTTGAGTTTTGTACAACGCGGATGGATTGAATCCAAGATTAAAGTCCTCAAGCAACCACAAACCTGAAGCGGGGAAACCATTTCCACCCCAACGTTCGTGTGCTTGAGAATTTGTGAGCGGTAACGTCGCAGCTTGTGCTGGAATATTACTAATTAAGGTCAATGTAAATAGAGATGGTACGAGTATCGAGGGAAGAAGTTTTCGCATCATCAGTTTTACCCATCATTAAATTCTCTTGTCAGATAGACAAATTCTAGTGGAGTTTTCCGTATATCTAAGCCTCAGGATTGATGTCTAAGATGCATAGGTCAGAAATTGAGATTCTTGGTGCACGAACTTGTGCCCCGGGTGGGGGTCGAACCCACACTTGGAGGATTTTAAGTCCTCTGCCTCTGCCATTGGGCTACCGGGGCGCTCATCGAGATGTTTTAGCGGAGCGTAAATCTACCCGCTTTAGCGAAGATCCTCTCCATCGCCCCCGGTTTGAGCACACCTGTGAAGGTGTTCTGTTGGCTGGGGTGGTAGGAACCAAGAAGCAAGTAATCACCAAAACGGACGCTTGCGCCATGTGCGAAGGGGACTTTCTTTGCTGGTAGTGGCAGATTCATCTCACGTAGTGATCGCCAGAGCGCATCCCAAGCAAATGATCCAAGCGCAATGAATGCACGTGCCTGCGTTAATTCGCGCAATTCCTCAATGAACCATGGCGCACAATTATCCCGCTCTTCCAGAGTTGGTTTGTTACCAGGAGGCACACAACGAACGGCAGTGAGGATGCGTACCGAATTGAGAAGTAGGCCGTCATCTTTTGAAGTGCTCATTGGCTGGTTCGCCAATCCACTCTTATACAGCGCGGCAAAAATCCAATCACCCGATGAGTCGCCAGTAAAGACCCGTCCGGTGCGATTTGCCCCGTGTGCACCGGGCGCTAGGCCAGCAATCACGATATTGGCATCGCCTGGACCGAAGCCAGGTACTGGTTTACCCCAATATTCATCATCGCGAAAAGATTTTCGTTTTACCTGAGCCACTTCTGCACGCCATTGCACAAGTCGTGGACATTTCGTACATGCAGTAATTGTGTTATCTAAGAGTTGCAACGATGCCATCAAGAATATCCCGTTCGCTCGCGATGAATTCGGTTGCACCTGTGCGCTTCATAATTTCGGCCAACACCAACGAACCCGCCGCAATCACTTCGACCCGACCCGGATGCATGAAACCCAATGCAGCCCGCTCGGAAACCGCAAGGCCAAGCAACCAATCTGATATTGCGACAGTCTGCGCTGCAGAAATATGCGCACCATGAATTCGTTCTCGGTCATACGATGGCAACGTCAAAGCTGCCGCAGCCACCGTAGTAGCAGTTCCTGCAACCGCAATCAATGTCTTTGCTTCAGCAATTCTTACCTGAGCACTCGCCCGATCTATGGCTTGGTTGATGTCAGATCGAGCGCTCGAAATTTCCACTGCACTTGGCGGATCTTGAGTGAAATGGCGTTCTGTCATTCGCACGCATCCAATATCAACGCTTACGGCCGCTTCGACATCGTTGAAGCCGAAGACAAATTCGGTAGAGCCGCCACCGATATCAACCACAAGAAAGGGGGCTAATTCACGCGATAACTCGGCGGTTGCTCCGAGAAACGATAGGCGAGCCTCTTCAGTGCCGACCATGACTTCGGGTGCGATCCCAAGAATTTCCTCGACGGGCTTGGTGAAAATCTCACGATTCTGGGCATCTCGAGTTGCGCTAGTCGCGCAGAATCGAAGCTTTGTCACGCGGTGGCTATCTATGAGAACTTTGAATCTCCGCACAGCCGCCAAGGTGCGTTCGACGGCAACAGGAGAGAAATTCTTCGTTCGATCGACCCCCTCACCCAGTTTCACGATTTCCATCTGACGAACCAACTCACGGCCATCGCTGGTGATCAAAAGCCGAATCGAATTGGTACCACAATCGATTGCGGCGACGTTACCTATCGGACTCACCTTGTTCCTTATGAAGGACTACACACGGCTGCTCACTCCACCAATTTGGCAATTTTGCGAGAGCCTCATCACCAAACACATTCACACCCTCGCCGGCTGCGAGTGAGTGGGCGATGAGTGAATGCAGACACTTCACTCGATCAGGCATGCCGCCGGCAGAGATGCCGGAAACCTCAGGTACATCCAATCCAAGAGCCTCGCGCGCAGCCATGTAGTCGATATGTGCCGCGTAGTACTCACCCTGTAAGACCGGATCCGCTTCGAGGCGACCGTTCATTTCCACCATCAACCCAGAACTCTCCAAGGTAGATATTGCTCCGGTCAATCGTGGGCAGGTTGCGTAATAAAAAGTGGGAAAGGGAGTGCCATCACTCAATCGTGGTGGCGTCTCAACAACATCAACTTCGCCGCATGGACACCGATGCGCAATCGCATGTACATCTCGAGGATGGCGACCTAGTTGGCGAGCAATCACCTCGAGATCATGTGAACTTGGAGGTGAATGGTGCTCTGAAGCGCTCATTCCCGCCCTATACCTGCACCAGAACTTGTGCCAGCCGCAACCTGCTGAATGGATGAGATGAGTTTGGTGTACCACGGTGCGCTGCCAAATTGATTCGTTGCCACAGTGGTCTTGCCTTTCTGCGCCGCACTCTCGGCGGTCTCGATACCTACCACGATGTATTGCCGCTCTCCTGGAAGTACGAAATGCAGTCGCTCGCGAGCCTGCGATTTCACATAATTTGGGTCGCGCCATTTCTGTAATTCGATTTCAGCCTGTTCCAGGCGAGCCTTGCGAGCGGCAATCTCAGATTCAACGGCGTTGATTTGCGCGCGTTGCGTGAAATATCTCTGCGCGGGCGGAGCAAGAGTAAGTGCGATGATGAAAATCACCACTGAAATAGCGATGAAACGAGCGGTGACACCACGCTTTACTGCCACGTGCCTGCTCCTATCTCGTTACTTTTGCCTAACCTTTGAAACGTGGAAAGGCATCTTTGCCAGCAAACTTGGCCCGGGTACCAAGCAACTCTTCAATTCGTAGAAGTTGATTGTACTTAGCAACACGCTCAGAGCGTGCGGGGGCGCCCGTCTTTATCTGGCCACAAGAGGCTGCAACGGCAAGGTCAGCAATCGTGGTGTCTTCGGTCTCGCCTGATCGATGGCTCATCATCGTTCGGTATCTAGAGCCATGCGCAAGATTGACTGCGTCTAGGGTCTCGGTGAGTGTTCCAATTTGGTTGACCTTTACAAGAAGTGCGTTGGCTGCTCCCCTAGCTATGCCATCTGCCAACCTGATCGGATTTGTCACAAAGAGGTCGTCGCCAACAAGTTGCACCTGACTTCCCAAGCGATTAGTGATTTCAATCCAACCATCCCAATCATTCTCATCGAGTGGATCCTCGATTGACACGAGTGGATATGCCTCTACTAACTCTTGGTAGTAGTTAATCATCTGCCCTGCAGTGCGCGAAGTTCCTTCGAATGCATAACTACCTGAACTATGAAACTCGGTTGCAGCGACATCAAGGGCTAGCCCCACATCCTTACCCGCTTTGAATCCTGCATTGGAGATTGCCGTGAGTATCAGATCTAGTGCAGCACGATTACTACTCAAATTCGGCGCGAAACCACCTTCATCACCGATGCTGGTTGCTAATCCCTGCTTCTTTAATACCGACTTGAGGCTGTGATATATCTCAGCGCCCCAACGTAAAGATTCGGCGAAACTAGCAGCGCCAAAGGGTGCGACCATGAACTCTTGGATGTCAACGTTAGTGTCGGCGTGCGCTCCGCCATTCAAGATATTCATCATCGGAACCGGAAGCAACGTTGCATCGTTCCCACCGAGATAGGCAAAAAGTGGTTGTGATTGCTGCACAGCCGCTGCTTTCGCACAGGCTAGCGAGATTCCAAGGAGCGCATTTGCACCAAGACGAGATTTATTAGGTGTGCCATCAAGTGCGATCATCTTCTCGTCAATTGATCGTTGTTCGGCAGGATCCATACCGATGACCGCTGGTGCCAATTCTTGTTCGATTCCCGCGACTGCTTGCCGAACGCCTTTACCGCCATAGCGCGTGCCACCATCGCGAAGTTCCACTGCTTCGTGAGCCCCAGTTGAGGCGCCTGAAGGAACGGCAGCAACACCGCGTACGCCGCTGTCGAGAGTGACATCGACTTCGACCGTTGGATTACCGCGCGAATCTAGAATCTCACGAGCGACTACTGACGCGATTCTGGCCATTTGCATCTTCCTATCTTAAGTGTGTTGGTAAGCCTTTTCGATTATCACCGTAATTTGCGAAGTTGCGCCTCAAGTTCTCGCGCTCGCGCACGTAA
This sequence comes from uncultured Bifidobacterium sp., assembly GCA_964490435.1. Taxonomy (GTDB): domain Bacteria; phylum Actinomycetota; class Actinomycetes; order Nanopelagicales; family Nanopelagicaceae; genus IMCC26077. Next base: position 10,089 of record CAZBCF010000031.1, on the reverse strand, counting down.
TGCGAACTCTGGGTCAATCCCATGGTGATTCGCAAGAGCGACTACCGCAAAAAGTAACTCGCCGATACTGGATTCGGTAACCTCTTCGGCAGGTGCGAGCAATCTCTCAGATTCGATTGCATGGCCATGTTTCTCGGCTCTATGCATCAACTTCGCGGTGAGGGCGAGGGCTGGTTGATTGAGTGGGACGCCGTCGACCGCTGAAGTCCGGGATTTTTCAGCAGCCTTTAATTTCTCCCAATTTCCTTCAACCTGGCTCGAGGTTAGCTGCTGCGTTTCGGCGAAGACATGGGGATGGCGACGTATTAATTTGTCACAGATGGCACCGGCGATCTCCTCAATGGAGAAAGGTGCTTCGACGCGCTCTTGACCGATGCGCGCATGAAAATAGACCTGCAGCAACACATCACCCAACTCTTCGACCATATCGTCACGATCATCTCGCTCGACTGCATCGATAAACTCATAACTTTCCTCAAGTAAGTACGTCAGCAGAGATTGATGCGTTTGTTCGGCATCCCAGGGACATCCACCAGGAGAGCGCAGGACATCCATCACCTCGACGAGGCGAAGGAGATTGCTCTTGTTGTTCATTTTTTCTATTCTTTTTATTCTTTTTACTGCTTGCTTGATGGAAGCGCACCGTCAGTCGAATCTATGGGCTCGACTTTGTTATTTGCGGTGTTCCACACTCCATATCGAGGATTGACAGTGAGCTTCTGACTTGCCGCAGTATCAGCGAGCATCTTCTGGAGCGCTTCCACCACTTGTCCATCATCTGTGGCGTTAGGAGCAACGACTGTTCGCAACTTATCTTGCAGGACAACTAGAGCCAGATATTCATCGAGGTCGATCGAAGCGATACCAGCATTGACGAGAGCAACTGAAAGCTCTTTTTCGCCCCCGACATTTGCAATTACTTCGGCGCGACGAGAGGCAATCTCACCAGGAAGTGCGAAGACATTTCGCTCTTTGGCTGCTTGAGTCAGAAGTGCGCTAAATATATGAAAGCCCAATTGGTTTCGCGTTAAGGCTTGTCCAGAAAGTCCATCTTGCGGAGAGGTGTTGAACGTGATGCGCTCTTGGAGAACGGTATTAACGCTTGCTTGTAGCTCTTTAATGGTTATATTCCCGCTCTTGAGCGAGGCAGCATCTGAAGGATTGCTGCATCCAGAGAGAAGTACAGCGATGCTTGCTAGAGCCAATGCACCCGCTAGCCGCGCTAAATGTCCGGCTCGTTTTCTCACTCCACTCACAATCCAGCCCCTTCACTAAACTCAACTTTGGCCCCAACTTTGGCGCCTTCTTTGAAGCCTTCTCGAGTCGTCGACTCGAGCGCTTGAGCTACCCACTCCAGGAGAGAATTATCGCCCAACTTCTCCCGTTCAAATGCCACCCCAGTTCGTTGTGGCAGGGGCAAGAGCAACGTGCCCTGGCTGGCCTTATATATGTGTCCCGGGTAGAGGCGAGTCATTCGCACTGAGAGCCAGTCGCTCAAGGTCACCGGAGCCAGGCGTAAGTGCTTGCCATGAATAACGACCTCGCCGAGCGCTAGTTCCTTGGCCCGAACTCGCAACTTGGCGATCTTCAGCAGACTGAGCACCTCTGCAGGAAAAGCACCGAAGCGATCATTTAATTCTTGATCTACTTCATCAACCTGCTCAAGAGTCGTAGCGCTTGCCAATCGACGATACAGGTCGAGTCGGACTCGCTCACTATCGACGTAGTCATGAGGCAAGAACGCATCGATGGGTAGCTCTAACTTGCATTCTTGCTCTTGATGACGCGTTCCTTTGAAATCTGCAACTGCTTCTCCGATCATTCGCATATACAGATCGAAGCCTACATCTGCGATGTGGCCAGATTGTTCGCCACCAAGCAAGTTGCCAGCGCCACGAATCTCAAGATCCTTGAGGGCTACCTGCATTCCAGATCCCAGTTCGGTGTTGGCCGCAATCGTCTCAAGTCGATCATGTGCGGTTTCGGTCAAAGGTTTATCAATATCGTATAGAAAGTATGCATAGCCTCGTTCGCGCCCTCGTCCTACTCGTCCTCTAAGTTGATGTAATTGAGATAAGCCCATCTTGTCGGCTTGCTCGACAATCAAAGTATTTGAATTTGGGATGTCAATTCCACTCTCGATGATGGTGGTGCACACCAGAACATCAAATTCTTTTTCCCAGAAGGAGAGAATTACCTCTTCGAGCACTTTTTCACTCATTTGACCATGGGCAACTCTTATCCTCGCCTCAGGTACGAGCTCAGATAAACGAGATGCACATCGGTCGATGCTAGTAACCCGATTATGGATGTAGAAGACTTGGCCATCTCGAAGTAATTCTCGGCGTATCGCTGCAGCAATCTGTTTCTCTTCATATCCACCTACATAAGTCAAAACGGGATGGCGTTCTTCGGGCGGTGTAGCCATCATCGACATCTCTCGAATTCCAGTGATTGACATCTCCAGAGTCCGAGGAATGGGTGTTGCTGACATCGAAAGCACGTCAACGTGTGCCCGGAATCTTTTCAGTTTCTCTTTATGTTCCACGCCAAAACGCTGTTCCTCATCGATAATGACTAATCCAAGATCCCTAAACGTGACATCTGTAGATAACAACCGGTGTGTCCCAATAACAACATCGACTTTGCCTGCCTCTAGTTCGGAGAGTGTCTTCTTGATCTCACCTGCTGTCGCAAAACGCGAAAGTCCTGCGACTTTTACAGGGAACCCAGCGAACCGTTCTGAGAACGTGGTCAAATGTTGTTGAACCAAAAGCGTAGTTGGCACTAATACTGCAACTTGTTTGCCATCTTGGACTGCCTTGAAAGCAGCACGAACAGCAATCTCGGTTTTACCGAAGCCCACATCGCCACAGACGATGCGGTCCATCGGGTATGACGCCTCCATGTCGCGTTTGACTTCACTAATCGTGGCAAGTTGATCTGCTGTCTCGACATACGCAAAGGCATCTTCGAGTTCCCGCTGCCAGGGTGTGTCTGGTGAGAAGGAAAACCCAGGTGAACTCGTTCGAGCGGCATACAATTGAATCAATTCTGCCGCAATCTGTTTGACCGCCTTTCGCGCTTTTCCTTTTGCCTTCTGCCAATCTGCACCACCCATATGATGGACCGTTGGACTTTCACCGCCAACATATTTACTGACCTGGTCAAGTGCGTCAGTCGGTAAGAAGAGTCGATCTCCCGCTTGACCACGTTTACTCGAGGCATACTCAATCACTAAATATTCTCGTTTAGTACCGTTCACTTCGCGCTCGACCATCTCGATAAATCTGCCTATCCCATGAATTGCGTGCACCACGTAATCGCCTTCTTTAAGCGAGAGAGGGTCGATTCGATTCTTTCGGCGCGCGGCAAGCGAGGTTCGCTCACCATCTTGGGCTTTACTGCCTGCAAAATCTCGTTCGGTGATGAGGCATAACTTCTGTTGCTCGTGGCTAAAACCGTGTCGAATCGGAGAATTGCTGATGAGCACCATTCCCGGTGCAAGAGAGTTTGATGTCGGAATTCCTTCGCCACGAAGGAGCTCTTCGTAACGAGTGGCAGTGCCATGTCCGATTGCGGTGATGAGAACAGACCATTGCTCAGCAATCTTCTCTTTGACGTAAGCGAGCAATTTTTCTGCGTTGGCACGAAATGGCTCTATAGAGCGTAATCCAGAGTCAACTCCGTCTTCACCGCCACCAAAGGGAGCAATCGACGAGAGGATGCAAGACTTCATTCTGGCGCGTTCATTCTCTTCATCCAAATCCCGAAAAGAGAATCGCTCGAGTTCGCGAAGATCAATAGGTATCTGATTACCAGAGGCAGCATTGAGCCACGACGCATCTAAGAACTCGACACCGGTTTTAATCAACTCACTAGCTCGACTCCGAATCAGCTCCGGTGCAATAGAAATGATCCTAGTTTCTTTGGGTATTACATCAATAAAACTCTCCAGCTGATCAGTGAGCGCTGGCATGAGAGACTCCATACCTTCGACCGGCACGCCGGCGCTTATTCGTGCGAACATGTCAGCAAGAAACGTGTTCGTCACACTGAGTTGCTCAGCGCGCGTCCTCACTTCATCGGTAATAAGGATCTCGCGAGCAGGTAGTGCGAAAATCTCTTCGTTGCAAATCTCTAATGAACGCTGATCTGCGACGGAGAAATAACGGACTTCGTCAATGAGTTCATCGAAGAATTCGACTCGAATTGGGTGAATAGCTTGGGGTGGGAATACATCGATGATGCCACCACGTTGCGCGAACTCCCCTCGCTTTTCAACGAGGTCAGTCCGGATATACCCAAGCTGTAGCAGATTCTTGATGGCAACATTCATCTCTAATCTTTTTCCGGCAGCTAACGCCGGTACATCAGCAGTACCAAAACCTTTTATGAAAGGTTGGAGAAATGAGCGAACTGGAATGACCAGAACATCACTCTCGCCACGGCGTATGGCGCGCAGAGTTGCGAAGCGTTGTGCGACGGTGTCACTCTGAGGACTAAGACGTTCATGTGGGAGCGTCTCCCAACTGGGGAAATGATGTATGCGTAACGTCGGCGCTAATGCAACTAATTCGCTGAAGATCTCTTCCCCGCTATTTGGAGTCAAGACAACAATCGGAGTCGCGCCCTTGCTCCGGTCAACATGATGTGCGAACGACGCGACAAGAAATGCGGCTGCAGAGATTGGTGCGGTGATCGCCGCTCCCGAATCCAGCGCCTGCTCGCAGGGTGCAAAATCGAGTGCATCGATGACTTCTCGCATCTGAAACCCCCGTTCTCGCTACCTTGCAAAGGTGCATTTAACTGAAAGCCCGCCATATGGAATATGGAATGGCGAAAAAGCCCCAATTTCCGCAGACACGGGGGGCTTCTTGCTTTCGGCTAGACCCATACTAGCGGCCTAGGCGAGCTACTCACTCTGCCAAGATATGTCTATGAGCAATCCAGCCTCGAACCTTCGAGCCGACGTTCGTCGCCTCGGTGAGTTGCTGGGCGAAACATTGGTGCGACAAGAAGGCCAAGCGCTCCTGGATCTCGTCGAATCGGTACGGCTGGCAGTACGGGAAGACTCGCCTCTCGGCGCAAACATCTTAGAAAAAGTCGATGTAGACGAAAGCATCAAGTTAGTTCGCGCATTCAGTACCTATTTTCATTTGGCTAACATCGCCGAGCAAGTACACCGAGCACGCGCCTTGTACGAAGGTCGAGTTAATGGTCAGTCTTGGTTACAGCAGACCTTTCATAAGATTAATGAAGCAAAAATTAGTCAAGACGAGTTAGCGCGGGCAGTTGCCGCACTGTCAGTTCGGCCAGTGTTCACCGCGCATCCAACCGAAGCAGCGCGCCGCTCAGTATTAAGTAAACTGGGTAAAGTCGCAGACTTACTCGATGAACCCAACATTCGAGAGCGCGAGAAGAAACTTGCAGAGGCAATCGAATTACTCTGGCAGACTGATGAATTAAGGCTCGAGCAACCAGAGCCGCTCGATGAAGCAACTAATGCGCTGTATTACCTTGACGACTTACATCGATACACGGTGCCTCAAGTGCTCGATGATTTCTCGTTTGAACTTTCGCAGTATGGGATCGAACTAGATCCCTTAGCGCGTCCGCTCTCTTTTGGAAGTTGGATTGGTGGAGACCGTGACGGTAATCCGAACGTGACGCCCAAAATCACATCCGAAACCGTCACGCTCCAAGTAGGACACGCGGTCCGAGTTTTACTCGAGAAGTTGGATGCCCTTCGCCAATCGCTTTCAGTGTCAGCACGCCTGGCCGGAGCAAGCGATGATCTCCTTCAATCGATTGCAACCGACTTGCGCAACCTCCCAGAATTTGAGGATCGATTCAAGCGCCTTAATGTTGAAGAGCCATATCGACTCAAAGCCACTGCAATTCGACATAAACTCGTGCTCACTCAGAAACGCCACGCAAATCAAGGCATACATGAGCCAGGTCGAGATTACGCGAACACTCAAGAATTACTCGATGACCTGATTCTCATGCGCGATTCACTCATCGAGCACAAGGGCGAATTGATTGCCTCGGGCGAACTAGAGCAGATGATTAGAACTGCTTCGGCGTTCGGCTTAACTCATGCAACTCTCGATGTACGGGAACACTCAAGTCAGCATCATCATGTATTAAATCAATATTTCAACACACAAGGAATCACTAATTACTTAGAACTCGATAATGACGCTCGCCTGCAGTTATTAATCAAAGAACTTCGAAATAGTCAGCCAATTGATCGTGAATCCCTTGATAGCCGCGCGAAGCAAACTTTTGATACCTTTTCGATCATCGGAGAAATTATCGAAAAATTTGGTGATGAGGCTATAGAGAGTTACATCGTTTCGATGACTAAATCCGCAAGTGACTTACTCGCTGCCGCGGTACTTGCAGTCAAGGCTGGTCTCGTAGACCTTGAACGGGGCAAGGCGCTGATTGGTTTTGTCCCGTTACTCGAGACAGTTGCCGAACTGCAAGCAGCCGATGACATCGTTGGGCAACTTCTTTCAATCCCTGATTATCGAGAGATTGTCGAACTGCGCGGGGAGATCCAAGAAGTGATGCTTGGTTACTCAGATTCGAATAAGGATGCTGGAATTACGACTAGCCAATGGGAAATACATCGAGCCCAAAGGAAACTTCGTGATTTGACGGGCAAAGCCGGAATTCAACTGCGGATATTCCATGGTCGTGGCGGATCTGTTGGTCGTGGTGGTGGTCCAACATATGACGCAATCTTGGCTCTGCCATGGGGTTCACTCGCTGGTGAGATAAAGATGACCGAACAAGGTGAAGTTATCTCTGACAAGTATTCGTTGCCGTCTCTAGCGCGCGAAAATGTCGAGTTGATTCTCGCAGCAGCGCTCGAGGCGACCGTACTCAATCGAGCCCCTCGCCAAAGCGCAAAAGATCTTGCTGCGTGGGATTCCTGCATGGATCTCGTGAGTGCCGCAGCGATGGCATGTTACCGACGACTTATCGATCACCCCGACCTACCGAGATATTTCTATCAATCAACACCAGTCGAGCAACTCGGCAACCTTTACCTTGGATCCCGACCTTCACGTAGACCCGATTCTGATTCTGGCCTCTCTGGGCTACGCGCGATTCCATGGGTGTTCGGCTGGACTCAGTCTCGCCAGATTGTCCCCGGTTGGTTTGGGGTGGGTAGTGGACTGAAAGCTGCTCGAGAAGCGGGCGATACCAAGATTCTCAAGCAGATGTTCGAAGAGTGGCATTTCTTCAAAACTTTTATCAGTAATGTTGAGATGACTCTGGCAAAGACCGACCTACAGACTGCAGAACATTATGTGAATTCGCTCGTTGATGATGAGCTCAAACACTTTTTTGAAGAAATCAAGAGCGAATACCAGTTAACAGTTGATGAGATTCTCTTGCTCACTCAAAAAAGCGCGTTGCTTGGGGACCAACCGATTCTTGCTCAGACTTTAGCCATTCGCGATGTCTACCTTCGCCCTATGCAACTTCTTCAAGTTTCACTCTTACAAAAAGTTCGAAATGGTTCTGAAAGTGCAGCGGTCGACAGCATTCTCAATCGCGCACTCCTCTTGACCATCAATGGTATTGCTGCTGGCCTAAGAAATACTGGCTGATTTTCTTAGCTTTCAAAGCTACTGATTGAAGGTTTGCTGGGTAGTTTCCAAGCCCTTAGAGATAAGCGATTCAATCGCATCGCAACTGCGTGCGACTAGATCGGGCACGACCAATCTCTCGCTCTTTGCGAAGTTGTCCAGGACGTAATCTGCCGTATCTTGCGGTGTGTTTGGCCGCCCGATGCCCACTCGTACTCTGAAATAGTCACCGCTGCCTAATGATTGCGTCAATGATTTCAAGCCATTGTGCCCATTATCGCCACCACCGATTTTAATACGAAGCGAATTGAAGGGTAGATCCAATTCATCATGAATTGCGATAATCTGATTTGGTTGACAATTGAAATATTGTGCAATCGGTGCGACTGCATTTCCAGAATCATTCATGTAGGTCTGTGGTTTTACGATCACTACTTTTGGTGATTCACCTCCGACGCCTAATCGAGTTTCAAGCACCAGAGCGCGATGTTTGTTAGATGAAAACTTCCCACCAAGACGGAACGCTAATTCTTCAGCGACGAGAAATCCGACATTATGTCGAGTGTTAGCGTATTTATCCCCTGGATTACCAAGTCCAACCACTAGCCACACACTAGGCGAATGGCTGGACATTGATTAGTGCCGTTCCTTAATTAGTCGTGAATTTTATCAACGAGTGTTTATCAGCTCTTTGCTGGAGCAGCTTCACCTGATGCGGCAGCAGCACCTTCAGCAGCAGCACCTTCAGCAGCAGCACCTTCAGCAGCGGGAGCAGCAACAACTTCTTCAACCGCAGAGCGAACGCCAAGGTGCACGACGACCATCTTGGGATCGCTAATCAATGTGATGCCGTCAGGCAATTTCACATCTGCTGCAAATAAGGAGTCGCCAGCGACGAGACCCTCCATGTCGAGTTCGAGGTGCGCCGGAATCGACGTTGCTTCTACCTCTACCTCGATGGAGTTGTGGACGTGCTCCAAAATTCCATCTTGATCGTATTTTCCAAAAGCATGTACCGGAACTGAAACGACCACACGCTCGCCTCGTCGCACCAAGATCAAATCGATGTGTTCAAGCGTCCCTTTGATTGGATCGCGAACCACTGATTTAGGCAAAGTGAGTTCGACCTGACTGCCTAGATCGATATCGAGGAGAACGTTCGAGGTTTTCAACGCGACGCCCACTTCGCGGGCCGGCAGTGCGATATGGATTGGCTTCTCGCCATGGCCGTATATGACCGCTGGAACCAGGCCATCGCGACGAGCGCGACGAGCGGCGCCTTTTCCAAATTCAGAGCGAACCTTCGCTGCAATCTTGATTTCGGCCATCTCATCCCCCGTTTTCGTTACTCAGTTTTCATACCTGCGAGTTACGAGGCGGGCCGTCTGTCATCGGCTTGCCGTCGATGACGGGATACTCATCCCCTCGCCGGAAGAACTGAAGGGTAACCCAGAGTGGTGAAGTTTGGAAAATCAGCCCTGAGGCTACTTAGGAGTGGCCATCAAAGAGGCTGGTAACCGAGCCGTCTTCGAAGACTTCGCGAATCGCCCGAGCAAGCAAGGGAGCAATCGAGAGCACGGTAAGTCGATCAAAGCGTGAGTCTTCTGGGATCGGCAACGTGTTAGTGACGACTACCTCGCTGACGCGGGAGTTCTTCAAGCGATCAATCGCAGGACCTGAGAGCACGGCATGAGTTGATGCAACGATTACTTCACGCGCACCCTCATCGAAGAGCGCATCGACGGCTTTAGTGATTGTTCCAGCAGTATCAATCATGTCATCGATGACAACACAGGTTTGTCCAGTGACATCACCAACCACTCGCCCAGTCTTGGATTCGTTAGGGATTCGCGGATCGCGAGTCTTATGGATGAATGCAATCGGGCAACCGCCAAGAAGATCAGACCAACGTTCAGCAACGCGCACTCGACCGGAATCTGGCGAGACGATAGTCAGACGCGAACGATCGACCTTGCTGCCGACGTAATTCGCAAGTAGAGGTAGCGCGAAGAGATGATCTACCGGTCCGTCGAAGAATCCTTGAATCTGTGAGGTGTGGAGATCAACGACCATCAAACGGTCTGCGCCCGCAGTCTTGAACAAGTCAGCCATGAGTCGCGCCGAGATAGGTTCGCGACCGCGATGTTTCTTATCTTGTCGAGCGTATCCATAAAAAGGTGCGATGACAGTAATTCGCTTTGCCGACGCACGCTTGAGCGCATCGACCATGATGAGTTGCTCCATGATGTGCTTATTAACGGGAGTTGCATGACTTTGTAGTACGAAGGCATCACAACCGCGAACGCTCTCTTCAAAGCGCACGAAAATCTCACCATTTGCAAAATCGTATGCGGATGTTGGAGTGAGCGGGATTCCTAATTCGTCGCCGACCTCTTGGGCCAACTCGGGGAACGCGCGACCAGTGAATAGTCGAAGTCGTTTCTCAGAGGAGAGTCGAATTTCGCTCACTTCGCTCCTT
>CAZBCF010000030.1:4530-17849 GCA_964490435.1 uncultured Bifidobacterium sp. | reverse complement strand
CGGGTTCTCTGGTTATCAACTCGCATGATTGATCATGCCAACCGTGAACGCGAGAATCTCGATGGATTGAAAGTCGGTGGCCATCAGGCATCGAGCGCATCGATGGTGTCGCTGATGACTGCGCTCTACTTCAATTATCTAGATGCCGAAGATCGAGTGAGCGTGAAACCCCATGCTGCGCCGGTCTTTCATGCGATCCAATACTTGCTTGGAAATCTCGACAAGAAATATCTCACCCAACTTCGAACTGCTGGGGGACTACAGAGTTACCCGTCACGGACGAAAGACCCCGACACCGTGGACTTCTCTACTGGTTCTGTGGGCCTTGGTGCCGTGGCGCCTTTGTTTGCTGCTGTAACGAGGCGATACATCGATGCCCACTTCGGAGCAAGGCCGAAATCACGTTTCATCGCAATCATCGGTGATGCCGAACTCGATGAAGGAAATATTTGGGAAGCGCTCGCAGATCCCGCAACTGATGGATTAGGCAATGTGATGTGGATTGTCGATTTCAATCGTCAGTCACTAGACCGAGTTATTCCAGGTATCCGAATCTCGCAATGGCGCGCCCAATTCGAGGCTGCTGGCTGGCACGTACGCGAGATCAAATACGGTTCACGACTCGAAGCCGTTTTTGCGCAGGAGTCCAGCGCTCCATTTAAGAAGTGGTTTGATGATATTCCTAATGAGCAATATCAATCGCTATTTGGATTGATTCCTGCTGATGCACGCGCTCGCTTTCTCGAGGGAGCGCCATCTGGCACCGCTGAATTCTTGGCGCAGTTTGATGATAATGAGTTATTCGAAATTCTTACCGACCTTGGTGGACATAATGTCGAATCGCTCCTACAAGCATTCGCAGAGTGTGATGCTTTTAGTGATAGACCAAGCGTGGTCTTTGCCTACACCATCAAAGGGTGGCACCTTCCTATTGCTGGCGATCCACGAAATCACTCCGCTCAGATTTCAGAGGCCCAGATAAACGATCTGCGCGCTCGCGTCGGTCTTACGCTTGATAATGAGTGGGATCGTTTTGAACCCGGCAGCGTTGAAGATGCTCTTGTTCGTGCGCGTGGGGTCGCGCTCACCCGCCCGGAACCAGCACCTGCAAGCAAAGTCGCGATCCCGATATCCACTGGAGTCAAAGGCAGTGGTAAATCGTCCACTCAGGAGATATTTGGCAGGGTCTTGAGTGAGATCAGCCGCGATGAGCAGATTCGCCCCTTACTCGTAACCACCGCGCCTGATGTTGCCACGTCGACGAACTTGGGTGGTTTCATTAATAGGACGGGTGTCTTCCATCCCGAGCAGCGCCGTCGGTGGAATGAAGATCCGATTCTCAAGTGGGCTGAAGGGCCGACTGGCCAACATATCGAACTAGGCATTAGCGAGATGAATCTCTTCAGCCTTCTGGGGCAGTTGGGGTTGGCAAAGGATCTCCATGATCAATCGCTCATTCCGATCGGCACTGTCTACGATCCGTTCGTTCTTCGCGGTCTGGATGCATTCATCTATAGCGTCTACTCCGGAGCGAAGTTCATTGTCACTGGTACACCATCGGGGCTGACCCTTGCGCCCGAGGGCGGTGCGCATCAATCAACGATTACTCCATCGGTGGGAATCGAACTGCCCGGGGTCGTCCTCTTCGAGCCTGCCTATGGCCAAGCGCTCGACTGGCTCTTCTGTGATGCGCTCGCACATGTTGCAGGGAGCAAGGTCGATACCACTCCGGATCTTCGCCCCAACGAACTCGCTTTTTATTTCCGGCTCACTACCCGCTCCATTGATCAAAGTCCATTTGCGAATGCTCGTGAGCGTCTTGGTGAAGCAGCTTTACGTTCGCAAGTATTGGCTGGCGCATATCGTTTGATAGATGGACGTAACGCATTGGCAAAGAGCGATGACTACCACGCACCTACCGTGCACCTCGTCGGATGTGGCGCTGTGATGCCTGAAGTTCTTGCGGCAGCAGAAGAATTAGCGAATGAAGGGGTCATAGCGCATGTGGTTGATGTGACTTCACCTGGGCGCCTTTATGGAAGTTGGCAACGTACGTTGAAACAAGGAATTAGAACTGCGAATACACCATCATTCCCAGGTGCGATGCGTCCGATATTCTCTGAGCGCGCACCAATAGTCTCGATTCACGACAGTTCCTCCCACGCGCTCGCCTGGTTAGGTTCAGCGCTCGGAGCGCCTCAAGTTGCAATGGGGGTCGATAGTTTTGGTCAGTCTGGAAATATCCCTGACCTCTACAAGATTCATGACCTAGATCCAGGATCGATTGTGAATGGCGCCCTCGCTGCGCTGAGCCTCGATAGTTAGCCATTACTTAGTTATTACTTGGGCCATTACTTAGCCATTACTTGGGCGATTTCGAGGAATTACTGCGTACCCGTAAAGGTCGGTATAGTTGCGATGCTCAATAGCCAATGGCGGGTTGCCCGAGCGGCCAATGGGAGCGGACTGTAAATCCGCCGGCTCTGCCTTCAGAGGTTCAAATCCTCTACCCGCCACCATTGCCTATGAGTTCCGATTAATTGCCATCTTGCTTGAGTTGTTTCTCTTCGATATCCACAATCTTCCGCAATAAGACCTTCATCTCCTCTTGCTCCTCATGCGTGAATGCGTCCCGATTCACGATCAGTTTCGAGGCAAATGATGCGGTGATCATCGGGACCAAGAAGAGAATCATCACAAGCAAAAGCACAATCGCTGTGACTCGGCCACCCAGGCTCGCTGGATACATGTCCCCATATCCGACTGTCGTGGAAGTAATCAGAGCCCACCAGAGTGAGTCCAGCAGGTTCTTCTTCTCAAAAAGTGCGTATGAGATTGAGGCGACGAACAACAAAGCCAGCGAGGTGAGCACCAGCAATCTGGGGGAGTTCGCTACCTTCACAAAGAGGTTCGAGAGTGATTTCATATCAAAAATCTAGCCCTGGCCTTGCCTCGATGTCTATCTTCTTTTAGGCCACAGGTATGCTTCGGGCATGACTCAGGCAAAGAAATTGGCGAAAACTAAAGTGAAGCGCAGATTCCCCGGCTTCAAAGAGCTTGCTGGGCTGATGCGCTTTCGCAAGCCAATCCTGAGTCCCAAGCGGCGACGGCTCGCGCGGGCATTAACAATCTGGGATCTACGAAAGATTGCCAAACGTCGAACCCCACAAGCGCCTTTTGATTACACCGATGGTTCTGCTGAAACCGAGAGTTCCCTAGTTCGCGCTCGAGAAACTTTTGAGAACATTCAATTTCATCCCAAGGTTTTAATCGATGTTTCTAAAGTCGATCTCTCTGTCGAGATGTTGGGTCAGCGCCACTCGATGCCACTGGGTATCGCACCAACTGGTTTCGCGCGAATGATGCAGCATGAAGGCGAGCGCGCAGGCGCTGCAGCGGCACAAGCGGCAGGAATCCCATTCTGTCTCTCTACGCTCGGCACAACCTCGATCGAAGAAGTCGTTAAGGCAGCGCCAGAAGGTCGGAATGCATTCCAGTTGTATATGTGGAAAGACCGAGATCGTTCGATGGAATTGGTACATCGCGCAGCGAAGGTCGGCGTCGATACTTTGGTGCTCACCGTCGATGTTCCGGTAGCGGGCGCACGACTTCGTGACACTCGAAACGGGATGACCATTCCGCCATCCATCTCAACGAAGACGATTCTCAATGCAATTCCTCGTCCAGCGTGGTGGATTAACTTCCTTACCACTGAGCCGTTGAAATTCGCATCATTAGACTCATGGAAAGGCACCGTTGCCGAGTTAATGGATTTCGTGTTCGATCCAACAATTAGTTACGAAGATTTGCGATGGATTCGTACGCAATGGAATGGAAATCTTGTCGTGAAAGGTGTCCAGCGAGTTGACGATGCGATTGCTGTAGTAGAAGCAGGCGCTGATGCGCTTATTCTCTCTAACCATGGCGGACGTCAGATGGATCGCTCTGTCGTTCCTTACACATTGATTCCTGAGGTAGTTGCAGCAGTGGGCAATCGCGCCGAGGTGCATATGGATACTGGAATCATGCATGGTGGCGATGTGATTGCCGCCATTGCGTCAGGTGCAACCTTCACCTGGGTTGGTCGCGCTTATCTTTATGGTTTGATGGCTGGCGGTCGCGCAGGCGTTGATCGCGCACTCGAAATCTTGCGTTCACAAATGTTGCGCACTATGAAACTCCTGGGCGCTCGCGACCTTTCGGAACTCAACCCCGATCATGTCTCTTATCTACGAAATATGTGACCAGACCTGCAAATCGTGTAATCCATCTGCCCGTCCCTGAGCCTTCCGAAGCGTTCCTTCGTAGACGAAACCAGCTTTCTCTAGCGCTTTTTGCTCGGCAATATTGATTACATCTGTCGATGCTTCGACTCGAACATGACCCATTCGGTGCAACTCTTCGGCAAGTAATCGTTGTGCGATCGTGCCGATTCCTTGTCCACGAAACTCCTCGATGATACTTATGCCAATATTCATCGCCTTGGAAGTTTCTGATGGTCCATACCAGACGGCATGTGCAGAGAGATTACCCACCTCACGCCACTCATCGCCAAATTGCGCTTCAATCAACCAGCGTGAAATCTCCATAGCTGCGGCTTCAGGAGCAATCTGCCCCCATTCATCGAACTCACTCGTCGCGCTCCTTACGGGGTAGTCACGATTTACTGCCCGAATCCGCACCGCTAGCGCCATTTGGCAAGTCTTTCACAATTCGCGAGATACTTGGACTATGTCGGGCAGATCTCATGTAGGTAAGCGCTTCATCAAATTGTTTACCGACCGCGCAGTCTGGGTGCGCCAGATAACGGTGACCGCTGCCGCGGCTGCTCTTGCTTGGTTCCTGGGTGACTTGCTGATCGTCAACGGAGGTTTAGTCGCTGCGATTGTTGCAAGCCTCTCCACTCGAATCTCAGTGCACAAATCAATACGAGAGGGATTTGGTCAAATTGTCGGAACGACGATTGGCGCCGGAATAGCACTTACTGCAGTCTGGCTATTCGACTTTGGATTCATTACCGTGGCGATAACAGTCTTTCTCTGTGCCGTAGTCGCGCGTGCACTTCATCTAGGTGAAGTTGCCTCAATCAACGTCCCAGTAACTGCCTTGATTGTGATTGGTCCTGGATTAAGCGAGAACACAGCGATCCATAGGACGCAATCGACTCTCTTGGGCGCTGCGATAGCAATCCTCTTCTCGTACTTTTCACATCCAAAGACTCCTGCAGGGCGAACTATCGATCAGATCTCTCGACTAGGAAATAAGTGCGCGCTCTTACTAGCC
This sequence comes from uncultured Bifidobacterium sp., assembly GCA_964490435.1. Taxonomy (GTDB): domain Bacteria; phylum Actinomycetota; class Actinomycetes; order Nanopelagicales; family Nanopelagicaceae; genus IMCC26077. The sequence goes on along the minus strand of CAZBCF010000030.1, from coordinate 12,566 downwards.
AAGATGTCTGCCGGAGTTGCTCAGGGGTTCACTGAGAAGGATGCTGGGAATTGGTTGGCGCAAGCGCGCCTGTTAGTAGAAGAAATCCCGACAGTGCGCGCGCAAGCAATTGAGGCGAAGAGTTTTGCGCGTTGGTTTCCCACTGCGGAATATGATGAGGCTGAAGAGCTGTATGCGCGTGGGGTAGCAGTTGAGCACACTGTGGTGCAGGTGCGCACAATCGCCCGTACCCTCTTCGACACCGCAGTTCAAGGCGGAATCACCGCTGAGACTCGAGCGCAGATTGCTCAAGCCTTAGCCACTGCCAGTAAAGCGATCACCTCGCGAATCAAGGACTTTGCAACTGTTGATGGTCAGAGTGATTCCAGTATCACCGACGATGTTCGACAAGCGGGGGCTGATCTGACCGAGAAACTCATTGAAGAGGCGAGCAACGCGGATCCAGAGCAGTTGGCGCGCAATATCTCAATTGTCACAAACTTAGAGCGAATTGCTGATTCGCTTGATCAGAGCTCGCCCGCGTTGGATAAAGTCGCAACCCCAGATGAGCCGGCAGAGCGAAAGGTCATCAAGGATTTTCCGATTACCAGAAGGATAAAGCGTATTTTTCGAAAGTATTTCTAGATTCCGCTGATTAAGATCATGGCGACAATCCCGATGAGCACAACTAAGGTGACGATTCGGCGAGTGCGATTGCTCATATTTTATCGACTACGTACTCAATGCACTTAGTCAGAGCTTCGACATCTGTTGGCTCGATTGCCGGGAACATTCCAATACGCAATTGATTCTTACCGAGTTTTCTATATGGCTCAGTATCAACGATGCCATTAGCGCGCAAAACTTTAGCAACCGCTAAAGCATCAATCGAATCATCAAAATTGATGGTACCCACTACCTTCGATCGCATTGCAGGATCGGCGACAAATGGCGTGGTGTATGAAGTTTTTTCAGCCCAGTTATAAAGAATCTCCGCTGATTTCGCACTTCGACCTGAGGAGAAACTCAAACCGCCATTCTCGTTCATCCACTCGATCTGTTCGGCAAGCAACATCAACGTTGCTACTGCAGGAGTGTTGTAAGTCTGGTCGAGCTTACTGTTCTCGATCGCGATTGCCAGATCAAGGAACGCTGGAGTCCATCGCTTTGATTGAGCAATCTTCGCATTTCGTTCCAAGGCCGCTGGACTCATGAGCGCTAACCAAATACCACCATCGGAGGCAAAGGATTTCTGTGGCGCGAAGTAGTACGTATCGAACTCCTTGGCATCAACTACCAACCCACCGGCAGCACTGGTCGCATCGACAAGAACAATGCCGCTTGCACCCACTGGCCTCTTTATCTCCATTGCTACACCGGTAGAGGTCTCGTTGTGAGTCAAGGCGTAGGAATCGATCGTGGCGTCAGGTTGAGCTTGGGGGTGGCTACCTGGAACGCTCTCGATCACGATGGGATCACCTAGGAATGGGGCGCTTTTCACGCCGCTGGCAAACTTTGAGGAGAACTCCCCAAAGACTAAGTGCTGTGACTTCGCCTCGATTAATCCGAATGTTGCGACATCCCAGAATGCGGTCGAGCCGCCGTTGCCGAGTACGACCTCATAACCATCAGGGAGTGCGAAGAGATCTTTCAAACCGCGACGAACGCGAGCAACGACATTCTTCACGGGTGCTTGTCGGTGAGATGTGCCAAGAATTGAAGCGCCACTGCCAGCAAGGACTGAGAGCGCTTCAGATCGAATCTTCGAAGGGCCACAACCGAAGCGACCATCTCGGGGTTTAAGGTTTGCGGGAATCGTGATATCTGCGCTCATACTCAGAGCCTACCGAAAATTAGTTGCGCACTCGAATCATGGTGCCAAGCGCTGTCGAGACCATGTGCCATCGCTCGCTCGTGTGAAGCGAATCCGGTCATGTAAACGTGAATATCTTCCTTGCCAAAATTCAAAGGAGTGTGGAATCGCACGGTATCCGCCCCACTTATCTGGCAACGGAACCTCAGATCCTTCAGGATATTGCTCGGCAAGCGCACTCCATCTTTTCTCTAATTCACTTCGATCTTTGAGCTCTGTGGATTGATCGCTTGCCCATGCGCCAATTCGGCTCTCCCATGGGCGTGATGCAAAGTACTCCTCAGATTCTCCTCGCGATACTTTCTCCACGCGGGCCGTGATGATCACCTGTCGCTCCATAGGAAACCATGGGAAGAGCAAGGAAACTTCTGGGTTCGCATCGATCGCCTTCGCCTTGGTGGAACGGTAGTTGGTAAAGAAAGTGCACCCACCACTTTCATTATCAAATCCTTTGAGTAGGACAGTCCGAGTCGATAGGCGCTGGCCATCAAAGGTACTCAAGACCATCGCGTTGGCCTCGACGATGTAGGGGTTGCGTGCGGCCTCCTCGAGCCAAAGGCGGAAGAGTGAGATGGGCTCCTGCCCGGCTATAGCCTCGCTTAGGCCCACCTCTCCGTAGGAGCGGCGCATAGCCCGGATGGCTTTACTGATATCGCTGGCGGTCGGTTCGCTCATAGATATAAATCTAGACCCCCATCAGCAGCCTCGCGGCAGATGGTCTGGCGATGCGATTCCAACGTGGCGTGCGCCACTTTCCATGGTGGCGGATATGGCGCACTTTTGGTTTGCGATAGGTCGAAGCAGGGGCAGAATACGTGCAAGTAACTACTCTCGAGGGAGCTCCATGGACGACTTCAAACCCGGTCTAGAAGGTGTGATTGCCTTCGAATCAGAGATTGCTGAGCCGGATAAAGAGGGAAGCGCACTGCGCTACCGCGGAGTAGATATCGAAGATCTAGTCGGCCGTGTCACGTTCGGCAACGTTTGGGGCTTACTCGTTGATAACGAATTCAATCCCGGACTTCCAGCGGCTGAACAATTCCCACTTCCTGTTCACTCTGGTGATGTTCGAGTTGATGTGCAATCTGCGATTGCGATGCTCGCACCTGCTTGGGGTTTGAAGCCGCTCCTTGATATCTCTGATGAAGAGGCGCGCAGCAACCTGGCTCGCGTATCGGTGATGGTGCTCTCGTATGTTGCGCAATCTGCGCGAGGCACCTGGCAGCCGATGGTCCCGCAAGCAGAGATTGATAAGGCACACACCGTCGTGGAGCGAATGATGATTCGCTGGCGAGGAGAACCAGATCCACTTCACGTTCGCGCGATTGATGCATATTTCGTCTCTGCTGCCGAACATGGCATGAATGCATCAACTTTCACGGCACGAGTGATTGCATCAACTGGTGCAGATGTGGCTGCTTCTATCTCAGGTGCGATTGGCGCGATGTCAGGGCCACTGCATGGTGGTGCACCACTTCGCGTGTTGCACATGATTGAAGGCGTCGAAAAAACTGGGGATGCTCGTAAGTATGTGAAAGATGTGATGGATCGTGGCGAGCGCTTGATGGGATTTGGTCATCGTGTCTATCGCGCTGAAGATCCACGAGCACGCACTTTGCGTCGCACCGCTAAGGAGCTTGGCGCACCCCGTTATGAGATTGCACTTGCGCTCGAGCAAGCGGCGCTCGCCGAGTTGCAAGAGCGTTATCCAGAGCGAGTTCTAGCGACAAACGTCGAGTTCTGGGCGGCGGTTGTTCTCGATTTCGCCCAGGTGCCTGCGCACCTCTTCACATCAATGTTCACTTCTGCGCGCACTGCGGGGTGGGCTGCTCACATCCTTGAGCAGAAGAAGACCGGGCGTTTGATTAGGCCGTCTGCTCGCTACATCGGACCTGGCCCACGCAAGCCAGAGGATGTAAAAGGTTGGGACAGCTCAATCCACTCGCTCCATAACTAATTCATGGGGAGTACGCGCGATCAGATAGCCATAATGTGGTTCCGCCGCGACCTGCGCCTTATCGATCATCCTGCGCTCTCTGATGCGATTGCCAACTCTGACGCGATAATTCCCCTCTTCATCCTCGATGAGAAGTTAATTAAGCATGCTGGGTCAAAGCGGTTGGCATACCTTGCTAATTCGCTCCGCGCGCTCGATGAATCACTGGGAAATAGGTTGCACATTCGCGTCGGAGATCAAGTAGCAGTGCTGCAAGATCTTATGAAAAAGCACAACATCACGGGCGTGTACATCTCTGAAGAATTTGAGCCTTACGGCGCTGCCCGCGACAAGAGAGTTGCCGAAGCCGGGATTCCCCTTATTAAAGTAGGCAGTCCTTACGCAGTCTCTCCTGGTCGAGTTCGCAAACCTGACGATACAAACTATCGGGTCTACACGCCTTTCTATAAAGGTTGGGTAGCCCATGGATGGCGCAAGCCAATTGCGGCCCCTCAATCAATCAACGCTCTGGAGCCAGGTGCAGATGCTCGGAATTTCCCTTCGTGGGTCGCTCCTGCGGGCAGTGAGATTTTCGAAGCGGGCGAGTGTGCTGCTCACAAAAGATGGAATGAATTTAAGAAAGGTGCACTTGCGCACTATGACGAAGCTCGAAACTTGGCTGGTATTGATGGTACGAGTAAGTTGAGTGCACACCTTAAGTGGGGCGAGATTCACCCACGCACACTCCTTGCCGAATTAGATTCGAGTAAAGCGCACGAGGTTTATCGCAAAGAGATTGCTTGGCGTGAATTCTATGCCGATGTACTTCATCATTATCCCCATACCGAGCACGAGTATTACTCGCCCCAATATGCGAAGATGCGTTATGACGAGCCAGGAGAGAAGTTCGAGAAGTGGTGTGCAGGCAAGACTGGCTACCCCTTTGTTGATGCAGCCATGCGCCAGATTGTTAAAGAAGGATGGATGCATAATCGCACTCGGATGGTCGTTGCCTCATTCTTAGTCAAGGATTTACATGTCGAGTGGCAACATGGTGCGAATTTCTTCATGGAGCATCTGGTTGATTTCGATGTTGCTTCAAATAGCCATGGTTGGCAATGGACTGCAGGCTGCGGCACCGATGCCTCGCCCTATTACCGAGTTTTCAACCCCATTGAACAGGGTAAGAAGTTCGACCCAGAAGGAACCTACATTCGGAAGTATGTTCCGGAACTTGCGCATCTAGATAATGAACAAATCCATGAACCCTGGCTCTATCTCGATGGATATAGCCAGGGCTATGTAGAACGCATTGTCGATCACGCGAAAGAGCGGATCGAGTCCCTTGCTCGCCTAGAAGAGATTAAGCAAGGAAGTTAGTGAACTGCCAAGGATCACGCTCGTCGTATTGACGATGATTCCAGCCTTTGAAGGGGTCGAATCGAGTCGATAGCGGATCCCAGTCGACGGCATCTGACCACATCGTTCCTAGGTACGGCTCGATCAGCGGCAAGACCTCTCGCCAGGGCAGGTCATCAGGGACGAGTAGGCCAGACTCTGGATTAGCCATTGCCCATGCGACTGCCGCGTAGACCGATGCGGCTACTTGAAGAGTAGTTGCTGATTGTCCAGGGGCAAGTGCGCGGGCTTGCTCGATTGATAAGAGCGAGCCGCACCACCACGACTTGAATGGATGGCCCATAAGAAGTACGCCAAGGCGATCTTCGCCACTGATGATCTCTTCATTCATGATGCGCTGCTCTTCTTGGAGATTCCATTGTCGCATCTCAGTCTCACGCATCGATGCGATGGCGGCGTCGGTGGGGCAGTAGGCGTAGTGCACCGTTGGTCGGTAAAGCGCCTTACTTCCATCCCAAACGGTCAAGTGATCTGAGAGTGTGAAGGCTTCACCATGCCTGATGACCATGCCAGTGGTCTCGCACGATGGCACCCAAGAACGCACCCATGTGCTCGCTCCTGGTTGTGCCAGTGCAATCTGATTCTGCGGACCAACTTTGTGAGTGTATGCAGTTGGCGGCATCTTCTTCTCGTGAGTTCCCCAACCTAATTCCGCGGGAGCGATTCCCTCTTCATAGAATCCTTCAACGCTCCAGGTATTTACGAACTCATCGACTCTCTTTGGCTTATCAGAAATTTGAGTATCACGCTCTGCAATATGAATTACTCGTACGTCTAGAGCATGCGCTAATGCTGGGTAATTATCTTCCGATATCGCCTTCTCAACGGCGGCGCCTGATTTACCTTCTTTGAGCGCCCGGGTACCTATTTCAATGAGTGCGCGCTTTACTAAGTGCGAGACCATTCCGGGATTAGCACCATGCTCAACGATTGCAGTTGGGCCTTTGCCTTTCCAGGTTCCCTTCATCTCGCGAAGGCGCATATGTCGGTAGTACAGGGTGCGCTCGATAGGGTCACGAGTTGATCCACCGGCGTAGGGCTCCCACTCTTCGACCGATGTGTTGAGGTAAAGAACGCCATGATCGTGCGCCCAACCGATGATTGCGTTCGCATCGATATTCCAGGCAAGATCCAAGAGAAAATCACCAGCAGAGAGGTACTTATTAAGGAACTCATCCATATTCTCTTTGGTGAGTCGGTCGATAATGTACGTGGCACCACGATTAATCGAGGAGGTAAATCGCTCTCGATTATCTTTGAAATCCACAATGGTCACTTGATGAGGTTCGACGAGTTTATCGAGAAGGATAGGGACTACACACTGAGATACCGACCCTGCACCGAGGACTAGAACTCGATTGTGGAATTTAGCGGCCAACGAACCTCCCATTGAGAGCGTCTGAAAACGAGAATGACTGAGAAATCGTAGGGCATAAATTCACGTGCAATTACCCACCCGGTCATCGAGTAGAGCGCTTCACCTCGTACATCTGGGCATCGGCGACCTCGAGCGGATTCTCATCCTTGGCAATTGATGCGGCGCCGATGCTGACGCTCAAGGCGAGCGCTTGATCGCCAAGGTAGACGGGCGTGGCTAGAGCCAGGCGTAGCCGCGCTGCGAGCTGTTCGGCGCGCTGCAGTGAACCGGTGAGTAGGACTCCGAACTCATCACCGCCCAGGCGCGCGAGATAACTCTGGTCGGGAAGTGTCGCTTGGAATCGGTGGGCAACCTCACGCAAGATGCCGTCTCCGGCCGTGTGTCCATGCTCATCGTTGACGGCTTTGAAACCGTCAAGGTCGAGCAAGAGGAGCGAGTGGGTTCCATCGAGCGATGTCTGCGCCAATCGGGCGAGGAATTCTCGACGGTTACCGACGCCAGTTAACTCATCGGTAACCGCCAGTTCCCGATGGATTTTTCCTTGCTCCGCCTCTTCTAATGCAAGAGCCATTCGGATGAAAGCGAGCAAAAGAGTTCCAATAGCCGGTATTAACGTTGCCGTTGCGATAGCCGCAGGGTTTAACGCGTACCAGCCCAACATTGAGAGCGAGAGCGCAAGGGCTAAGAAAATGGGCGGGTAAGTATTGAAAGTTTTCTCGGTAACTGGTGGAAGTTTTGGAGATGCGGCACATAGCAAGAGCGCTACTAACCACCCTTCATCGACTATTCCACCCACGTAATATTCGTTACGACTGAATAGCCAGAGATATCCAAGATCACTCAAAGCGAAGATGGAGATAGCCAGAAAAAGTAGGAAGTATTCCCGCGAGACTCCGCCTCGTAGACCAATAATGATGAGTAGAAAGATAAGTAACAAATCACCGATTGGATAGAGCGTTAGAAGGAAGACTTCAGTAGTTGAAGTTGCATTCGAGGTTGCAGCCAGCGCCAAAGTGGAGAGCAGAGAAGATATGCCAACAGTGATAATTAGAGAGTCGAGAATTTGAGTTCGAGAGATTCGCCCAATCTGCTGACTCTTTAGCATGAAGAAGAAGATCAGCGGGTAGAAGGATAAGAAACCAATTCCGCTGAAGATCATCGGGAGGTTTACACCCGTGAGATCGACGATTCCCGAATAAACAGAACCTAAAGTCCACATTCCAAGTGCAGCGGCCATGATGCGTTCGCCTCGCACGAAAAGCCAGAACGCTGCCACTGAAACGATGGCGTTGTATACGAAGATATCCCAGAGAGTGCTGGTGCCGGGAGTAACAAGCGCTATAGCCATATGTAGTAGTCCGGCGAGAACTGGGATAAACCGGAACATGGCTGAACGTTAGGGGAGTATTGGCTGATAAAGAAGGGGCAAGCAAGGGGCAAGCAAGGGGCAA
>CAZBCF010000030.1:0-4430 GCA_964490435.1 uncultured Bifidobacterium sp. | reverse complement strand
GCAGGAGCGCCGTTGAATAGATTGACAGTGACAACTAGAGGTAAGAAATTAGTTGTGAGTTAGATTCCCACGGTGCAGGCAAGATCCCGCACGGTGAGCGCCATCTCGTACATATCTTTCGAGGTTTTAGCCAACTTATCGAAAGTGTCAAGTAGTGCGGCTTTTGAACGCGCCAACTCATCTTTATCGGCTTGGGTGAGATTAGGGTCGGCTTCAGCTGTCGCAAACTGAGCGAGTAAGTCAGCTTTCTCTTGTAATTTCTTTGCGTAAGCCCTCTTGCCGGCGAGGTATTGATTATTCGAATCAATACATTCCTTGATGAGCCAAGTGTTTTTCGCACGTTTGAGGGTGGGATTCTTCTGACATATGTAGTCGAAGCCCGCGATCTTCGCCTTCTGATTAGTCTTAGAGCAGGAACCTCCAGCGCGGTTAGCAGCGTCTGCCGGAACGCTTATCAAGCCAAGGAGGAAAACAGCAGTAGTACCTGCGGCGATTACGCGCTTTATCATGACGTAAGCCTAACTTTTCTCTCGATGAATACGCTGTATTTCCGCGCTTAGTGATTGAGGATTTCCTGTGAAACTTACGGTTTAGCATCTAACGGCGCTGGCGACGTCGGACTCCGATTCCGGCTTTACGGACTAAAGCGCGAGGTAGGTGGCGAATTGCGAGCGTGAGAAGTCGATACTGCCTACCTGGGATACATATGGGTGCTCCACGCCTGACCGCCTTGATTCCGTCAGCGACCACCTGATCGCTATCAAGCCAGAGCCATTTGGGCAGTCCGGACATATTCATTTTGCCGCGCGCATGGAACTCGGTATGTGTAAAACCAGGTGCAAGTGCGCAGACATGGATCCCCTCAGCAGCGAGGTCGACTGAAAGATATTCAGAGAAGACAGTTACCCAGGATTTCGATGCGCTGTATGTGCCACCTGCTATCCAGCCCGCAACGCTACTTACGTTGACAATGTATCCTCTTTTTTGCATGCGCATAAATGCAAGTGCTGCAAAACTCAGGCGCATGACGGCAGTTACTAAGACCTCAAGGTTCGCACTCTCGATTTCGATGTCACTATCAGCGAATCTTCGATTAATTCCAAAACCAGCGTTGTTCACAAGAAACTCCACGCCACCACGAGCAAGCCGTTCTTCGACCTTGACCATTCCTGGGTGTGTAGAAAGATCTGCGACGAGTACTTCGGTGGCAATGCCATATCTATCGCGGAGCGCGTGCGCGCGTTCGGTCAACCTTTGCTCATCGCGTGCGACCAGGACGATGCCGTACCCATCTTTGGCAAGTTGTTCGGCGAATTCAGCCCCAATGCCGGAAGTCGCACCTGTTACTAGCGCCCACATAATTAATTGATAATCCGAAGCGCAGCAGGAGCATGGAGCGGAACGATGGGATGGCGCGGTGCGATTGCGTTCACTCTTTGGTAGGGCATTTCTTGAAGTGGCCGAACATCAAAATCACCTTTGTTTGGCCATAGTGAGATCGCACGCTCTGCTTGTGCAGTGATGGTGAGGGAAGGATTGACGCCGAGATTCGCGGTGATGGTCGAACCATCGATGATGTGTAGCGTTGGATAACCCCAGACCCGATGGTAAGCGTCAATCACACCCTCACTACTATCTTTTCCGATAACGCAACCACCAACAAAATGTGCGGTGAACGGGGCGTTGACGAGGTCGCCGATGTGGCCGCCGGCGATTCCGCCATAACGATTCGCAATTCGACGCGCAGTCTCGTTGGCTGCGGGGATGTATGTAGCATTTGGTCGGTCTGAATCATTCTCAGAAGTCAATCGCCACCCGAAGAAAAATCTCTTACTTTTGACCCGTATTGCAGAGTCAACATCTTGCATGACGAGCGCGATGACCGTCCGCTCACTCCATCTCTTCACATTTAAGATTGTGGCAATCAAGGAGGGCTTCTTGATAAGCGTTTTCAGCCATTGGCTACGGCGCTCTGAGACGCTCGTGCCATCTGTCATTGCAGTTTGGAGTAATCCCATCAGGTTACTTCCGCGACCGTAGCGGACTGGTTCAACATGCGTGTTCGCATCAGGAAAGAACGATGAGGTGATCGCGGCACCATGGCTGAAGTCAATCTTGGTATTCGGCATAATCGCGCCAACTAGCGATTCGCTATTGGTGCGTGATAATTCGCCAAGCCGATCAGATATTTTCGGTAACTTTCCAGAAGCCTTCATCTTGTGGAGTAGTTTCTGCGTGTTATAGGTCCCAGCGGCGATGATCACTTCATCGGCAGTGAACCTTTGGGAACGACCAAACCAAGAGTTGCTCTTGCGGGCAGTTACGATCCAACCAGATTCGCCAACTTCGATGCGCTGTACCGTGGTGAGTGCGAATACTTCAGCGCCTGCGCTCTCAGCTAATCCAAGGTAGTTCTTTGGCAACGTGTTCTTCGCGTTATGCCGGCAGCCGGTCATGCATCCACCGCATTGCAGACAACTAACTCGCTCCGGACCGGCGCCGCCAAAGTAGGGATCGCCAACGATCTCACCTGGTTTTGTCCCGAAATGAACGCCCAGTGGCGCCATCTTAAAAGTATGGCCGACTCCCATCTCGTCGGCTACTTCTTTCATCGCTTTATCAGAATTCGTGAAGTACGGGTTTGTCTGTACGCCAAGCATTCGTTCGGCTTGGTCATACCATGGCGCGAGTTCACTCTTCCAATCAGTGATTTCAGCCCATTGTGGATCAGTGAAATATTTTTCGGTAGGTCTATACAGAGTGTTTGCATAGACAAGTGAGCCGCCACCAACGCCAGCGCCTGCGAGAATCAAGACATTTGGTAGAGCGTGAATCCGCTGTATTCCGGTGAGCCCAAGACGAGGAAAGAAGAGAAAACGATTGAGTCGCCATGATGTCTTAGGAAAATCTTTATCTTTGAAGCGACGACCCGCCTCGAGAACTCCAACTCGGTAACCTTTTTCGCTGAGTCGAAGAGCGCTAACGCTGCCACCAAATCCTGATCCGATAATTACTACATCGAAATGTTTGGTCATACCGTTAGTTCGCGAGTGATATCGCTTGCGTCCTCTTCTCTTAGTCCCCAGCTGGTTCCGTACTCTTCTAATTTATCCAAATATGGTTTGGCAGGGAACCACTCTGGGCCATTTACTCCTTCAGGTTTCCAGACTCCCGCGTGAATCAACTCCATGGCTATGACTGGGTTGATTGCGGTCTGCCAGACGACAGCCTGGTCACCGTAGTGCTCCATGGACCACGCGTTGTCGACCACGTGATAGAGGTAGACCGCTCTGGGGTTGCCTTGCTTATCAAGACCTTTCACTAATGCGCCAGCACAGGTCTTACCCTTCATGCGCGCACCGAGGGTCGCTGGATCAGGAAGCGCGGCAGAGAGTAGGTCACGTGGTGAGACCGGGATGCCCTGGACATCGACGCTCTCTTTTCGGTCCATGCCAAGCAGGTGAATAGTCTTCAAGATGGTGATGAATTGATCACCGAGGCCATATTTGAAATTCACGCGCTTGGCGTCGATCTTTCTTGGGATGAGCACGACCTCTTCGTGTTCTACGTTTACACATTGGACTGGGCCAATGCCTTCGGGGAAGTTGAAGGTCTCGATTCCGCTGAATGGTTCGGTAGTGAACCAACCGCGCCCGTCTTCCCACACGATTGGTGGATTGAGACATTCTTCGATTGTGGTCCAAATAGAGAAGGACGGTGCGAATTCATATCCCTCGACAACGATGTTCGATCCGTCGAGGATTGTGATTTGATCGATCCGCGAGAATAGTTCTTCAGATGCATACTTTGCGAACACATCGCTGAGGCCAGGTTCAATACCCATGCCCACGAGTGCATAGATACCACGCTCGGACCAATTCCAATCACGCGCGAATTGCTCGTCGCCGAGCTTCACGCCAGTCTCGCTATAGGGATAGTGTGGATGTTGCCTTGATAGCGACATCGCCATATCCATGTAATTAGTGTTTTCGATTTCGCAGGCGAGGAAGATTGGCATGACAAACCGAGGATCAACTGCGTTGATGACTATGTCGGGCTTGGTCTTGCGAATCAATTCGCGAATATCTTCCAACTCCGCTGCATTGACTTGGGCGGCAGAGAATCGTGCATCTTTGACGCGCGTCACTGCGTCTTCAGCGCGGGCCAATGTCCGATCGGCGATGACCATACTTGTGATGAACGGCCGCCTGGAAGCGATGTTGGCTATTGCGCGCCCAACACCTCCGGCGCCAATAACTAGGGCTCTCATGAAAGTAACTCCTGAACTTTGAACCTAGGCTATTACATGAAGTAAAAACCCGCAAAACTAGAGGATAATGAGAGTGGTAAGAGCGCAATATGGTGAAAATTCAATATGTCCTCGTAGCTCAGTTGGATAGAGCGATCGCCTCCTAAGCGGTAGGTCACCA
>CAZBCF010000029.1:0-20097 GCA_964490435.1 uncultured Bifidobacterium sp. | reverse complement strand
CCGGATATTTCGATGGCCACCATCGACCCACGAATCGTTCGCCACCTCAAAGATGTACAACCAGATCTCTATTGGCTTGATGCAGACCCACTTGAACCGAGCGCGCATTCAGCCCTAGTTGGAGAGATTGAAGCAGACCTTGCCATCGTTGGCGCGGGTTACACCGGACTGTGGACTGCGCTCTTAGCGAAAGAGAAACATCCAGAGTGGCGCGTTGTGATTATCGAAATGCGCGAGACTGGTGCTGGCGCATCGGGGCGCAATGGTGGGTTCTGCAATTACTCACTCACGCATGGTTGGACAAATGGCAAGCGTAGATTTCCCCAAGAGATGGAGATCATCTCTCGCCTTGGTCGCGAAAATCTTGAGGCAATAGAAGAGACCATTAAGAAGTACAACATCCAATGTAATTGGGAATGGACTGGGGAACTCCGAGTTGCGATCGAACCGTGGCAACTTGAAGGGATGCGCGAAGAAGCCGAAGAGCGCAATCGCATCGGAGATGACGTCGAGTATCTTGATAAAGCGGCAATCCAAGCACGGGTGCATTCGCCGATCTACGAGGGTGGCTTATTCGATCATGACGGCACCGCTTTGGTCGACCCGGCGCGGCTTGTTTGGGGTCTAGAGAAGGCTTGCTTATCACTAGGGGTCGAGATCTATGAGAATTCACAAGTGCAGTGGCTTGAGAGCCTCGCTGACTCGGTGGTGCTGCATACCGCATACGGTTTTGCAAAGGCACAGAAGGTTGCGTTGGCAACAAATGTCTTTCCGACTTTGCAGAAGAAATTACGAAAATATGTGGTTCCGGTGTATGACTACCAAATTGTCACTGAACCACTGACGGCGGAGCAATTACACAGTATTGGTTGGAGTGAGCGTGAAGGTATCTCCGACTCCGGGCATCAGTTCCACTACTACCGACTGACTGATGACAATTGCATCGTCTGGGGCGGCTGGGATGCGATCTACAATTTCCGTGGTCGGGTCGCACGTGAATATGAATTTCGACCTGAGACCTACGTGAAACTCGTCGATCATTTCCTCAAGACTTTTCCGCAATTAGAGGGAATCAAGTTCACCCATGCCTGGGGTGGCGCTATCGACACCTGCACTCGATTCTCACCCTTTTGGAACCTTTCTAAAGATAAGCGAGTGGTCAGCGTCCTTGGTTACACCGGACTTGGCGTTGCAGCGACGCGATTTGGTGCCCAAGTCATGCTTGATCTACTTGATGGTGAAGAGAATGAGCGCACTCAACTCTCGATGGTGAAGCGCAGACCACTGCCTTTCCCACCTGAGCCATTTCGATTCTTATTCATCCAAATCACACGTTGGTCTATCAATAGAGCCGATGAGAATGGCGGGAGACGTAACCTTTGGCTGCGCACGCTCGACCGTCTTGGCCTTGGCTTTGATTCGTAAGTACTCTTAATCCATGGCTAACCACGGCAATCTCTATGGACCTGATTTCACTTTCCTGGGTATTCCGCGCTGCGACCTCGATGTTCCGCAGAGTTATGCCGGGCTTGATGTCGTAATCGTTGGTGCGCCAATCGATAGCGGCACTTCGTATCGATCCGGAGCAAAGTTTGGTCCACAAGCGATTCGAATGGGCGATTACCTCCCACATGATGGCGAGCGCCCACACCTCGCACTTCGAGTAGATGCGCTCCAAGAATTGAAGATTGCCGATGCGGGCGATTTGCTGATGCCACCAGGAAATCTGGAGAGCGCACTTGATCTGTTGCGCGAAGCAACTGAGAAGATTTCACGCGCTGGTGCTATTGCGGTCGTGCTCGGTGGAGATCACTCGATTGCTTCGGCTGACGTTGCCGGAATCGCGAACCATCGTGGCAAAGGGAGAATCTCGATGATTCACTTCGATGCCCATGCAGATACAGGCGATTTACAAATGGGGGCACTAGTCGGACATGGCACCCCGATGCGTCGACTCATTGATGCCGGATTCGTGCGCGGTGATCGTTTCTTGCAATTGGGATTGCGTGGTTATTGGCCTGATAGTTCGACGTTAGATTGGATGCGCGATCAAGGTATGCGCTCCTACGAGATGACTGAGATTCACCATCGCGGATTAGCTGCGGTCCTCGACGAGTCCTTTGCCACCCTGACTGATCAATGCGATGGCGTCTTTCTTTCGGTTGACATTGATGTGGTCGATCCTGGAATGGCTCCTGGAACAGGCACACCAGAACCAGGAGGTATGACCAGTAGAGAGTTACTCGAAGCAGTTCGCCGGATTTGTCTTGAACTTCCCGTCGTAGGAATCGATGTTGTCGAGGTCGCACCGCCATTTGACTCAGCAGATATCACGGCAATCCTTGCCAATCGAGTCGTGTTAGAGGCGCTGAGCGCTATTGCAAAACGAAAGAGCGGCACGCCATACTCGCCACTGAAGAATCTGCTCGATCGTTAAACGCGCTATCGAGTTCCTTGAAAAAAACTCTGGAGGTGTCCACTTGTCAGACACCCATAGTGCCCAGCGCGCGTTGATTACTGGCGCCTCGCAAGGAATCGGTTTTGGCATCGCACTCCGTATGGCTCATGAAGGTATTCGCACCGCAATAGTTGGGCGCGATCCGAAAACGCTACAACGCGCCGCAGAGGAGATTGAGCGACAGAGCGGCAACCAGGTTCTTGCTCTCCCTGGTGATATCTCTTCATGGGATGAGTGTCAAAGAATCGCAGCCGCTGCTGTTGCTGGGCTGGGCGGTTTAGATATCGTGATTCCGAATGCTGGCGTTGGTGTGATCGGCTCAGTGAGCGAAGCAGATCCTGCTGATTGGGCGCAGATGATGAACATCAATTATTTGGGCACTGCGCAGATAGTCAAGGCAGTGCTGCCGACGATGGAGGAGCAGGGTCATGGTGATGTGATTGCCATCGTGTCGGCAGGTGGAACCAAGGGTTATCCCGAGTGGTCGGGATATTGCGCGACCAAATGGGCGGTGCGCGGTTTCATGGACAGCTTTGCCCAAGAGGTGATCTCGAAGGGAATCCGAGTCGCCACGCTATGTCCGGGAGGGGTCGATACTCCATTCTGGGATGCATTGAATAAAGAGATAAATCGCGCGGGAACAGAAAGTCGTACCCAACTCATGAGCCCCGCAGATGTCGCAGAACTTGTGATGTTGCAAGTGCGTTTGCCTCGAAACGTCCTACTCAAGTCGGCGCTCTTCTTTCCCACGAACGAATGGCATTGATCAATTCTCAATCGATGAGGGGAGCACCATGGCACAGTATGAAGCAGAGCTCATTCCAGGTACACGGAGTGATTTAGGCGAAGGCACGCTCTGGGACGATCGAAAAGGTATTTACGTTTGGCTCGACGTTTTTGATGGAGTAGTTAAGACCTACGACCCGCGAAACGGTGCCGTTACTGACGTTCAATTCCCATGCATGGTGACTTATGTGGGAAAGCATGGTGATGCGGGATACATTGTGGCTTTAGGTGACGCCTTAGCAATCACGGATGCGAGATTCCAGGTACTCGAACGTATTCCATTGGATCTCGATTTGAACGTAGTACGAACCAATGATGGAAACATCGACGCCCTAGGCAATCTCTGGGTTGGCGGCGCAGAGAAAGTCGTGGGGAGCGCGACCGGGGAACTATTCAAGATTGATCCCGCCTTTAACAAGAGCGTTCATCGAAGCGGAATACATATTGCCAATGGAATTGACTGGTCATTAGACGGACGCATCATGTACTACATCGATTCGGCTACTCGAGAGATATCAAAGTATGAGTTCGATCCGGATAGATCAGAGATAATCAGAGAACTTCCGGCCATTGATACCAAAGATGTCATCGGTTTACCCGATGGAATGTGCACCGACAGCGACGGGAACATCTGGGTGGCCTTCTACGGGAGTGGGCAAGTCATCAATTACAGCCCCGATGGGGAAATTCTCAATACGGTCCATGTGCCTACCGCGTTGACTACCTGTGCCTCATTTGGCGGAAAAGATTTGACAACCTTATTCATCACCTCTGTTAAGGATTACCGAAGCCCAGAATTCGCATTTGATAAATCTGACGACAAGTACGGCGGGTTCTGTTTCCACGTCGATCTGCCCATCACCGGCAAACTCGATCAGACCTTCGGATCACGCGCTTAGAGTTTTAGAGGACTTTTAGAGCGCGGCGAGCGCCTCATCAAGGATTACAAGCGCCTCACGAAGTAGGTGCTCTGGCATCACAAGTGGCGGCAAGAGTCGAATCACGTTGCTATAGGTACCAGCGGTGAGAAGTAGTACACCTTTGCTTTGACAGTACTTCACGATCGATTGCATTGCAGTAGTGTTCGGTTCGGTAGTTCCTGGAACTACCAATTCGATTGCCTGCATCGCACCTCGCCCACGCACCTCACCAATCACTGGGTATTTCGAGGCCATCGCGTTGAGTTCACGGACCATGATTGCGCCGATGGCCCGCGCTCGATCGACCAGATTCTCGCTCTCGATAGTCTCGATTGCTCCCAGCGCTGCGGCGCACGAGATAGGTGAGCCACCAAAAGTGCCACCTAATCCACTGAGATGAACGCTGTCCATTACTTCGGCTCGCCCAGTGAGTCCAGCAAGTGGCAATCCACCGGCAATTCCTTTTGCGGTCGTGATCAGATCGGGAATGACACCTTCATCATCGCAACCGAACATATCTCCAGTTCGGGCAAAGCCCGTTTGCACCTCATCTGCGACGAAAAGCGCACCATTATCTCGAGCCAACTTCGCCAAACCAGGGAGGAAACCTCTCGGCGGCACGATGAAGCCACCCTCACCTTGGATCGGTTCGATGACTATTGCGGCAACGTTATGTAGTCCGATTTCCTTCTCAATCTTATGTGAGATGAGATCGATCGCCTCGTCGGAACATTTTTTTGGATCGCCTAGCCAACGAAACGGGTAGGCCATCGGCATTCGGTAGATCTCAGGTGCGAACGGACCAAAACCCTCTTTGTAGGGCGAGTTCTTGGCGGTCATTCCCATCGTCAGATTCGTTCGGCCGTGATACCCATGTTCAAAGACAATGACTGCTGTGCGCTTAGTGAACACACGCGCGACCTTGATCGCATTCTCGACTGCCTCGGCGCCAGAGTTAAAGAGCGCAGACTTTTTCTTATGTGAACCGGGCGTTAGGCGGTTGAGTGCTTCACAGACTTCTACGTATCCTTGATACGGCGCAACCATGAAACAGGTATGAGTGAATGCGTGAACCTGCTCGACGACCCGATCGATGACTCGATCAGCGGAGTTGCCTACGTTGACAACGGCGATTCCCGCGCCCATGTCGATGATCGAATTTCCATCGACGTCAATGATGACGCCACCACCAGCCTCTTTCACAAAGACCGGAATCGCCATACCCAGCGCGCTACTTACTGCCTCACCTCGGCGTGCGATGAGTTCTTGCGAACGTGGGCCAGGGATCGCAGTCTTGACGATGCGCTCTTGCGGAATATGAGGGCGGGCCATAGCGCAAGGGTACTGAAGTAATCGGTACGCCGCTAACTTGTGGCTTCTCGAGCAAGTAGCGCATTTTGCGCAGCGATGAACGCATCGAAATGTTGACGGCCATACTCTAAGTCTGCTTGCGAGGGGTAATGCACCGTTCCCGAACGTGCGAGCGCTGCTGTGCTTGCTGCCAGATTATTGGTCAGCATGGCGTGGGCGAGAATCGCTGCGCCACGACACGTTATCTCAAGATCATCGACGAAGCGCAATGGTTGTCCCATCGTGCGCAAACGGGTAGCGAGCCAATGCGGATCATTGCCAGCCTTGCCGCTGAGGACGACTTCACGTGCAGCAGAGTTGGTCAAGCGCTGGCTCAGTTCTAACACTTGCCTTTCAGCGAAACAGATTCCCTCCATGGTTGCACGTGCGAATGCGCTAGCATCGTGAGTCACGGAGATATCCTCGAAACTTCCACGAATATCACTTCGCCATAGCGGAGCACGTTCACCAGCGATATACGGAAGATATATCGGCACCTTCGCACTTGCATCAGCAGCGCCGCGGGCGACTAATTCACTTTCGGTGATGCCAAAGAGTCGAGCAGCCCACGAAATCGATCCACCACTCATTTGAGTTGGACCAAACGTCACTGGAAATGGCGCTGACCCCGAGGGAATCAGATAGAGCGGTTGATCATCTGTGGGCTCGTTCTGTGATGAGGTACCCACAATCGCAGAGGTGCCGGTGATGATGAATGATGTGGGTTTGGTCAATGCGCCGAGCGCCAACATGCCGCACATCGCATCTGACCAGCCCACACTCACTGGAATGCCGCTTGGAATTCCATATTCTGCCGCGCAACCAGCATTAGTTACTCCTCGGCTGCTGAAACCATCGCGCAACGCCGGGACCACACTTTTATCCCACCCGATGAACTCGAGCACGGTTTCGATTGGTGCTTTAGTTCGAACATTGCATAGACCTTTGGTCGACCATGGATCGGAGAGTGCATCCCCGGTCAGTAGAAAGCCGAGATAATCCTTTGGCTGCAATATCCATCGCGTTTTGAGTACGACTTCAGGCACATATCGTTGTAACCAGAATGCTTTTGCAGCAGTAGTAGAGGGCGCCCACGGGAGTGAGGTGCCGATAATCGACCTAGGCTCACCAAAGTTTCTGGCTAACTCGCTCGCCTCATATGTCGCCCGATTGTCTTGCCAGATCAGAACCGGCGACGTGGGTTCACCCCTCTCATCGATGGCAACGAGTGAGGGGGTATGACCAGATAACCCGATTGCGACCACGTTCTTGATGTGTGCATCTGTTGTGAGATCGAATGCGATTAATTCCTTGAGTGCATTGCGGTAGTCGAGCGCATCTTGTTCAGCGCGATCGTCGCCGGTGCGATGTAGTGAGAGCGCGACCTCGTGTTTGGCGAGAATCTCGCCATCGGCATCAATGAATATCCCCTTGAGCGAGGAGGTGCCAAGGTCTAAGCCCAGAATCACCTCACGCGCGCCCATTGGTGAATACTGATGAATACTGAGGTGATAAATCAACTGTTAACTGGGAGGATAGGGACATGGTCGCTAGCCCGCGCACAGTGGTCATCCTGGGCTCCACTGGCTCGATTGGCACCCAAGCGCTCGAGCTGGTCGCGCGAAACCCTGCGCGGTTCACTATTACAGCGCTCGCTGCTGGCGGAACGAACCTGCCTCTTCTGATCGAACAGGCAAAACGATTCAACGTGTCAATCGTTGGCGTTGCTGCCGGCGACTTAAAGATGCTCAAAGATGCGCTACCAGGAGTCGAAGTCATCGTCTCTGCCCGTGCCGCCGAAGAGATTGCGGCAATTCCTGCAGATGTCACCCTCAATGCGATGACAGGTTCGATTGGATTACGTCCAACCCTTGCAGCGCTTAACGTGGGAAATATGGTTGCTCTGGCGAATAAAGAATCTTTGGTCGCAGGAGGCCCACTCGTGACGGCCCTTGCAAAGCCTGGGCAATTGATCGCTGTCGATTCAGAGCACTCTGCCCTCGCCCAAGCGATGCGCGCTGGAACTTCCACAGAAATCGCGCGCGCGATTCTCACCGCAAGCGGCGGTCCGTTTCGATTGCGCAAGGATCTTTCCGAAGTAACTGTTGATGAAGCGCTCAATCATCCAACCTGGAGTATGGGTCCGGTGGTCACGCTTAACTCAGCGACCTTGGTCAATAAAGGTCTCGAGATAATTGAGGCGCACCATCTCTTTGACGTTCCTTACTCGGCAATCACAGCAGTGATTCACCCCCAATCAATCGTGCACTCTATGGTGGAGTTCATAGATGGTTCGGTGATTGCGCAGGCGAGTGCGCCTGATATGACCTTGCCGATCTCGCTGGCACTTAATTGGCCTCATCGTGTGGAAGGGGCGATGCGTCCATTAGATTGGAGCGGAGCTCACACATGGGAGTTCAGCCCGATTGATGGGCAACGTTTCCCTGCAGTCGACCTTGCACGGCGCTGTGGCGAGGTGGGTGGCGGCGCACCAGCAGCATTCAATGCGGCAAATGAAGAGGCCGTCGGCGCTTTCATAGCGCGCCGAATTTCATTTACCGACATCGTGGAGATTATCGATGAGGTGTTACTGCAGATTGGTGGCGAGGTGAGCGCAGATCTTCGAGACGTCGAAGATGTCAGTGCAGTTGAAGAGAATGCGCGACGGGTAGCACATGAGAGCATTAGCAAACGAACGAGAGGGCAAGCATGAATGGGGCAGGGCTAATCGGCATACTCGCCTTCATCGTCGCGATGCTCATCTCAATCATGATTCATGAGTGGGGCCACTTCATAACCGCTCGTCGGTTTGGTATGAAGGTCACTGAGTTCTTCCTTGGCTTTGGTCCGCGACTCTGGTCTACCCGACGGGGCGAGACTGAATTTGGCATCAAAGCCATTCCTGCGGGCGGGTATTGCCGTATTACTGGGATGACGCCGGCTGAGCCGCTCTCCGAAGGCGAGGGTGATCGCGCCTTCTACAGATCGAGCGTGCCACGTCGACTCATCGTCCTTGGCGCTGGGTCATTTTTACATTTCGTTCTTGCGTTTGCGCTGTTGTTTCTCTTCTTCGCAGCAGTAGGTGTTCCGCAACAATCGACTCGACTCGCTCAAGTCCTTCCATGCATCAAAGTCAGCACTCAAGCGTGCACCGAATCTGATCCGGCATCACCGGCGGCTGCGGCTGGCCTACAAACTGGAGATGAAATTACGGCTGTCAATGGCGCGAAGATCACGGCGTGGGACGAAGTCGGACAAGTGATCCGCAAGAGCGCCAATAAAGAGTTACGTTTCACCATTGTGCGTGATGGTGAAAGGCTCGAACTTGCAGTAACGCCAATACGTTACGAGAGCGCGGGCGAGAGCTTTGGCATCATCGGTGTGATCAGCGAGAGAGAGATCATTCGTTATCCGATTCCTTCTGCAATCGCCGAATCTGGGCGCGAGGTAGCGCATTTGGTGGCGGGCAGTGCGCGCGCACTGGTGGCGCTACCAAGCAAGATCCCAGCGCTCTTCAGCGCGACCTTCGAAGGCGCCGAACGCGACCCTGAAGGTTTGGTAGGCGTAGTCGGTGTTGCTCGAGTCAGTGGTGAGGCAGCATCAAGTTCGGGCGGTTCGTTGACTGAGAAGATCGGTTTCTTCCTTCTAATTATTGCAAGCCTCAATGTCTTCGTAGGGATCTTCAACCTGATTCCGTTACTTCCACTCGATGGTGGTCACATGGCAGTTGCGCTCTTCGACGGTTATCGAAAGGCGCGTGCGCGGCGCAAAGGGCTACCCATGCCAACACCTTTCGATGTCACCAGATTGATGCCGATTACTCTGGCAGTGATTGCAGTCCTTGCCACGCTCTCACTCCTCTTATTATTCGCCGATATCGTCAACCCGCTCCGGCTCAATCAATAGGCAGATTCCTGCGGATTACGGCAAGATAGCGCCATGGTTGATCTCGGAATGCCGGCGCCATTGCCAGCCCCGCTCGCTCCACGTCGCCCTACCCGCCAGATAAAGCTTGGCTCGGTGCTCGTTGGCGGTGGCGCACCAGTCAGTGTGCAATCCATGACCACTACCTTGACTGCCGATGTCAACGCAACCTTGCAACAGATCGCCGAGTTGACCGCGTCCGGTTGTCAGATTGTGCGCGTTGCAGTCCCAAGCCAAGATGATGCTGATGCGCTCGCCGCAATCGCAAAGAAATCTCAAATTCCCGTCGTCGCGGATATTCACTTCCAACCTAAGTACATTTTCGCTGCAATCGATGCTGGCTGCGCCGGAGTCCGGGTCAATCCAGGAAATATCAAGCAGTTTGACGACAAGGTAAAGGAAGTAGCAAAGGCTGCCGGTGATGCCGGAATTCCGATTCGCATTGGTGTTAACGCTGGTTCACTTGATCCACGATTGCTCAAGAAATATGGCAAAGCCACCCCTGAAGCGTTAGTCGAATCCGCCCTCTGGGAATGTTCACTATTCGAAGAGCATGGGTTCCAGAACATCAAGATTTCTGTCAAACATCATGACCCAGTAACCATGGTCCAGGCCTATCGATTGCTCTCAAGCAGATGTGAGTACCCACTCCACCTAGGCGTCACTGAAGCTGGTCCACTCTTTCAAGGAACGATTAAGTCGGCGGTCGCATTTGGAGTCTTACTCTCTGAAGGGATCGGTGACACGATTCGCGTCTCGCTCTCTGCGCCTCCAGTAGAAGAGGTAAAGGTTGGTATCTCGATTCTAGAATCACTCAATCTGCGTCAGCGAAAGTTAGAGATTGTCTCCTGCCCATCCTGCGGTCGCGCGCAAGTTGATGTGTACACCTTGGCTGAGAAAGTCCAAGCCGGACTCGAGGGAATGACGGTTCCACTACGAGTGGCAGTTATGGGATGCGTCGTAAATGGACCGGGTGAGGCTCGCGAAGCAGACCTTGGCGTAGCTTCGGGAAATGGGAAAGGCCAGATCTTCGTGAAAGGTGAGGTCATCAAGACCGTTCCTGAAGCACAAATCGTCGAAGTACTTATCGAAGAGGCAATGCGCTTAGCTGATGAGATGGAAAGTTCCGGAGCGCCAGTAGTCGAAGTTCGATAATCGTGTTGCAGTTGCTGCACACCGCCGATATTCCGGCAGATGTCGAAGCCTTCTTGAGTCATAAACCTGAGGCACATTCATTCTTGGCATCACGTCTTAACGCGCTTCATTCGCGCTCCCGCAGCGAGGCGCTGATCTATCGCGGACACTCTGGGGTCGAAGGTGTTACGTATATAGGTGCGAATTTGCTCCCTAGCTTCACCTCTCGGGCAGCGCTCTTTGCTACGAGCGACTATCTCACCTCCCGGTCTATCGCCTTCTCCTCGATCGTGGGTGAGAGTCAGAGCGTCTTCTCGTTGTGGGAGCTACTCAAGCCATTCATTCCTCCGGCTCGATTGATCCGTGAGCGACAGCCGCTACTCTCATTAGGAACTGATCCGTTGATTGCATCTGATGCCAGTGTGCGCGCGGCAACTATGGCTGATCTTGAGTTAGCCATCACTTCGGGAGTGGAAATGTTCATTGGCGAGGTGGGCGAGCCTCCGCTCATGAATGATTTTCGAGCACGTGCGATTGAGTTAATCACCCAAGGTCGAACCTTTATTCGGCGCGAGGGAGATCAGATTCTGTTCAAGGCAGATATCGGAGCAATCGGTGCTGGAGCGCTCCAGATTCATGGCGTCTGGGTTCCACCCTCACATCGGGGGCGCGGACTTGGTGCACACGGGATGGCGAGCGCTATAAGGCTCTCAAAGAATCTTGCGCCACGAGTCTGTTTATATGTCAATGATTTCAACCATGCAGCACGAGCGAGCTACAAAAAAGTGGGGTTCATCGAAGTGGGAGAGTTCGCCTCAATATTCCTCTGAAGTAGGCTTTATACATGCTCCGGATGTCGCACCTTTTCTTACGTACGCTTCGGGACGACCCAGCAGATGCTGAAGTCGCAAGCCACAAACTTCTGGTGCGAGCCGGCTACATTCGACGTATTGCCGCTGGAATCTATTCCTGGTTGCCGTTGGGCTACCTCACCTTGAGGAATATCGAACGAATCGTGCGCGAAGAGATGGATAAAGCCGGTTTCCAAGAGGTCCACTTTCCGGCCCTTTTACCGAAAGAGCCATATGAAGCCACACATCGTTGGAGTGAATATGGTCCGGATCTCTTCCGTTTACAAGACCGACGCGGTGGGGATTACCTTTTAGGGCCGACCCATGAAGAGATGTTCACGTTAATGGTGAAAGGCGAGTACTCCTCGTATAAGGATCTCCCGCTCACCATCTATCAGATTCAGACGAAGTACCGGGATGAAACCAGACCGCGCAGTGGCATTATCAGAGGGCGCGAGTTCGTCATGAAAGACTCTTACTCCTTCGATATCGATGATCTCGGACTACAAAAGTCCTACGACGCACATCGCGATGCATACATCAAGACCTTTGATCGACTTGGTTTGCGTTACTCGATCGTCTCTGCGATGTCAGGAGCGATGGGCGGTTCGGCTTCTGAAGAATTTCTTGCACCGTGCGACACCGGTGAAGACACATACGTGCTCTGCCCATCGTGCGGTTTTGCTGCCAACGTCGAGGCGATGTCCACAAAGGTGATCACCTCGCAATTTCCCGTTCCACCTGCGATCGAAATCCTTGATACCCCAAACACACCGACGATCGAGAGTTTGGTCGAGGTGATGAATTCGAAGTATCAAGCGAATATCACGGCAACCGACACTCTAAAGAACATCCTGCTTATCGCTGATGGCACGCCAATCTGCGTTCTCGTTCCGGGCGACCGAGAGGTTGATCTCAAGCGGCTGCAGGCAAATCTTCCAGGCGTTCAAGAGTTGAGATTATTCGATGACGAGGATTTTGCTCAGCGCAAGGAATTTGTGAAGGGTTATGTTGGCCCTCAGGACGCCGCGCGTTTTGGCATCACCCTGTATGCCGACCCACGCATCCAACCCGGATCGCACTGGATCACTGGTGCCAATCAAGTGAACAAGCATGCGCGCTTTGTCACAGAGGGACGCGATTTCACCATTGATAAGTATGTCGAGGCTGCCGAAGTGCGCGCGGGCGACCTTTGTCCTGCCTGTGATACGCCAGTAGTCATCGATCGAGCAATCGAGATTGGTCACATTTTCCAATTAGGTCGCAAGTATGCATCGAGCCTTGACCTGACAGTGCTTGATAAAGATGGCAAACCAGTTGTTGTCACTATGGGCTCGTACGGAATCGGCATCTCGCGCGCCGTCGCTGCAATCGCCGAACAAACTCACGATGAGATGGGATTACGTTGGCCTCGCGAAGTGGCGCCAGCCGATGTGCACATCGTCGCAACCGGCAAGGAAGATGCACCGTTCGATAAAGCTATCGAGATTGCGAATGATCTAGAGCGCGTTGGGATTCGAACACTTGTCGATGATCGCCGCGACCCGAGTGCGGGAGTGAAGTTCAAGGATGCTGAACTCATAGGAATTCCAGTAATCGTCGTCGTGGGCAAAGGCTTGTCAAATGGTCTGATCGAAGTTCGAAATCGCTGGGGCAACCAGAAGCGTGAGGTATCCGTGGTAAGCGCCCTTGAAGAAATCAAGGCGGTCGTTGGCTCGCTCTGAGCTGCGCTAGACTTCGCGCATAACTTCATAGGGAGCGTGCCGTGAATTCTTCACTCGAAAGCGCCATCAAAGATGCGATTTCGCCGATTGTTGCCGAAGCCGGACTCTTCCTTGAAGCCTTACAGATCTCCACGGCGGGTAAGCATCGCTTGATTCGAGTCCTCGTGGATCGACTCGAACCAACTAGTCCGCTCTCCCTTGATGAAGTCACTTCAATCACAAAACCTATTTCGGCTTCTCTCGATGAATTATCCATTCTTGGCGAACGTGCTTTAACCCTTGAAGTTTCCTCCCCTGGAGTCGACTTTCCGCTTAGCCTGCCGCGACATTGGGCGAAGAATCAGAATCGATTGGTGGATTGCGCGCTTAGGTCGGGTGAGGCGCTGCGAGGTCGAATCGCAAGTTCCGACAACGAGAGTGTGACGCTGACAGTGAAAGATTCGCGGCGTGGTATGAAAGAGGAGATCTCACGCAAGGTGCGATTCGATGAGATCGCGCATGCGAAGGTAGAGATTGAATTCTCATGACAGTTGATATCCCATCCCTTGCCATTCTTGCGCAAGCAAATGGCATAGCACTGGAAGAACTCATTCGAAATATCGAGCAAGCAATTGATGAGCGATATAGCGAATTACAAGAGGCCGAGCCTGACGTGCATTCTCGAATGGATCGCGCGACAGGAGTCATCACGCTATCCAAGATTGTTGATGGTGAAGAGGTGTCAGTGATTGGACCTCCAGAGTTTGCGCGCATTGCAACTGGCGTGATCCGAAAGACGCTCAAAGGCAAGCTTCGTGAGGTCAAAGACGCTGAAATCGTGCAGGAGTTCTCGACGAACATCGGTGACCTGGTCTCTGGAATAGTGCAACAAGGTCGGGATAGCAAGGTGATTTTGGTGAATATCGGACCAGTCGAGGGAAAGATTCCGTTGCAAGAGCAGGTGCCGACTGAGACATTCGTGCATGGTGATCGAATCAAAGCCCTTATTGTCGACGTACGGCAGGGCAATAAAGGACCAGAGATCGTGCTTTCGAGAACTCATCCAAATCTCATCAAGAAGCTCTTCGCGCTAGAGGTACCTGAACTCGTCAGTGGAGTCGTCGAGATCATGGGCGTTGCGCGCGAAGCCGGAGCGCGTACCAAGATGGCAGTGCGTGCTCACCGAGCAGGAGTTAACCCCAAGGGTTCGTGTATCGGACCAATGGGCGCTCGCGTGCAAGCAGTAATGAATGAGTTGCACGGAGAGAAGATAGATATTGTGGATTGGTCGGAAGATCCGACAACTTTCATTGCAGCGGCGCTCGCGCCATCGAGAGTTATCAGCTGCGAGGTGGTCGACCCCGAGCGAAAACAGGCCAAAGTAGTAGTTCCCGATTTTCAGCTCTCATTGGCCATCGGAAAAGATGGCCAAAATGCGCGTTTAGCGGCGAGATTGACGGGCTGGCGGATCGACATCCACCCCGATGAGGTAGGCTAGGCCTTATGAAATCTGTCGTGGCGGCGCATCTGCAGCACACTCACCTTGGTGATGTGCGCTCACAATTCGCTGATATTCGACTGAAATGAGAAAGCAATAGCGGCGACGCGCGTCTAGAACGCGCCTAGCCACAAACTAGAGGGAGAAGTGTGGCTAAGGTCCGCGTATATGAGCTCGCGAAAGAGCTCGGATTAGAGAGCAAAGCTCTTCTGACGAAATTGCAAGAACTTGGCGAGTTCGTCAAATCTGCTTCATCGACTCTAGAGCCTCCCGTTGTTCGACGGATGCGCGATCTCTATCCCAATGCCACACCCGTTGCAGATACTGCAACAGAAGCACCGGCGAAAAAGAGCGCTGCCAAGAAGACAGCGAAGAAAGCAACCTCTACTAAAGGTAAAACTGAGAGCGGCGAGAGCGCACCAGATGCCGCGGAAATTTCTGCGCTGCTTGCTGAACTTGGCCCGTTGGTGCCGCCGCATCTTCACGACCTTGCGCACAGTGCGACACAGGCAGTAACACCAGATTCAGTCCAGGATTCACCGCGAGAGGCGCCGCCACTACCTCCTTCTTCTTCTGCACCGTCTGCTCCGTCTGCTCCGTCTGCGGGAGCACAACCAGCACAGCCGCGAAATATTCCGCGACCGCCACAAGCGCGTCCTGGAAATAATCCTTTTACCTCCTCTCCTGGTGGACCACGTCCACCTATGCCACGACCAAATCGCGGTGGGAATAATCCATTCATGCCGTCAGATGGTGGCGCGCGCCCCGGTGGTCCGCGGCCTTCCGGTACTGGCGCTCCTATTCGCCCCGGTCAACCAGGTGGTGCACGTCCAGGTTTTGGACAACGTCCAGGATCAGTTCCAAGTGGCCGGCCTTTCCCGCCACGTGATGGTGGCCCTGCTCGAGGTGGCGGTTACGGCGGCGGAGCAGGCCGTCCCAGCTCTGGAGGTTTTGGTGGCCGTCCAGGCGGACCCGGATCAGGCGGACCTGGTGGACCCGGGGGAGCAGGCGGTCCCGGCAGAGCAGGTGGACCTGGTGGTCCCGGTCAGACTCGAGGCGCTTTTGGTCGCGGCGGTAAAGGTGGCAAGACCAATCGTCAACAGAAATCGCGCAAGACTCGTCGAGAAGAGATCGATAACTTACGTGCCCCCACTCTTGGTGGGGCAGTCATCCCACGCGGTGATGGCAGCACCGTCATTCGGATGCGACGCGGTGCAACGCTGATGGATTTCGCGGAGAAAATTAATGCAGATGCAGCAGCGCTCGTCTCTGCTCTCTTTCACCTAGGTGAGATGGTCACAGCAACCCAATCAGTTGACGATGACACATTCGCAATCCTTGGATCCGAACTTGGTTACTCGATTCACATCGTCAGCCCCGAAGATGAGGATCGGGAATTACTCGAAGATTTCGATATCGATCTTGAGGCTGAGATCTCTGAGATCGATGAAGATCAACTCACTTCACGTCCACCCGTCGTGACAGTCATGGGTCACGTCGATCATGGAAAGACGCTCTTGCTTGATGCGCTCCGAAAGAGTGAAGTGGCTAAAGGTGAAGCCGGCGGTATCACTCAGCACATCGGTGCCTATCAGATTCATCGTGAACATGATGGACTAGAGCGCGCCATTACCTTCATCGATACCCCAGGTCACGAGGCGTTCACCGCAATGCGTGCCCGTGGTGCAAAGGTCACAGATATTGCTGTACTCGTAGTCGCTGCAGACGATGGCGTGATGCCTCAGACCATCGAGGCGCTTAACCATGCCCAAGCCGCGAATGTTCCAATCGTCGTTGCTGTGAATAAGATTGATAAAGAAGGTGCGAATCCTCAAAAAATCCGACAACAATTGACCGAGTACAACTTGATTACCGAAGAGTATGGCGGCACGACCCTCTTCGTAGATGTGTCCGCAAAGACTGGTAAAGGTCTACCAGAACTCATCGATTCCATTCTGCTCACCGCAGATGCCGCAATTGACCTTCGCGCAGTCGCTGAAGGCGAGGCGCGTGGTGTAGCGATTGAAGCGCATCTTGACAAAGGTCGCGGCGCGGTCGCAACCGTATTAGTGCAACGCGGCACACTCCATGTCGGAGATGCAATCGTTGCTGGCGGTGCTTTTGGTCGAGTTCGAGCGCTGCTCGATGAGCATGGTGAGAGCGTCGATGCTGCTGGTCCGTCGCGTCCAGTGCAGGTCCTTGGCTTCACTTCGGTGCCAGATGCCGGTGACTCCTTCCTCGTTGCCGACGAAGATCGCACCGCTCGCCAAATTGCCGAGAAGCGACAAGCTGTCGAGCGACATGCTGCACTTGCGAAAGCGCGGAAGAAAGTCTCCCTTGAAGACTTCCTCGAGCAATCTAAAGTCTCGACGCTCAATCTCATCATCAAGGGCGACGTGGCTGGATCGGTTGAGGCGCTCGAAGATGCGCTCGTACAACTTGATGTCGGTGCCGAAGTCGAGTTGCGTGTTATCCATCGCGGCGTAGGTGCTATTACTAAGAGCGACATCACCCTTGCATCCGCTTCTGCTGCCGTCGTTATCGGTTTTAACGTCAAGCCTGAACCGCAGACTGCCATCTTCGCCGATCGCGAAGGTGTTGAGGTTCGCTTCTACTCGGTGATCTACGAGGCGATCGAAGAGGTAGAGAAGGCGCTCAAGGGATTGCTCAAGCCAGAATTCGAAGAGGTCGTTCTAGGCTCTGCCGAAGTTCGCGAGGTCTTCAAATCGAGCAAGTTCGGAAATATCGCAGGTTCGATGGTCAAAGATGGCCTCATCCGACGCAATGCGAAGGCGCGAGTGCTCCGAGAAGGCACGGTGCATGGCAACAACCTCAGCATCGCCTCGCTCAAGCGTTTCAAAGATGATGCCACCGAGGTCAAAGAAGGCTTCGAGTGCGGTATTGGTCTTGGTTCCTACAACGACATCAAGACTGGTGACATTATCGAGGTCTATGAGATGCGCGAGAAGAAGCGAGCCTAATTCATGGTCAGAGCAACTCGTTCCTTTCGCACACGCAAGGTCGCCGATCGCATCAAAGAAGTGGTCGCAGCAACCTGTGAGGGAAAAATCAAAGATCCGCGTTTAGGTTTTGTCACCATCACGGATGTGCGGGTGACTGGTGATTTACAGAACGCATCAATCTTCTACACCGTCCTTGGCGACGAGAAGGAGCGAAAAAGTTCTGCTATCGCACTCGAAAGCGCTAAAGGAATCATTCGATCCACACTGGGTCGCGAGTTAGGTCTGCGAGTGGTGCCGACTATCGAATTTCATCTAGATGCTCTGCCTGAGAGCGCAGCGACGCTAGAGAACTTGCTTGCTAAGAGCGCGGCTCGAGATCTCGAGTTAGATGCACAACGTACCGGTGCTCACTACGCCGGCGAGAGTGATCCGTATCGCAAGCCCAAGCAGTAATAAGTCTGAGATGAAATCTGGTTTTCTCGTCGTCGACAAGCAACCTGGATTTACCAGCCATGACATTGTGGCAATCGCGCGTAAATCCCTCGCCGAGCGGAGAGTTGGCCATGCTGGAACGTTAGATCCCTTCGCCACCGGAGTTCTCGTTCTTGGCGTAGGTAATGGAACTCGACTTCTCCAATACATCACAGATGGTCGTAAAAAATATGAAGCCATCATTCGTTTGGGTGCAGCAACAACTACCGATGATTTTACTGGTGAAGTAGTTAGCTCCAATCTTTCTGGTCTTGCAGAGTTGACAGATCAGAGGATTGCGCAAGCACTATCCACTCAAGTCGGCGAGATCTATCAACGTCCAAGTACATATTCGGCAATCAAAGTCGATGGCAAACGCGCGTACGAACTAGCCCGATCCGGAGCAGAGGTGCGGTTGAAAGAGCGCCGAGTATTGGTCTATTCGATTGAGGTAGGCGAAATTGTGCATACCGCTGATCAGATCGATGTCCACGTCTCGGTGGAATGCTCTGCCGGCACATATATTCGATCAATCGCACGAGATCTTGGTGATGCGCTTGGAGTTGGTGGCCATTTGATTTCATTGCGCCGCACGCTCGTCTCTCCCTTCTCACTTGAGGATGCGATATCTATTGAACAGTTGAAGACAAGGCCAGAGATATTGCTGATCGATGATGTGATAGCGCGACTCTTTCATCGCAGAGATTTGAGCCCATCAGAGGTGGCGAGTGTGAGTCACGGTCGCTCAATTGATTTACATGGCGAAATCGGCGGTAAAAGCGCGGGATTTACTCCCGATGGCAGATTCCTTGCCCTGTTAGCAGAAAAAGGCGGACGTGCGCAACCAATTTTAGTGATAAGTAGAATTGAGCCATGACGGATTCGCGTAAGTCAGTCGTGGCGATTGGAATCTTCGATGGCGTACACCTAGGCCACCAAAAGATCTTGAGCAATGCGCGCGAGATTGCCAATTCGCTCTCGCTGCCTGTCATCGCATTAACTTTTCATCCGCATCCGACTGCGATTCTCGCCCCTGAAAAACAACCGGCACTCTTACTAAATCTCCATAGCCGGGTCGAGTTGCTGGAAAAGCATGGCGCTGAAGATGTCGAAGTCATCACATTTAGCAAGGAATTCGCTGCGCTCTCACCGCAGGCGTTTATCGAAGACATTCTTATTGATTCACTCCACGCTGCGCATGTCATAGTTGGCGACAATTTCTCATTTGGATCACGGGCAA
Source organism: uncultured Bifidobacterium sp. (assembly GCA_964490435.1). GTDB lineage: Bacteria > Actinomycetota > Actinomycetes > Nanopelagicales > Nanopelagicaceae > IMCC26077. The sequence goes on along the minus strand of CAZBCF010000029.1, from coordinate 799 downwards.
GTGGTTCAATTTCTGACATAAAGAAGTACATTGAAGCTGACGCTGTTTCGCTCCTTCACGACGAACATGGTCCGATTTCATCAACGCGTATCCGTGCTCTTGTCGCAGGTGGCCAGATGGAACAAGCGCATGCACTCCTTGGTCGGCCACATTTCTTGCAAGGTGAAGTGATACATGGGGAGAAGCGTGGTCGCGAAATCGGATATCCGACGGCAAACTTAGAACAATTGACAGGAATGGCTATTCCGCCCGATGGCATTTATGCCGGCTACTTATATGTTGAACGTGATCGAATGCCAGCAGCAATTTCAATTGGCACGAATCCAACATTCCCACCAACATTCCCCGGTGAGCGCCCGCGACAAGTTGAGGCATATGCGCTCGACCGCGACGATCTGGATCTTTACGGCCAACGCGCATCCATCGAATTCCTCTCCTTTCTTCGCCCGACCATCGCCTTTCCAGGGCTCGAACCGCTCCTGGCTCAAATGGCAGAAGATTGCGCTCAGGCCAAGCGCGTCATCACTCGGGCAGAGGCCGAATTGGGTTGATTGCGAGCTCGCTGGTAGCCTTGGCAGTCGGACAGGTAGGGAGGGCCCGAGATACGGGTTGGCCCCACATCTGGCGTAAGTACGGAAGTAGACGACGAGAATCAGTCAGAACGAAAGTGAGAAGGACATTATGGCTTTAGCTCCGGCAAAGAAGAAGGAGATCATCTCCACCTACGGCTCCTCAGCTGTAGACACCGGCAGCCCAGAATCGCAGATTGCGATGCTCTCACAACGCATCAATGACCTCA
>CAZBCF010000028.1:0-20236 GCA_964490435.1 uncultured Bifidobacterium sp. | reverse complement strand
CTAGAGTATGCGTACTCGGTTATCTACTCACGCGCGCTACCTGATGCTCGTGATGGATTGAAACCAGTGCATCGCAGAATCCTCTTTCAGATGGCAGAGATGGGGCTCCGTCCAGATAAGGGGCACGTTAAAAGCGCCCGAGTGGTCGGCGAAGTGATGGGCAAGTTGCACCCTCACGGTGATGGCGCGATTTATGACGCGCTCGTGCGTATGGCACAGAACTTCTCGATGCGATTAACACTGGTCGATGGCCATGGGAACTTTGGCTCCCTCGATGCTGGCCCCGCTGCAATGCGCTACACCGAAGCACGTTTAGCCCCGGCTGCGCTGACGATGGTCGAGGAGAGCGACGAGGACACTGTCGACTTCGCATCGAATTACGACGGCCAGATGAAAGAACCACGGGTGCTTCCGGCTGCACTGCCGAATTTGTTAATCAACGGTGCAACGGGAATCGCCGTAGGTATGGCAACGAATATGGCTCCCCATAACGTTGGCGAGGTCATTGCTGCAACATGCCATCTGATTGATAACCCAAACGCAACCTTGAAGTCGCTGATGAAACATTTGCCCGGTCCAGATTTCCCAACTGGAGGCAAGATCGTCGACACCGATGGAATCCTCGAGGCATATGAGACTGGCAAGGGCGCGTTCAAGGTTCAAGCCACCGCTTTCGTCGATAAAGTCTCGGCGCGAAAACAGGGCATTGTCATCACAGAGCTACCCTTTAATGTCGGTCCCGAGAAAGTCGTCGAGAAGATCGCTGACTTGGTCAAAGCGAAGAAGATCCAAGGTATTTCAGACATCGTCGACTTATCCGACGGGAAGAATGGCACCCGAATAATCGTCGAGGCGAAGACCGGGTACGACCCCGAAGAGATACTGGCCAACCTCTACCGCCTGACTCCCATGGAGGAATCTTTCTCTATCAACGCGGTCGCATTGGTCAACGGTCAACCAAAGACATTGTCACTGAAGGAACTCCTTCAGGTTTATATCGATCACCGAATTTCAGTAGTCACTCGTCGCTCGAAGTTCCGGCGTGAACGAGCGAAAGATCGCCTCCATATCGTCGAAGGTCTGCTTAAGGCGATCATCGATATCGACAAGGTGATCAAACTCATCCGTGCCAGCGATGACACCGAGGCTGCGCGTAAAGGCTTGATGAGTACCTTCAAACTCTCTGAGATCCAGGCAAACTACATTCTTGAAATGCCGCTCCGTCGTCTCACTAAGTTTTCGAAACTAGAACTCGATAACGAAGAGAAGGAATTAAAGAAGACCATCGCATCGCTCAATGCCTTGCTCAAGGACGATGGCTCGATTCGCGCGCAAGTCTCGCTGGAATTGAAAGAAGAGGGGAAGAAATTCGCCACCCCACGACGGACTTTCCTCTTTAAATAAAACCTAAATAACTCTAATTAACTCTAATTAACGTGCGCTCTGATGTGCCACGCTCGGAAACCAAGGTAGAGCACAGGAATCGCCATCACCGCGCAGAGCCAGCCATAACTGGAGATCGCAATGATGATTCCAGCTAACGCACCTCCGAGCGCACCACCACCATTCATGCAGAGATCAGAGAGCCCCTGACCGGATGCTTTGATCTCATCGGGGAGCGACTCGGCAAGGAGCGTCGAGCCAGCAATCAATGTGCACGACCAACCTAAGCCGAGCAAGAACAATCCGATACCTAATTGCACCACTGCATCTGCGTACGCCAAACCTGAGATGATGGCGCTGGCTAAAAGAATAACTACGCCAACGACAATCGTATTTATCCGACCGATTGCATCAACAAATCGCCCTACCAAAGGCGAGAGCGCATACATCCCAAGTACATGGACGCTGATTACTAAACCGATTAATCGAAGTGAAACATCAACGTGCGCCATATGCACCGGTGTCATCACCATGATGGTCACCATCGTGATATGTCCGATCACAATTGCATGTAAGGCGAGCCATGCTTTGGGGATGGTCTTTATGAGGGCAAATGCGCGCCGGAATGCACGCTTCTGTCTCGAATACACCTCGCCACGTTCGGCGCGTGCCAAGAGGAATGGATCTGGCCTAAGGAAGATAGTAATCATCGTTGCGGCAAGGGTGAGCATCGTGATAGCCACGAGATACGGACCGACGAGCTTAGGTAGTCCGATGGAGCGCGCGAAGTTTCCCGCCGGATCCATCAAGTTTGGACCAAGGACTGAACCGACTGTTGAAGCCCAGACCACCATCGAGAGATCGCGCGCACGATGGCTGTCGTCGGAGAGATCAACGGCCGCAAAGCGCGCTTGATAACCAGCCGCTGATGCGCCACCGATCATCGCGGCACCAATCAGAATGAGCGGAAAGATTCGCTGCACTCCCCCGATGAAAGCGAAGGTTGCGCCCAGTGCGCCAAGGAAATATCCGAATCCCAGTGAGCGCCTTCGCCCGCCCTGATCAGTCCACTTCGCCAACGGCAATGCAAGAAGCGCTGCACCAACAACGGTTGATGTTTGCACCAATCCCGCCAGCGCCTCAGAGCCACTTATCTGAACTACCAGAAGCGAACCAGCAGCGAATGTTCCGGTGACACCTAGACCAGAGAGCGTCTGCGCCGTTGCCAATTTCTTGAGCGTGCTGCTCTGCTTGCTATGGCGTTGCGAAAGACTCATCGCCGTCTGCTAGAGATCAATTCGTTCAAGATCGATTTGATTGGTGCCGATGAAATCTCGGCGCGGCCCCACGTCATTTCCCATGAGAAGTTCGAATATCTTCTCGGCATGCGCGCCATCTTTGATAGTAATGCGGCGAAGGGTGCGCTTTTCTGGGTCCATTGTTGTCTCGCGCAATTGTTCGGCATCCATCTCGCCCAAACCTTTGTAGCGTTGAATCGGCTCACGCCATTTCTTCCCCGATTTCGTCAATGCTGCTAGGTACTTCTTCATCTCGTCATCAGAGTAGGTGTAGTGGAATTCGCCCTTCTTGGCACCAGATATCTCAATTCGATGGAGAGGTGGAACTGCGGCGAATACCCGCCCCTCTTCAATAAGTGGACGCATATATTTGAAGAGCAGGGTCAAGATTAAACAGCGAATGTGTGCGCCATCCACGTCGGCATCAGACATCAAGATGATGCGCCCGTAGCGTGCCTCATCGAGAGTAAAGGAGCGCCCCGAGCCGGCACCAATTACTTGGATGATCGAGGCGCATTCAGAGTTATCGAGCATCGCCGAAAGAGAAGCCTTTTGGACGTTGAGGATCTTGCCGCGGATCGGCAGCAACGCCTGATATTCAGAGTTTCGAGCAGACTTTGCCGTGCCAAGCGCCGAATCACCTTCGACGATGAAGAGCTCAGTATGTTCTACATCATCAGAACGGCAATCAGAGAGTTTCGCCGGTAGTGAGGATGATTCCAAGGCATTCTTGCGCCGCTGGATATCTTTGTGGGCGCGCACTGAAACTCGCGTCTTTGCCGCGCCAGCGATCTTCTCGAGCACCAGCCGTGATTGCGCCTTCGAACCGCGAGCATTGAAATAGCGCGTCAACTCCGAATTCACGACAGCCTGCACGATCTTTGTCGCCGCTGCAGTGCCGAGAATCTCTTTGGTCTGCCCCTCAAATTGCGGTTCCGACATTCGCACCGTGACCACCGCAGTCAAGCCCTCCATCACATCATCTTTGATGATATCTGGATCACTTGCCTTGGTGATTCGCGATGACTTCAACGTGTCACTGACGACTTTAGTGATCCCGCGTTCGAAACCAGCAACGTGAGTTCCGCCTTTGCCCGTCGAGATGATGTTGACGAAGGAGCGCAGCGTTGAGTCGTAACCATCCCCCCAGCGCAAGGCGATATCAACCTCCATATCGCGTTCGACATCAGTGGGTACCAAGTGTCCTTGATCATCGAGAACCGGCACGGTCTCTTGATAGTGGCCACTTCCCTTCAAGCGGATGACATCGCAGATTGCATTATCGGGTTGGAGAAAAGTGCAGTACTCAGAGATACCTCCAGTGAAGTGGAACTTCTCACTTGTGGCCACCAGAGTGCGATTGTCATTGACGGTAATCGTCAAACCAGGAACAAGGAATGCGGTCTGACGAGCCCGCGCATGAATCTCATCGATGTCGTACTCTGCCTCGCGTAGGAATATCTGCGGATCGGCCCAATATTTAATGGTGGTGCCGGTTGATTTCTTGCCTATCTTCCCAGCCTTCGTATCCTTCTTGAGATTCTTGCTCCCGCTTCCCTTAGTAAATTTCGCATCTGGAGTCGCCTTATCGAAAGTTCCTGGGACGCCACGTTGAAACGAGATCGTGTGCCGCGCGCCATCGCGCGCGACCGCAACATCCATTCGCACTGCAAGCGCATTGACCACCGAAGCGCCAACGCCGTGCAGACCACCTGAAGCGGCGTACGAGCCACCACCGAACTTGCCACCGGCATGGAGTTTGGTCATCACCAATTCGACGCCAGTAAGACCAGTCTTTGCCTCAACATCCACTGGGATGCCGCGACCGTCATCTTTCACTTCAACCGACCCGTCGGCGCCGAGGCTCACAATCACCTCATGGCAGTGGCCGGCCAGCGCCTCGTCGACAGCGTTGTCGATAATCTCCCAAAGGCAGTGCATCAAGCCCCGAGAGTCGGTAGAACCGATGTACATGCCAGGGCGTTTACGGACCGCATCGAGCCCTTCAAGGACTGCCAGGTTCTTGGCGGTGTAGTCGCCAGATTGCTGGCGGGAGCCCTTTTTAGAGGCCCTAGGGGCGCCTGAGGCCTTCTTAGCTGTGGCGGGGCTCATGATGTTCAAGGGTACTGGGCGATGGCGCAATTGATTGGCATCTGAGTGGGTTACTTATCACATAACTCGGCGAGGAAATTCGCAGGAGTTTGTTACCGAATTTCCTGCGGGGAATAAGTCGGGTGTGGTTCTATGTTCTACTAGCAGGAAAGAACACGAGAGGGGCAGGTCGAAGCAATGGCAGGTATCAGCACGCTAGCGCAGAGCCCGTTGAGCGCATCAGATCGATGCGATCGTTGTGGCGCCCAAGCCTATGTTCGAGTCACGTTGGCGACAGGCGAATTGCTCTTCTGCGGCCATCATTCAAAGGAATATGCAGTCTCGCTCAAGCGGGTCGCGGTAGAGATCGAAGATCAAACCGAGCGACTTCTTGAGAGCAAGAGCGAGTAAACGCTCTTCAACCGATTACATTCCGGGCGCTTGGAAGCCCGCCTCTCGATGAGAGCCGTCGCAAAATGGTTTGTCTTTCGAGTGTCCACATCGACAGAGTGAGAATGCTGATTCACTCTTGATGACATTACCCTCGCCATCAACAAAATCCACTTCGCCGGTGACCCGGATTGATCCGTTGGGCTTTACAAAAATCTTTGGTTTTTCAGTCATATCCAAAGCCTAGCCCTTCTTTTGAAAGTTAGGCGTTGGTGAGGGTTATCTTTCGCGCTGGCGCTTTGGTGGTGATCACAATCTGGCTCAGCGACTTCACCGAGATGTAAGGGCGAACTTGAGTCTTCACTATGAGGCTCGGTTGGGCGAGCTTGATAGTCGCGGCTGCTCGCGCCACCCGAGTTTGGGCGAGTTTCTTTCCGCCCTTGATCTTCTTATCGTAGTAAACAGTGGCAGTGACTTCGGTCTGAGTCGTCAAGCGACCAGCAATCGACTTCAACTGGTTTGAGGTGGCAGTTGTCAAACGATCTGTGGCTGGATTAGTGGGAAGTTTTGAGGTGATATTCACCGGAGCGGTGAGGCTGGCACGGAATCTCACCGGATCAGAGAATTCGCCACCTTCGCCTTGGGCGCTCACGGCAAATGTGTAGCTCTTAGCAGTGCGATCGAAGAGATAAAAATCAGGGGTCTTCGAATAGTAAATGAGCGGTTGCTCATCAAGCCCAGTGATCTCAATCTTGTAGTACTCGACGTACGATTGAGGCTGCCATTTGACGACGAATGCGTAATTCGTTGCCTTTGAAGCCGAGAGTGCGGAGATTCTGGTTACCTTCAATGGCGCGACCGAGCGCTGGAAGACCTGAGAGATACTGCCATCATCATTTGTCACAGAGATCTTGTATTGATAGCCCGGCTCTAAATCGGCAATCTCCAAAGTGCCACCATCCTCGGTACGCGCCACAGCCTCGTAGGTACTCTGGCCCTTGCGCGATGCGACTGTCACGCTCACTTTCGTAGAGACTTTCCAGGTCACTAATGCTTTGGTGCCGCTGACATCGACATCCGAGGAGAAAGTTGGTTTGGCGATGGCGCTGATGAGGTTGCCATTGGCATCTCGCTGCGGCGCCTGCTCCTCTTGTTGTGCCCCGTCAAGAGAGGTGATGGTCAATGAGGCTGGATTAGATACTCGTTGCAAGAAGGTTCCCGATGAAGCGCGAGTAGCGAGGATCGTGCAGGTACCGGTCGCTATCGGAGTAATCGCTCCAGCGGTATTAATAGAACACTTTGCCGGCGTGGTCGTCGAATATGAATACGCACCATCACCCGAACCACCAGAGGCGGCGGCGCTCGCGCTCTGATTCAGTTTTATCGTCGTCGCCGAAAGCGTGAGCGTCACTGGTTGGGTTTGTGGCGCGAGCACACCAAAGAAACTTGCAGCATGACCAGTGGGCGCTGTACACATCACAAGGATGAGTCCAAGAGTGCTGGCGACGATTCGCTTGATTACGCGCATCAGCCACCAATCTTTCGGGTCAGGATGACGATGGTGCCATCGTCATAGCGGTAGTAACCCATCTCCTGGCCATCAGGAAGGCTTGGGCCAGCAAGGAGCGGAAGTTCGAGCCAGACGAGTCCATCTGGTGAGTAAACCGGGATGCCCACACCTGCCGAGGCAGGGATGGTGATCGCAATCGGGGTGCTGACGGTTGTGATCTCGGTGCCAGCATTGACGCCACCGATCTTCACAGTACGAAGGCCCTGATCAACCGAATCGGTTGCCACAGCGCTTCCCGTGAAGGTTGTGGAGCCAGGAGCGGCATCGACTGGAATATCAATCGTTACAACTACTTCAGTTGGTGAGGTGGTTGCGCTGATCGGAACTTGAAGTTGAATATCCGACCCGCCTATTGAGTCAACATCTGGCGCAACGGCTGTGCCCGAGATGCTCTGGGAGCCAGTTACATATCCACTTCGAGTAGCGGTGATCGTCGCAGTAGCAACCCGACCCGTGGTGACTCCAGTGACGGTGACCAGGCCGGTGCCGCTCACTGTGACGACCTGACCTGCGCCGGCGGCGCTGCCGCTCCAGGTGTAGGCAGGGTCATAATTGAGAATCTGGGCGGTGAATCCATCAGCCGTTGATACTGATAGCGCAAAGCGCGGCGTGAGCGCGGCGCCAATGAGCGCCTTTCCGGTGGTTTGAGCGATAACAGTGAATGCACCCGTTCGCGAAGTGGTGACGTTGACAGTCGCACTCGCACCCGGATTAAGGCCAGTCACAGTGATAAGACCAGTTCCACTGATCGAAGCAGTACCCACATTCGAAGAAACGCTCCAGGTGTAGGTCGACGAGTAGTTGCGCACCTGAATTGTGAAGCCATCTGCAGTTCCGAGCGAGGCTCCAAAGGTCGGTGTCAAACCATCTGCAAGGGCAGTTGCGACAACTTGTGCTCTACCGGTTGCGTATGTTGCTCGCTCGGTCGTCACTGTGACAATTGCTTGATCAGATGCGCTCTGCCCGGTGACCGTGAGCACGCCAGCGACGATAGTCGCAGCACCACTGGCAACTGAGGCGCTCCAGGTGTAGCTAGCCGAGTAATTAGTGATAGGCGCAGTGAATCCATCTGCAGTTGGGGTCGCAGCACCGAAGGTCGGAATCAGCCCTGCATTGAGGGATGTTCCCACGACCGATGCTGAGGCGCTCTCGTAATTAGTGCGGTTGGTAGTGACGATGACTGTGGCATCGGTGTTACTTGCCAAGCCAGTGACAGTGACGACGCCATCGCCGCCAATCGCTACTCCCGCGCTGTTAGTCACTGTGGCGCGCCATGTGAATGCGCTGTTGAAGTTGGTGATTGGAACGGTGAAGCCAGTTCCGGTTCGCGTTACTGCGCCAAAGGTTGGCGTCAATCCCGTGGCATTCGCATCTGTGCCGATGAGTTCGATCTCAGCCACTTGAAGCGCATCAGTCCATGAGGTGCGCAGCGCACCGAAGGTGACCTTGTAGTAGTTGTATGGAGTCCTATTAAGGAAGCTTTGGAGAGCGCCAGTGTCATTTCGCAGCACATCGATACCGGTACGTCCATTGATGACGATTGGCGAACACTCGGTGTTCGGGCCGGTGCAACCAAAGAGCGAGTAGATGATCGGATCTCGTGAGCGATCAGAATCGCCCGATGTGAAGCGGATTCCGGTGACGACCTTCGAACCAAGATTGCCCGTGTAGAAGCCAGCGCTATTTCTAATGTAGGTGGCGTTTAACTTGCTCGACGAGTTGAAGCAGAGGTACTTGGTCTTGCTATTTCGATCGCTGAGGTTGGCGATACCTTCGTTAGAGGATGTTCCACCAGCGCACAACTGGAAGATGCTTGCGCCAGTGAGCAAGTTGACGCTGATATCTTGAGTTGCCGCGGTAGGTTCGAGGCCAATCGCAGTACCAGTCACCGTAGTCGAAGCTGAGACTCGGCCAGTCTTGCTCGTGGTCACCGTAACGTCACTGGAAACGCCAGGGTTAAGGTCAATCACCGTGATCAAGCCGGTTGACGAGATCGAGGCAGTGCCGCCGTTAGATGCTGAGATACGCCAGGTGAATGATGAATCGAAATTGGTTACTTGGGCGCGGAAACCATTTGCTGTTGATGTAGTTGCACTAAATATTGGTCGCAACGGTGCGAGCAGCGTGCTACCAGAGACGGTGGCAGCGCCGTTCTCAAATCCACTCCGTGCAGTCGAGGCTGAGATGATTGCACTTGAGCCAACATCCATTCCAGTGACGGTGAGCAAACCAGTTCCACCGAGTGAGATTTGCGCGTTCTGGCTTCCTTCAAGTAACGCGAAGGTCCAGTTGAAGATACGACTGAAGTTCGTGATTTGAACCGTGAATCCATCGATGGTCGGCGTGGTAGCCCCGAACGTTGGAACTAAGGAGGATCCCGAGGTGAGCAGAACGGTTTGAGTGGCGCTCGTCAAACCGGGAGCGCCGAAGGTAACCGTGTATGCGCTTCCAGGCGTACCAAAGATGCCCAGGTTGGTGAAGGTGACGATTCCCGAAGACGCGCTCTGGCTCAACGTTCCTAGAAGTACACCACCACTCGATACCGAAGCGGTAATCGTTGCAGTAGAGCTTGTCACTGTGTTGCCACTTGCATCCTGAATTCGAAGAATTGGTTGAACACGGAAGGCGTTTCCGTTGTTAAAGCCAGAGGCGGCTGATGCGAGTTGGATGCGCGCAGCAGCTCCGGCTGTGACCGTGAGTGTTTCGCTCGCGCTCAATACTCCAGTGGCCGAATATGCCAAGGTGTAAGCGGTGCCCGCTGTGCCGCTGATCGAAAGATTGGTGAAGGTAGCAACTCCATTTACCAAAGCTGCTGTCGTGGTGCCATTGAGAGTGCCGCCAGTTCCGCTCGCAATGGAGACGCTCACATCACCGGTGGCACTGGTCACGGTATTGCCCGCGCTGTCACGAATCGTGATCTGCGGTTGGGTGGTGAAGAGCGCGCCACTGATCGGCCCTGCCGACGGACGAGTCACGCCAAGGGTGGAAGCCGCACCGAAGGTAAGAGCGATACTTCGAGAAGCGCTCGTTAATCCGCTAGTGCTTGCGGTAATTGTGTAGTTCGCGTTCGCAGCGCCACTGATAGCAAGGTCTGTGAATGTCGCGACGCCGGCTACAGGGGTGCGAACGCTCGCGCCTGAGAGGGTTCCGCCGGTACTCGAACTGATGGTGATCGCCCCGCCAAAGGTTGTAACGGTGTTGTTGTCGCTATCGACCGCTGCGATTTGTAGCGGTGTAGCGAGTGCAGCGCCGCTTGCCGCACTGGCACTACCGGCCCGGAATGCAAGAGCCACTGCCTCACCAGGAGTGAGGGTGATTTGTTGCGTGGCGACGGTGAGTCCACCTGATGAGTAGGTGAGGGTGTACGTAGTTCCTGCCACGCCACGGATTCCTAATGTGGTGAAGGTGGCTAGGCCGCGAACCGCGTTCACACTTGTCGAGCCGATTAACTGTCCACCGGCACCCGAAGTGATAGCGACACTTACCGTCGAGGTATTAAGTAGTACTCGGTTGCCAGCACTATCAAGTACCGATATCTGTGGTTGCGTTGTAAACGCAACGTTGCTCGCACTACCCACGCTTGCTCTGGTCAATGCAAGCGTGGCTGGTGGTGCATCAACTTTCACATTAACGACGTATGGGGTAGAGCTGCCATCGCTGGCTGAAACCAAAATCGTGATGGCGGTGGTTGCTCCCGGTGTGAGTGTGATCTCTTGTGATTGCGTGCCATCGGGGAGATCGACGCCATTGACGGTAATTCTTCCGGTGGTAGCGCTGGAGAGCGTTGGGGTCACCCGTGCGCTGGTCGTTCCAACAGGAACAATGACCTCATAATTTAAGGTTCCACTGGAGAAGGTAGGCATCGTTCCGACATCAATTGTGAGTGAACCTAATTGTGAATTGAGCGCACCCGCGCGCGTGACCGTAAATTCATATGTCGCGGTCGCAATTGCATCTTCGGCGGTGACGGCGATAGTGACCACGTTGTTTCCGACATTCAAGGCGAGCGCGCCTGAGGCGACCGCCGAGGTGAGCGAAGTAAAGGCACCTGAATTCACCTTGATCTGCATCGATGCGGCTGTGCTCGTTGGCGTAGCAGTTGCAGTGATGGTCGAACTTCCATATGGCACCGTTAATTCATATGCGTTTACCGCGGAATCGAACCCGGTGATGCTGCCCGACGAGAAGGTGACACCGCTCAGCGTGGCAATCGAAGACTTGGCGCGCTTTACATAGAGCGTGTAATTTTGAAGCGAACCAACCTGTGATGTCACAGCGATGACAATCGTATTCTCGCCGACATTAAGAGGTAATGCCGCTGATTGAACGCCACTTGCAATGGCGACCGCACTGCCGCCATTGATGGAAATAGTCATTGTCGAATCGATATCGCTCTTAGTTGGCGTGACTCGATATGTACTCGTTGCGTTCGAGACATTCACGGTGTACTCGTACGTTGCGGCGTCGAAGGCAATTGAACCAGTTGAGAGCGAGATGGCGGCTAAGGAGTTGACCTCACTCTTTGGCAGCGCAACACCGGTGACCTCGATTGAGGCATCCATGAAGCCGGTACGAACAGTCTTAACCGAGAGCGTGGCCACTTCAAGGTTAGTCAATCCGGTGACAGTCACAAGATCCGAACCTGAGGCTCGGGTGATGACGGCATTGGAATTAGTAGAGGTGAAGGTGTAGTTAGCCTCAGGCGAGTAGTTGGCGATGGTAAAGGTAAAGCCATCTCGCGTTCCGGTGATGTTTGCGATTTGAGCCGCAACACCCAGGGCAAGTGCACTTGCGCTCACTGAGGTGGTGCGTGTGACATATCCAGGTCGCGACGAGGTGACGGTTGCAATAGCGCTCTCGCCATTTGCAAGGCCCACGATGCGATAGATGCCGTTGCCATCATCGATTACAGCACCAGCGGTCGTGGTCACCGTGAAAGAAGTTCCTTCCAGGGTGCGCGCTGCGTAATCAGTCACGGTGAATCGGAAGCCACCATCGAGAGCGGTAGGTGTAGCGATGACTGGAGCGGGAGCGCCAAGCAACGCGCTACTAAAGATCGTTGCGATTGCCTGGAGATAATCGGCGCGATTTGCTGTGACTGTGACCGTCACCGAAGCGCCGGCGCCAAGCCCGCGAACGGTGAAGAAATCTCCAGATTGTTCGACAGTCGCGTTTGGATTGTTCGTCGTTGCAGCGATTGAGTATGAGACTGGGTCTTGGAAACTCAAGATGAATGAGTAGCCGTCTGCAGTCTGTTGATCGAGGGTTAAGGTGAGTTCAGGGGCCTGCTCGAAGGTCTTTGCTTCGTTCGACTCGAGTGAGAAGGCGCCAGTGCCAGCAGCGTTAACTGCGGCGATGCGGAACTTATAGCGCGTGCCAGGGCGAAGGCCGCCAACGGTTGCGGTGGTATCTGCCGAAATCGCATCGCTGTAACCGCTCCAGGTGAGTCCGGCATCGGATGAGAATTCAATCCGGTAATCGGTGATTGCTGCTCCCCCAGTATTTGTTGGTGCGGTCCATGAGAGCGCTGCCTCATTTCCACCACCGACGGCAACGATTGCAGTGGGCGCTGCGGCGATAGTGCGCGGTGCCACCACTGTCGAAGAGCTCGAAGTGTCGATATCCCGAGTGGTTCCGTTGTCGTCGCGGAGTGAGGTAACGGTGAAGGTGTAATTAGTTCCGTTAGTCAGACCGTTGACAACGCAGCTGTACTCGGTTGCGCCAGCGCTGCAGGTTGCAGATCCCGGCGCCGCATTGACGCGGTATCCGACAATCGGTGATCCAACATAATTCTCTGGCGCAGTCCAGTTAACGCGAACTGATCCGTTGAGTGCAGAAGTGGTCACCGACGTTGGGCGGCCAGCACCAGGAATTTGTGGGATTCCGATGAGCATCGTGCTGTCGACTCCAGCGCCGATCCCGTTGATCGCGCGAATCTTGACGTTATATGCGACGCCATTGGTCAATCCCGAGATATTCAACGGAGAGGTAATGCCACCGGAAGCGCGACGAGTCCAGGTGGTGCCGCCGTTGAGAGAATAGTCGTACGTAGTAATCGCATTGCCACCATTGTTAGTAGGCGCAGTGAAGACGATTGCGAGCGAGCCGTTATTGCTGTTGATGCTCGCGATGGTAGGCGCGCTGGCGGTGGTGGCTGGAGTGCCGGTCACCTCGCTGGACGCCGCAGATTCACCCAAAGAGTTGTTCGATCGAACTTTAAATCGGTAACTGGTGCCATTCACGAGGGACGTTCCACCGAGTGAGGATGGCAGCGTTGTTATGACAATTGGATTCGCTAATGGATCTGCGCCACCTGCTGGCGTCAACTCGACCCAGACATCATTGATGGAATATGCGAAGTTAGTAAGCGGGTAGCCACCATCAAGCCCTGGGGTGATGACCAGAGAAATCTGCTGATTTCCGACGACCACAGCAGATATCGACGGTGCTTGTGGCACTGTTCCAGGGTTGACTCCTACTGATACCTCAGATGGAGTACCGAAACCTTGAGCATTGAGCGCGCGAATCCGGACTTGGTATTGAGTCGTGTTATTTAAACCGGAGATGACGAAATTAGTCAACGTCGCTGAGTTCGCTAACGTAATCCACGTTGCGCCGTTGGTGAGTGAGTATTGATAACCCAAAATTGCGGTACCACCAGTGGAACTTGGTGCGGTGAAAGTGACGCTCAATGCGCCATCAAGAGGAGCAACAGTGGTGATGGCTGGTGCACTCGGCGTGGTGACGGGAGTACCTGAGAGCGCCGCCGAGGCAGTACCTGTGCCAGCGCTGTTGATTGCCCGCATTCGGAGTGAGTAGGTGCTGCCGTTGGTCAAAGATCCCACCGCGAAATAGGTACTGGTGCCCAAGGTAAAGCCAGAGATTGTTGAGAGCGAGATCCACGGTCCAGAACCCAATTGATATTCGTATGCGGTAATCGCGCTGCCACCGTTATCTGCAGACTCGCTGAAGGTGACTCCGAGCATTCCGGCACCTGGAGTCAGTGCGGTGATGGTTGGGGCGCTAGGTGGTGCAACTGGCTTGCCTGATTCGCGGCTCACTCCACCATAACCGGCAGCATTCTTCGCCTTAATCTGGATGTCATAGCAATTGCTCGTTAAGAGATTATCGAAAAGGAGTGAAGAGACGTTTCCGACCTCGGTCCAATCACTCCAATTGTTGATCCAATTTAAGGTTCCGTAGGCAGCAGCGCAACTAGTTCCGAGCCCGGGTGCGGCAACCGATCGGATTCGATGGCTGATGTTCGTGACCGGATTACCACCTGGGTTGACGGTGAAGTTCATCGTGATTGACGTGGGCGAGGTGACCACAGAGGTGATGGCAGGTGCGAATGGAGTGGTGAACGGAGTCGTGGAAGTCGCCGTCGTGGCGCTGCCTACTCCGGCTGCGTTCACGAGTCGAAGTTGTGGCGCATATGCGTTGCCATTGATCAATCCACTAATCACAAATGGTGATGCCGGTGTGATGCTGCGAATCCAACTTGAGCCGTTGTCTATGCTGAACTCAGCCGCTGTGATCGCGCTGCCATTGTTGCTTGCGGTGTAGGTCAGCGTGAGGGAACCATTTCCAGAGGTGACGGTCGAAATTGTTGGCGCGCTCGGGATCGTAAATGGCGTGCCCTGTACCGGAGTACTCCACACGCTATTGCCGCCCGCGTTGATCGCAAGCAATCGAACTGAATACAACTGGCCATTGGTAAGACTGGTGATCGTTAGAGGTGATGTCGCCGTTGCCGAGGCAGACCAGGTACCGGTACTGCCAAGAGTTTGATATTGGTATCCGGTAATCGCACTGCCACCATTATTTGCTGGCGCGCTAAAGGAGAGAGTGAGGGTGCTATCACTTGCGACGATTCCTGTGACAACTGGCGCATCAGCTGGTGATGTTGGTGTACCACTTGCGCTAGCACTTGCTGGTCCTACACCTTGGGCGTTCACAGCGCGAATCTGAATGGTGTAGCGAACGCCATTGGTGAGATCTGAGATGAAGAGATTTGATGTGCCAGTCAGAGCACTCCAGGTTGCACCTGCGTTGATGGAGAACTCATAGCCAGTGATTGGCGAGCCACCAGTTGTGCCAGCGGTGAAGTTGAGATTGAGTCGACCCGGAGATTGTGCCGGAACATCGACAGAGTTGAGCGTTGGCGCCCCTGGCACTGTTGCTGGAGTAATAGCGGCAGAAGCAGCGCTCCACGTGCCAGCACCCACTGCGTTTACTGCGCGCACTCTGAAGTAGTGTGCGGCGCCGTTGGTCAAGCCTGTGACAGTAACTGCTGTTGCAGAGGAGACAGTGTCAGTAAATGGAGCCCACGGCCCGGTCGAACTGGTGCTGTATTCGATCTCATAATCTGTAATCGGTGAACCGTTGTTGATTGGAGCGCTCCAGGTGAGGAAAGCGCTTGCATTGCTGCCATTACCCGTCGGCGCTGCAGTCAGTGCACCCGGAGCGCCACGCGGAGTTGCCGATACGACATCCGAGAGCGCACCTTCGCCGATTTCATTGAGTGCAGTGATACGAATGTTGTAGAGCGTGCCGTTGAGAAGTCCGGTCAGATTCGCTGAAGTCGTCGCGCTCGCAGTATTTGCAATCGCTGTGACCCATGTTGGCGCTGCAACGGTAGAACGTTCGATCTTGTAACCAGTGATTGGAGTGCCACCAGTGTTAACCGGAGCGGTCCACGACAGGGCGATCTCACCGGAAGTATTTGTGGTCGCAACAATTGCGGTTGGAGCGTCAGCGGTGGTCTTCGGCGTGACGGTGAGCGAACTGCTGGAAAGACTTGTTCCGAAAGCGTTGGTTGCAGTGAGCGTCACTGTATATGCACGACCGTTGGTGAGTTCTCCGATGGTGCAGCGAAGGTCACCGATATTCCAGACGCAGGTGCGACTTGGCAGCGCTGGAGTGCCAGTTGCTACCGCAGTTGCGGTATAGCGCGTGATGGGTGAACCACCGGTGTTGGTAGGTGCGGTGATATTGACGACAGCACGTTGGTTGCCACCGGTGACGCTCGCAATAGTTGGGACTGCCGGAGCGCCGCGAACTTCGAGCACATTGGATGCTGCTGTATAGGAACTGGTGCCCACGCCATTGCGTGATGCGACCCGGAATACATATTTCTTACCTGCTGTTAATCCGGTGACTGTCGCGCTCTCGTTCGAGGAGACGCCGTCATCAAATGTCTGCCATGAGATGGGCGATTCTTCCGAGTATTGGACGACATAATCACTTGGAGGTGGGAGTTCGATATTCGTGTTTGCTGCCGCATAACGAAGGATGACAACACCACTACCGCCTGCCCCTAATGTTCGATTAGAGCAGACCGCGTTACCCATGGCGCCACCACCACCACCAGTGTTTGGTGTGCCATCGTTTCCGCAGATTGCACCGCCTCCATTACCGCCGTTGCCACCGCCGCCTTGGCCGCCAGCACCTCCCGTGGAGTTCCATGATCCGCCGCCGCCACCACCACCGAAGTAGGTGTTGGTGATCGCAGAGAGCACACCAATACCGCCAGCACTTGTTGCTGAACTGCCACCAATTCCGCCGGCGCCACCACCGCCACCACCGTTACCAACTGCTCGTGATCCATTTGCACCGCCACCACCGAAGCCTGTGATCGAACCTGGCGCGGGGAATTGCGCGCCATCGACGAGTAGTGATGGGTTACGGAAAATCGGGCCGTAGAAACCTGCCCAATAACCGGCATCAAAGCCGGTGATGGTGAGTCTGACGCTGGCAACTGCTCCCGTGTACGGAACAGTGACTGCACGTGCTTCGAGATTATGTTTGCTTGAGCCATCGAATACTCGTTGCGCGATAGGTGCACCTGAAGAGTTGAGAAGTTCGACGCGAATGCTGTACGTGTCGATGCGCTCGCCGCGCCATCCGATGATGTTGTTAATACTGTTATCGACACTTACGTTGAACGTGACACCAGATGCGACAGTGATATTAAGTGGAATTGTTCGCGAGAGGCTCGCTTGGATATATGAGAATTGCGCAACGCTTCCTTGGTTGTTGACCATGCTCGCATTACTTGCGCTCCAACCCCAGAAAGAGTCAGCGCCTGTACTTGGCACGCCGCCAAGCGTTACGCCCCCGCCGCTACCAGGATTGGCGTGGCCACCGCCGCCACCGCCTGCGCCGATGACGCCGCGACCATTTGCATTCTTCGAGCCACCACCGCCACCGCCGACCGCTGTGATCGTTCCAAATGTCGAGCTACCACCATCGAGTGCTTGTCCGCCGACCGATTGGCTTGTTGCACCACCGGTGCCAACATTTACATTAAAGACAGAACCTGGCGTCATCGATTGATTGAGTCGCTCGACAACTGCGCCACCGCCGCCGCCACCGGCAGCATCGAATCCAGCGCCACCGCCGCCGCCAACGACGAGCACATCAGCGCTTGTTACTCCGGTTGGCACAGTCCAGGTGTTCACACCTGGGTTGGTGAATTTCAGAATGCAGTTACTTCCCTCGCGAGTGATCTGCACACCACCGGAGTTACCCACTGTTGCAGCACATCCGCGCACGGGTGCGGCTACCACACCAGTTGGGCTTTGGAAGAAATAGCCAGTGCCGTTGGTGATGCGGGTGCCATTGGGTAGATCCCAGAAGAGACTGACAACATCTCCACCGTAATTCTCGCCGAACATCAATCGAATCGGATACATCGTGTCAGCAACAAGATTGATTGAACCAACCCTGGTGATGGTCGGGTGGAGACCGCCGTTGTTCACCGTGGCATTCGAAATGTTAAAGCCAGAGGTTGCTACATCGCCAATCCAGAGATGGCTCGCGTCATCTGATGAGAGATAGAAGCGATAGACGCCGGTGACTGGCGCCTTGAAGTAACCGGTCCACTGCCAAGAATAGAGATCGGCGTTGCTGGAGAAGTTCATTATTGACGTCGAGGTAACGGGTGTACCCGTGTTCTGGAAGAGAGGTGCTGTGTTGAAGAAATTTACATCATCGGCGTAGTAACCGTTGTATCGCTTTCCGAGCAATCCGGCCGTGAAACTTACTGCGCTCACTGTTGGTTTTGCTTCGACGATGCCGGCGCCACCAGTTGGCTTCTTCCAATTAAGTATCGCAGTTGTCGATGTCGTGGTATCTACGGTTGCAACCAGCGTGGTGGGTGATTGTGGTGCGGTGCCTACTGCAATCGGGTCTGATGGTTCGGAGTTGCCGCTGTTACCGCGCGCATTGACCGCCATGACTCGGAAGATGTACGTCATGCCGGCTGTCAAAGATGAAACGGTTGAGCTAGTAGCTGTGGAGGCCGCTCGCTCAACCGTGGTCCAGGTGTTTCCGCTATCTGATGAGAAAGAGATGATGTAGTTGGTAATTGGTGAACCATTAGCAACCGCTGCGATCCATGAGATGGTGATTGATGTTCCATCTGATGAGCCGGCTGGCTTGCCCGGTGCTTCGGGGGTTGATGCTGGGGTGATGCTCGTTGATGCGACAGAGTAAGAACCGGCGCCCTGCTCTGATATTGCCAAGACTCGGAAGATGTAAGGAGTGCCATTTGTGAGGCCACGCACCGTGGTAGCAGTTGCGGGCGATACGCCGTCGGTGAATGTGGTCCAGCTGTTTCCACTATCTGCGCTGTATTGAATTGTGTAATCAGTAATCGTGCCGCCGTTTGCATTGGGAGCGCTCCAGACAAGTGAGATACCCCCGGTGGTGAGTGAAGGCACCGGCGCCGTTGGTGCGCTAGGCGAACCACGCAATGTGATGGATGTGGAAGGTGCCGATGCGACCGAGGTTCCGGCGGCGTTAGTTGCAGTGACGGTGAAGGTGTAGGGAATGCCAAGGCTTAGTCCTGTCACAGTGATAGGAGAGGTAGTTCCTCCAGCCACCGCGCCGTTGGATGCTGTAATTGTGTAACCAGTTATGGCAGAACCGCCATTATTAGCAGGAGTAGTAAAAGTAACTTCGGTACCTGTCGATTGAACAACGGCAACACCAGTAAGAGTCCGCAAATCGTTTATCTCTGATTGTGTTAGTGCGCGGTTGAAGATAATAATGTCATCTAAAGTGCCGTAGAAGAATTCACCATTGTTGGTTGAGCCAATTCTAAAGTTCAAGTTTTGAACGTTAGGAGAGGAGACAGAGTCACTAGCAACTAGGGACCCATCTACAAAAATTTTTCTTGTCGTGCCATCAAATGTTGCAATGACATGACGCCAGGTGTTTTGCATGGTGATGGGGTTCGCGAGAAGATCACGCGACCACCAATAGTTGTAGATGCCATTTCCGTTAGTGCGAAGTGCATTGGTCTGGTTGTAATTACCCCAATTTCCCCACCCGATAATTCCCTGACCACCAAGTACCGTGTTGTACACCCAACCACCTATGGAGTAAGTACTGGTCCCGACGGGAAGGTTTGCAACCGTTCCGCTAAGGAATGAGCTGCTGCCATTCAAAAGCAGGCCGCCACCATTCTTGCCACTAGCGGTGTAAGCCGGGGTACCGTTCGATGAAAGGGAAGAACCAGTGACGGCGTTCCTACCAATTGCTGTTGCATCATCAAAGTTCCAATATCCAATGACACCGGAAACGTTCGTTATTTGAGAAATTCCCGAACCATTTACCTGAGCAAGAGTTGTGATTGATGGCGCCGCAGGAACTGTGCGTGGGGTTGCAGAGATAGGCGCTGATGCTGCGCTTGTACCTTGTGCATTGACTGCAACAACGGTAAATGAATACGAAGTGCCATTTGTTAAGCCAGTAACCACGCACGAGAGCGGTCCGCTAGTCCATGTACAGGTACCGCCTGCAGGTGATGCCGTGACAATGTAAGAGGAAACCCCGCCACCAAGATCACTTGGTGCGCTCCACGAAATGGTTACTTGCGCATTTCCTGGAGTTGCCGCGAGATTGGTTGGCGCACCAGGTGTTGCGCGGATGGCGAATGAAATGCTCGGTGATGTTGCTGCCGTGAACCCACCGGTTTCAGTGATTGTTGCCGAGATCGTGCAGGTGCCAGTGGCAACGAATGCAACCAAACCGGTTGTTGCGTTGACAGTACAGACCGATGTGGTGGCACTAGTGAATGAAATCGACCCGGTATTCACTCCTGCGCTCGGAGTTGCAGTGAGAGTTGGTGGAGTACCTGTCCGCGCATACCCAAGTTGGTAAGAATTTGAGTTGATGGCGAGTGTGCGATTGGTGTTCCAACGTGCGTAGATCGTTAAGTCGCTGGTGGCCACCGGCGAATAGGTAGTGGGCAGTAGTGATCCCCCAGTTGTGGCGAGGAACCAACCAACAAAGGTGGAACCCGCGAGCGTTGGAGCACTGGGAAGGGTGAGAGAACCACCAGTTTGGAAAGTTCGACTTGCCACGGCGCTGCCGCCGACTGAATCAAAGGTAACTGTGTTGGTGTTGGCGCTCCATTGCGCAAATAGAGTGAAGTCGGAGGTGTTGCTCGGTGAATAGGAAGATGAAGTTGGCGTTATCGTTCGAGCGAAAACCC
>CAZBCF010000027.1:0-20738 GCA_964490435.1 uncultured Bifidobacterium sp. | reverse complement strand
GCAATCGATAACTACCCGGCCGATACTAAATATTGGGTCGATTGCTCAACCGGATTCCGAAGCGTCGACTGCATCGAGAGTATCGAATTTAGCGATCCTGCAAGTGAAAAACGAGATTCAAATGGATTTTTAGATTACTCAAGCATCGTCTGGAAAAAAGCAACAGCCTCGGTCAATCCTAAATTCATTTATAAGTCAGTTCCGCCGGAAAGCGCGTGGACCCAACAAGAATTCGGTATTCCGTGTATCGGAACTAGACCTGATTACCGCGATGGCTACCACAACGATGCATGCTACATCGCCTCAGGATTGAATCCAGATGGCACAGATATCATCTTTCACTTGATGTTTGGTGGCGGAGCAGAATCATTCAACATCTATCAATGGGTCGATCAAGGAATAGTACGTAAATGGGATCGAGAAGATGGTTGGTCAGCGAAGACCGTTCCTGATGGATCGACATGGCGAGTCACCGTAAAGTCGAATGTACTTGGGCAGAATGCAGGTGTTATCACTTCAAACATGAAGAATCCGAATGTTGCAGTCGCAAAAGGCAGCGACGGTATTCTTCGAACAGTAATTCTTGGTTCGGTCTATCCCAATCAATTCAACTGTAAGATCCCGGGGCAAAATTACGATCCACGTTCCGAACGAGATAACTGCAAACATCCTGAGTCTTACGCAGAGACTGCATCACAAGGTTTCACTATTACCGTCTCACCGTATAACTACCAATTCGAAAAACTCAAAGGATTCACCCCTGGGGGAATCTTCGTCTCTGGAAGCACTGGATCGCTAGGCCAAGTTCAATATGACCAAGATCAAGGAGTCATCACCGTCCCAATGTCCGGCCCCCATTATCTCTTTGACCGTAAGACTTTGAATAAAGGGTGGATGGAGACGGCGGTCAAAGGTGAGGTTATTCGTAAGGCATTTAACCTCGATCCGGCACAGGCAGGAAATATCGTAAAGGTAGAGATCTCTGAAGGTGATGGTAAATCTGAAATTGCTACTTATACCTCTCGATATTTGAAATCTCTTGATGTCTTCGAAATTCGAGCGTATAACTTCGGTTTCTCGAACCCTACTTTGACAGTAAAACTGAAAGCAATGAGCAGTCAGGCCGAGAATAGTGCACAGAACGCCAACTCGGCGGCGCCCGCACCGAAGGGCAAGAAAATGACCACCATCATGTGCTACAAAGGAAAAGATTCGCGCCGAATAACTGCCTTCAATCCGAAGTGCCCTAGCGGCTGGCGTAAGAAGTAAGTGATTCTTCGATGACGATTGCGCACAATTTCAATCGTCCCTTCACCTCACCTCGCCCAGAGGAATATGGCGAAATCCCACCTGGAATAACGAAGAGCCAGGCGGCCAAACTATCTCTCCCTCCTGGGCCACCGCCAGCATTAAGTGATTTCCTCACCGCAACTTTTTTGATCAATACTCCGAGATTTCTCATGCGACTCCGCGAGAAATATGGCGAACACTGTTCATTCTTTCTTGCCCGCAGATTATTTATTGGGCTCTTCTCCCCTGAAGCAACATATCAAGTTACCGTCGCACAACAATCAAATTTCGTTAAGGGTGTCGGTTTCTTGCGAATGCGGAAAGTTCTTGGCGAAGGACTACTAACAAACGAAGAGCCTATCCATTTGCAGCATCGACGGTTGATGCAGCCACCATTTCATCATGGTAATCTCGATAAATATGTCGCATTGATGACGCGTATCACTGATCAACACCTTGTGCGATGGCAGGGTACTAATGAGGTCAATCTCAACTCTGAAATGATGGCGTTGACCCTTAATATAGTTTCGCAATGTCTTTTCGGTATCGATGGAGAAAAATATACGCGCCCCATTGCAGAGGCGATGGAGGTGGCAATCGACCGAATCGAGCGAACCATGTTGCCAGGGTTGGATCGCTTCGATTCATCACGCCTTGCTTATTTTCAGCGTTTCGAACAGAGCGCAGATGAATTAGCGTCAATCGCTGAGGAGATAATCGAGAAACGACTTGCTAACGCTAATCAATCTTCATCAGAAGATGATCTGCTCGGAGTGCTTCTTAGATTGCGCAGTCAAATTTCCATGGACCATATTCGCGATGAGGCACTTACTCTGATCTTGAGTGGACACGAAACAACTGCGAACGTACTCTCGTGGGCTTTTGCGCACCTTTCTAACAATCCCGATGCCCATGCCGTATTGGCTCGCGAAAGTCGGGAGTTGAATTGGCTCTTTGATAATCGCACGCCGACATATGATGAATTAGAGAGGCATGCACATTATGCAACTGCGGTACTTTGGGAGGCGCTCCGCCTTGCCCCACCAGTCTGGGTCGCGCCAAGGATTGCCATCAAAGATTGCGAGATTGCCGGTGTCCAGGTGCCTGCCGGCGCACATGTCTTAGTGAGCCAATATGTCACTCAACGCGATGCTCGATATTTTCCAGAGCCAGATCGTTTCATTCCAGATCGCTGGCTTAATCCTGCATTCGAAAAATCACTGCCTAAAGGAGCCTATTTCCCCTTCGGAGCGGGCACTCGCAAATGTCTTGGTGAGTATTTCGCTATCGCCGAATCTCGGATAATCCTCCTAAAAATCGCCCAGCAGTGGCAGCTGCGCACTCCGATGCCTAAAGCGCAACCGCGAGCAACATATCGCCCACATGGAAAGATGCTGAGCCAACTTTTACCGTGTGACTAGAAACGCCCACCTGTCGCGCTATCACTACTTAAACGTTGTGAGAGATAAATTGGCACAATTGAAAGAATTACCAAGCAAGCTGCGACAACATTCACGATTGGCGCCTGATTGGGTCGGAAGAGGTTGTTATAAATCCAAATTGGCAGTGTTTGAATACCAGGCCCTGCTGTGAAAGTAGTGACCACAATTTCATCAAATGAGAGGCCAAAGGCAAGTAGCCCACCAGCAAAAAGAGCCGACGCCATGTTTGGCAGGGTGATTAGCCTGAATGTGGTGATTCCATTTGCCCCAAGATCCATTGATGCCTCTTGCAATGAAGTTCCCATTCGCTTGAGCCGAGCAAGTGCATTGTTATAAACAACCACGATACAAAAAGTTGCATGTCCAATGACGATAGTCATCAAGCCAGTCGATATCCCGAGTTGCTGAGTAAATGCTCGGTTAAGAGCGATACCAGTAACGACTCCAGGCAGAGAAATCGGAAGTACAACAACCAATGAGATAACTTCTCTACCAAAGAACTTGTACCTGCTCACCGCAAAAGCTAAGGCGGTGCCCAGAACAAGAGCAATTGCCGTAGCGCTTAACCCCGCTAGAAGCGACCACTTCAACGCTTCACGAACACCAGTGTTCTCCGCGGCTTTAGACCACCATTTCGTTGTGAGGTCACTCGGAGGCCAGGAGAATGTTCGACTCGCATTGAATGAATTGATGAGAACCACCGAGAGTGGCACGTAGATAAACGCTAAACCGATTCCAAGAAGTGATGCGAGTAATGCGCGCGTAGTTCGTGAAATTGTCATCAAAGGCTCGCCAGAGCGCCAGTGCGTCGGACCATCCAAAGGTAAATGGCCATTATTGTTATGGGAATAGACGAAATAGTCGCAGCAAATGGGAGATTGATGCTGAAATTCTGGTAGACAACATTGCCGAGCATCTGCAACTTCCCTCCGATAATCGTCGCAGTGATGTAATCACCAAGACTTAATGAGAACGTGAACATAGAGCCCGCAATCAAACTCGGGAATATCAAAGGAAGAATTATGCGGCGGAATGTGTACCAATTCCTTGCTCCCAAATCTCCCGACGCATCAAGAAGATTATTCGGCAGCCGCTCTAACCCCGCATAAATAGGTAGCACCATGTATGGCAGCCATAGATACGTCAGGCCGATAATGATTGCTGGTCCACCGAAGCCTGGGGATGAAATCCCGATTGGCCCTAAGAACCAGTCAATTACCCCATTTCCTGGCTCTAACATCGAACGCCAGGCATAGATTTTTACCAGGTAGGACGCCCAAAGTGGCGTGAGAACGAGAGCTACTAAGACCTTCTGCGAACGAGGTTTAGCAATCTTGGACATATAAAAAGCCATCGGTAGCGCAAGTGCGGCACAAATAATCGTAACTACCAAGGCAATTCCCACAGTACGAAGTACAACATTCTTGTATGCAACATCTGTAAACATATCGATGAAGTTTGTGAATGTGAATTCATAGACGATATTGCCGGTGAACGAATTAATTGTAAAAAATGCAGTGACAAGCAAGGATACGAGAGCGCCTAAGTAAGCAATCACTAACCAGATAATTGGCGCGGTGAGTAATGCAGCAAGGCGAGCCTTCGGGCGCCTATGCATGGCATTAGAGATACCTTGAAGCACTACACCCCCTTAGATGGGAGCTGGGCGCAACAGATCTGATCTGCCACGCCCAGCGTCTTTTGTTAGGAGTTACGCAGGCTTGACCAAGCCTTGACCCATTCAGAATATGGAACGCACTTAACGTCAGTTCGGCCATCTAGGCAATCTTCGGTTGGAGTGTTCCAGTAATACACATCTTTCCAATATGCATCATCAGATGCGTGGAAGGTTGCGCAATGGTTCTTATCTGCAGTGAGATCGCAGGACTTGGCATTCGAAGGTGCCTCGCCAAACCACTCGGCTACTCCGGCGTTAGCCTCAGGAGAGACGATGTGATTCATCCAGAGATAAGCGCAATTTGGATGCTTAGCTTTGGAGGAGATCATCCATGTATCTGACCATCCCGTCGAGCCTTCAGTCGGCTTGATACCCTCAACTTTTGTACCTTCACCTTTCGCAAGATTGATGTTCACTTGCCAAGTAGTACCCAACACTGTTGCTCCGGATTTCAATGAGGCAACGTGCTTCAAATAATCCCCCCAATATTCTCCAATGAGTGGCTTTTGGGTGTTGAGCAGCGCAATCGATGCATCAAATTGTGCTTGATCAAGAGCGTATGGATACTTGATGCCAAGATCCGGCTGCGTGGCCATCAGATACAGGGCTGCATCTGCGATGTAAATCGGGGAATCGTATGCAGTAATTTTCCCTTTGTAAGGAGAGTTTGCATCAAATACCGCACCCCAAGAAGTTGGAGCTGGATTGACGATGTCCGTTCGGTAAGCGAGCAAATTCGCGCCGCGTCCGTGAGGTACGCCGTATGGCACGCCATCCACAGAGTTCCATGGTTGCAACTTGAGATTCTCAAATACATCTGGGTAGTTTGGAATCAAGTCTGTGTTCACTGGTGCGACGTCGCCACCATAGATCAAACGAAGCGATGCGTCACCTGATGCTGAGACTACGTCGTACTCGCCCGTCTTCATCAGAGCGACCATGTCATCTGATGTTGCACCATTCTTCACATTGACCTTACAACCAGTCTCTTTCTCGAAACCAGTCACCCAGTCAACTTTGGGATCGGTTGAACCATTTTCGACATACCCGGCCCATGCGACGATATTCACTGCGCCCTCTCCAGCACCAAGAGATTCGAGCATGGGGACATCGGGAACAGCTGTCTTGGTAGTTGCTGCGCTCTCCTCAGTTGTTGTCGATTCGCTATCTTTGCTCGACGAACATCCAGCAAGGATAAGAACTGCAGCCGACACCGCAGCTATATAAGAAAACAGACGCTTGTTATGCATCTGTACCTCCATCTTCATCACCCATACTCAACCTTTGAATATGGCCACCCCAGTTCACTTCTGAACCAGGAATTCTCGTTTGCTATCCCACGAAAGGGTGACACGCTCTCCAACGCGCACTTCGCCAACTTTCACAGTAGAAATAAGGGTAAACCCAGCATCTGTTGCGACTCGGTAACGAGTTGCTGCACCCACAAAAATCTCGTCGACTAATCTTCCCTCTAGTTTTCGGTCGCCATCAGTTGCAACTTGGGAGATGAAGATAAATTCAGGGCGGATGTTAATTTTCTTACCATCCAGTTCAAGTTGATTGGTCTGGCCGACAAACTCCGATACAAAAGCGCTCTTTGGATTCTCATAAATCTCACGTGGAGTGCCAATTTGCTCTATCCGACCATGATTGAAAACAGCAATACGATCACTCATAGAGAGCGCTTCTTCTTGATCATGGGTGACAAAGACAAATGTTATTCCGACCTCACGTTGTAGCGCTTTAAGCTCTATCTGCATTTGTTCACGGAGTTTTAAATCAAGTGCACCTAGAGGTTCATCAAGCAGCAAGACTGAAGGCCGGTTGACTAAGGCGCGAGCGAGCGCAACTCGCTGCCGTTGACCACCAGATAATTGGCCAGGTCGTCGATCCTCATAACCATCGAGGCGAATCTGGTGTAGCGCATCCAGGGCGCGTTTGCGTCGGTCCTCCTTTGAAATTCCCTTTACGCGAAGCCCATACTCGATGTTCTCAAGTACGTTCATGTGTGGAAAGAGTGCATAATCTTGGAAGACCGTATTCACATCTCGTTCATATGGTGGCAGTTGAGAGACGTCTTGACCTGCGAGCAAGACCGAACCAGCATCTGGCTTCTCGAAGCCAGCAATCATCCGTAGAACTGTTGTCTTGCCGGATCCAGAAGGACCAAGCAATGTGATGAATTCACCCTCATAAATATCAAGATCAACGTGGTCGACGGCGCGCACATCACCGAAAGTCCGACTTAATCCTCGTATTTCCACCATGACCTTGTTAAGCACGCGCCCACTTTACTCTCTAAAAGTCGGTTTTAAAGGGGTCGGACTACAAGAGTTTCGGCGAAAAACCAACCTATACTCCAGATATGGCGCTACGCCGAACAGTCCTCATAATTGCCTCACTTAATTTTTCCTATTTCATTGTTGAGTTCTATTTTGGGCGTCTATTTAATTCCGTTTCTCTCATTAGCGATAGCGTAGATTTCCTCGAGGACACTTCGATTAACGTCCTCATCGCACTTGCAATAGGTTGGTCGCTGCGCAAACGTCAGGTTACGAGTTATTTTCTGGCCGCCGTCTTACTAGTACCAGGCATTGCTTTCATCTGGAGCGCTATTCACCAAATCATTAGTCCTGAAGTCCCCCAGGGTGCTGGCATGAGTTACGTCGGCTTTGGCGCATTGGTAGTAAATGTAACGTGTGCAGTCTTAATCTCGCGGCATAAGAACGAAGAAGGCGGTCTAGTAAAAGCAGCCTACTACTCAGCACGCAATGATGCGGTTGCAAATGTACTAATCATTGGCGCCGGTGTAGTGACCCTCTTCTACTCCAGTATGATCCCTGACCTAGTCATCGGAATAATAATCTTTGTGATGAATGCTGATGCCGCGAAAGATGTCTTAGAAACTGCACGTAAAGAGGCTTGATATATGAATAGGCGACTCACCGCTTCACTGTTAGTCGTACTATTTTGCTTTTTTGTCGCCCCGGATGCGCAGGCACATGCAGAATTAGAATCTGCAACTCCTGCTGATCGTGGTGTTATCACTGAAATGCCAGAGGCGATCTCGCTCACTTTTAGCGAGGACTTGCTGCGCCTAGGCGACGAGAACATCAACACCCTTTCCTTGAGAAATTCCGCCGATTCTCACATTGAACTTGGTCCGGTAGAAATCAAGGGCCCGGTCTTATCTGCATTGATTCAGGCAAGTCCTGAGGACATGGCGCTTGGGAAATATGTCATTAGCTACCGAGTAGTAAGCGCTGACGGTCATCCCATCAAAGGTGAGATTTCATTTGAGTTGGCTGCACCTAATGGCGCTGCTAAAACCCAGGAAACACCAGCAGCCGGGAGCGCTACCCAAACGACAGCACTAAATTCTGGACTCATTGCACCAGTTCTCGGGATTATTTTGATTATTGGTGCCCTATTACTCTTCCGAAGAAAGCGATAGCAGATACCCTCTAACCATGGCTAAAACAGTGACTATGGGTGGACTTCGAAGAATCAACATTATTGCCGGTTTGCTACATCTCGTGCAGATGATTGCAGTACTCGCGCTTAGCAATGACTTTACATTGCCAATCAATGCAACGTATATGTCAGGACCACCAGGAACTACCTTTGCGCCACCAGTCGTACTCTTCAATACACCAATAGGACTGACGGTCGCAGTATTCCTAGGTTTATCCGCACTCGCACACTTTATCGTCGCCAGCCCCCAATTTTTCGGGCGCTACAGCAAAGGTTTAGAAGAGCAGCGCAACTATTTCCGTTGGGTGGAATACTCGATAAGTTCGTCGGTGATGATCGTTCTCATCGCTCAGGTCACTGGCGTTGCCGACATCACCGCGATCATCTCTATCTTTGGCGTCAATGCCGCGATGATTCTCTTTGGCTGGCTACAAGAGAAATATGAAACTCCCGGAAACGGTGGCTGGCTTCCCTTCATTTTCGGGTGTATTGCCGGTGCAGTGCCCTGGGTAGCACTCCTCTTTTATGTCTTCTCAATTGGTGGGCCGAAAGACTCCTCAGCACCAGCCTTCGTCTACGGCATCGTCATAACTATCTTCTTGTTCTTCAATTCATTTGCTCTTGTGCAGTGGTTGCAATACAAGAAAGTCGGAAAGTGGAGCGAATACCTACGCGGCGAGCGCACCTACATCACGCTTTCACTCATTGCTAAGTCCGCATTGGCTTGGCAAATCTTCGCTAATACACTAATTCCCTCGTAGGCCATTACGTGATTCGGCGCTAAGAGTTATTATCTCGCTATGAAGGTTCTCATTCTCGGTGGTGGCGGAATGATTGGGCAGAGGCTCATTCAACACCTTGCGAAAAATCCACAACTTGCAGGAAAAAGGATCGCCGAAGTGCGATTAGTTGATGCATTCATTGAGCCAAAGATTCCCACCGGAGCGCCTTTTCCTATAGCGGCTGAAGTTGCGGACATTACCGATATGCAGACATGTACCAATCTGGTAGCGACAAGACCAGAGATGATCTTTCATCTCGCCGCAATAGTTTCAGGCGAAGCCGAATCAGATTTCGAAAAGGGTTATCGGGTCAATCTCGACGGAACAAGAAATCTCTTTGAGGCAATCCGCGCTCATAAGGGTTACTGCCCGCGAGTTGTTTACACCTCAACTGCAGCCGTTTACGGTGGACCTTACCCTGACGATATTGATGATGATTTCATCCTGCAACCAACGACTAGTTATGGCACTCAAAAAGCAATCGGAGAACTTCTACTCAACGACTACAGTCGTCGCGGTTTCCTCGACGGTGTCGGGCTCAGACTGCCAACAATTTGCGTACGGCCAGGTAAGCCCAATGCCGCAGCCTCGGGGGTATTCTCAAACATCATTCGTGAACCTCTGGTTGGCATTGACACTGTCCTCGCTGTCTCAAAGGATGTCTCGATGGTCTTCGCCTCACCCCGTTCGGCTGTCGGATTCTTAGTCTATGCAGCGCAGCTCGATACCAAACAACTTGGCGCGCAGCGTTCAATGGTGATGCCTGGTGTACACGCCACGATTGGTGATGAAATTCATGCTCTTCGCCGAGTCGCTGGTGACGCTGTGGTCTCTCACATCAAGGAAGTCCCAATCGATCCCTTTGCTCAACAGATGGTTTCTGCCTGGAATTTCCCCGCATTTCCTGCCACCCGAGCCCGAAGCCTAGGTTTTACATGCGAGACGACATTCGATGAGTTGATTCACCTTCATATCGAGAGCGAACTCGATGGAAAGATTCCGGGGCAAAGTACATGAGTAACGAGAAATTTGCCGCAGTAACAGGAGCAAACCGGGGCATCGGCAGAGTCACAGCCATTTCACTAGCAAAGAATGGCTGGCAGGTTGCTCTACTTGGGCGTGATCTAAACGGAATCTCAGCAGTGGCCAAAGAAATTGGTGGCGCAGCGCTGCCAATCCAATGTGATGTGAGTGATCGACACTCAGTCGCGCGTGCATTCGCAGATATCAAAGATAAATTTGGCCGACTTGATCTCCTATTTAATAACGCCGGCATCGTCCCACCAGCGGCATTACTCGAAGATGTCGATAAGGATGATTGGCAGAAGGTCTTCGATATTAATGTTGGTGGCACCTTCTTCTGTACTCAAGAGGCATTTGCCATCATGAAAGATCAACAACCACAGGGTGGGCGGATTATCAATAATGGCTCGTTATCAGCACACGCGCCTCGACCCAACTCTGCCCCCTACACTGCTTCAAAACATGCAATCACTGGTCTTACTCGCTCTACCTCACTCGATGGCCGTAAATACAACATTGCGTGTGGGCAAATCGATATTGGCAATGCCGATACGAATATGGCATCTATGCAGCGTGAGGGAGCGCCTCAAGCGAATGGGACGAGACTTGCCGAGCCAGTCATCAACGCACAAATACTTGCAGACGCAGTGATACACATGGCTTCACTACCACTTGAAGCGAATGTGCAATTCATGACTGTGATGGCGACGAAGATGCCGTATATCGGACGAGGCTAGCGCTCAGCCAAGAATCTAGCTCCACGGACGTGCATCGACTGGATCTTCCCAACTTGGAATAGGAGCCTGAAGTGGCTCATTGATCCACAAGAAGCGACCATTGATTCCATCATATGCAGGCGAAACTATCTCAAGGACGAGATCCATCGCTTTCTTAGGATCATCTCCGCCAGTTTCAGCAACCCAATCAACCCATGCGGTGTAATCCTTACCCACTTCGCCAAGTGCCAATGCCTTCGCCTTTATATCTGCCCACATCTCAGTCTTCACATCACCAGGATGAATCACATTTGCAGTGACTCCTGACCCAGAGATCTCTGCTGCCACATGTCGAGTGAATTGATTGAGGGCAACTTTTGAGGTTCCATAGGCGCTATTGAGCGCTCCTGGAGGATGAAGCGCTGCAGCAGAGCTGACATTAATAATTCGGCCCCATTTCTTGGCCAGCATTCCGGAGAGAAAGACTCTCGTCGTGAAGTACGGGGCGAGGGTATCGATCAAGATTGTTTTTGCCCATTGCTCTGGATCAGTGTTCTGAACTAGATCTATCGGCCCAAAGACACCAGCCGCATTGACCAGAATCTGAACGTCCCCATGTTCCTTTTTTACATTGGCTGCCAATACTTCAACTTCCTTGTACTCACTTACATCGCACTCGTAGGGAAAAATCAGACCGGGATGCTCCTTCGCCAAAGATTCAAGGGCAGATTTACTCCGCGCCACCGCGATGACCTTGTGCCCGGCACCAGCAAGACCTAACGCCATCTGGCGACCTAGGCCTTTACTGGCTCCGGTGACTAATGCAAGTGGATGATGTGACATGAGTCTGGATTCGGCTGGCTCGGATTATTTCTTACCAGCATTAGTGCGAAGGTTGAATACCTCTTTCACTTCGCTGGAATCAACAATTCCATCGGAGTTGAATTCCATGAGAGGTGCCATGAACTCTGCCCACTTGTCGTGAATCTCTGTATGCCAGAGGCGATCCCACGCCTCAGGATCAGCAATCTCGGAATAAAGGAACAAGACAGGGTCGCGTTCAAAAATAGTGATTTGAGCGATACCTTGTTTCTCAATCTCGGCAACTAATTCTGGCCAGATTTCATCGTGGTAGCGCTTGTATTCGGCAAGCCCACCTGGCTTCAATTTCATAGTGAATGCTCTCTTGATCATTTCTATCCCTCTCTCTTCTTTCTTACTCGTTGATTAACTTGATTAATTCTGCTTCATCTACATCAGTGACTTCTCGTTTGGTTTCACCATTCTTAATTACATAGATACGGTCACAAAGATTAGTTAACTCCGCAATTTCAGTCGAGCGAAAGAGCACTCCTTTTCCGGAATCTGCAATCTCACGAATAAGGCGGAATAGCTCAGATTTAGCC
This sequence comes from uncultured Bifidobacterium sp., assembly GCA_964490435.1. Taxonomy (GTDB): domain Bacteria; phylum Actinomycetota; class Actinomycetes; order Nanopelagicales; family Nanopelagicaceae; genus IMCC26077. The sequence goes on along the minus strand of CAZBCF010000027.1, from coordinate 8,927 downwards.
CCGATATCAACGCCACGTGTGGGGTCGTCTAAGAGCACCAGCCGGGGGTTGATTTCTAACCATTTGCCGATGACAACTTTCTGCTGGTTGCCACCAGAGAGATTTCCCACTCTGATATCGACATGTTCTGTCTTTACACTAAAGCGCTCGACCAATCTTTTTGCACGAGTTGCCAGTCCACCGCGTGTGACTATCGCAGTGCCATGTTTATGTCCACCGACGGCAACATGGGAGAAATTATCTGCAACGCTACGTTCCATCATGAGCCCGACTCGTTTCCGATCGGCTGGCACTAGAGCCACCTTGTCTCGCACTGAGTTTTGTGGTGAGACTGATGCGCACTCTTTCCCCTCGAGGACAATCACACCGCCACTTTTCGGCTTAGCACCAAAAAGAGTCTCAAGTAATTCATCAGCGCCCGAACCAATGAGGCCAGCCACTCCGACAATCTCACCTGCACGCACATTAAGTGAAACATCTTGAATCTGGCCCTGATTCTTCAAATTCTTTACATCGAGCAAGACTGCGCTATCTAGCTGCGCGCCTTCGCGACGCTCGCCCTTTTGGATCCGACTGGATTTCTCTTCGCCAACGATGCCTGCAATCACATCACTTCGATTGAGTTCTTTCGTAGGACGTGAAAAAACTAAAGTGCCATTTCGCATGACCGAAATCTGATCAGCAACGGCAAAGACCTCATCAAGTCGATGTGAAACGTAGAGAACAGTGGTTCCCTGTGCTGGAAGTTGGCGCACAAGTTCCAGCAACCGATCGCTCTCGCGTGCGTTGAGGGCGGAGGTTGGCTCATCAAGAATCAGCAGCTTTGGTTTTTCAATAATCACGCGAGCCAACTCGATTAATTGCTGATCAGAAATAGCCAAATCGCCAAGAGTTGCATGTAAATCTACCTTTAGCCCAATGGACTCGAGTACTGGTCGAGCAATTTCCTCCATTGGTTTATTTGCGATGAATGGACCACGTCGGATCTCGCGATCAGGAAAGAGGTTTGTGAGAACATCTCGATGTTGGAAGAGGCGCAACTCTTGGTACATGATGCCAATTCCGAGTTTGCGCGCCAATTGCACAGTGATTTCTGGGTAACTAACCCCGTCGATTTCGATTGATCCTGAATCGGGGGTGACACCACCCGAAAGAATCTTCATGAAAGTTGATTTACCTGCGCCATTCTCACCCACAATCGCGTGGACGATATTGCGCTCCAAATCAAGGTTTAAGTTATCAAGGGCCTGAACACCGCCATAACGCTTGGATAGCGAACGAGCGGAGATCACGCCGTGAGTGGAATTGCTACTCACTGATGACCTCCGCTCGACTCACTTTAGATGGTTCTTATTGCTTAGGCAGACTCATCAGAGACTGGCTTGAGATTCTTCTTCCAGTCCTTGATGTATCCCTTGACGACTGGATCGTAGTACTTACGAGTCTTCGTCTTTGAAGTTGCCATTGCTTGTAGATCTTTGAAGGTCAATGCTGGAAGTTTGAAAGGCTCAGTCACGGATGTTGCGGTGACGATCTCAGTTCCAGAGTTGAGGAAGGATGGCTTGTTGATCTTGATGCCCTTACGGATGCTATCTACCAAGATGTAAACAGGTGCATATCCTTGGATGAATGGAGTCTGGCCCAATGAGATGTGCGCACTTCCATTTGCAAGTGCCTCAAGGTTTCCAGCAGTAAGGTCATAGCCGCCACCAATTGTCTTGGTGTTATTGGCTGCCTTATTCACCTTACCGATGCTCTCGACATCTGGCGCGCAAAGTCCGACCATTGCAAGTGCATCTGAGTTAGCAGCAAGGAGACCCTGCCATGCAGCGAAGTTTGCGGCTGCATCAACCTTTACATCTGAAGGTCCAACAATCTGAACGCCGGCTGCCTTCTTGAGGCTCTCGAGAACTCCCTTTTGGCGATTCTCAAGAACTGGGAAGCCTGGGTAGCAGTTTCCAACGATGACTTTGCCCTTAGCGCCGGTGCCGCCAATCTTGTCGAGAACCATCTTGCCGAGGATGCGGCCAGATTCAACTGACTTCTCACCAACATATGGCGCATTGACACCTTCACCAAGACCATTGAATTGAACGATTGGAATTCCGGACTTGATGATTGCATTCAAGCCGTTGACCATGGATGCAGATGGAACAGATGTGGCGATTCCATCGACTCCGGAAGCTGCCATGTTCTGCACAGCAGTAAGTTGCGCATCGCCTTCAGCACCAGCAGGACCAGTGACCTTGATTGTCACACCGAGATCCTTAGCGGCCATCTTGGCTGCATCGATAATTTGTTGGATAAATGGATTACCAACAACGTGTACTACGAAGCCGATGGTGATCTTCTTCTTCGACGCTTGCGCAGGAGAAGCGACGCCACTGGCTGCGATTGCCATGACTGCGGCAAGCGCTAGAGCGCTAAGCCGAATCTTTCTACTCTTCATCTTCTATACCATCCTTAGTTTCTTCAACTTTGACCCCCTTGGACAAAGTTGAAACCTATTTATTTTGTTCTCTAGACCGCACGTTTCTTGCGGACTCGGACTATCTGGTCGACGCCAATCGCGAAGAGAATCACAAGGCCTGTAACCAAAGTTCCCCATACGGCATCGATGCCAATAAAGACCACGCCGACGCCAATAACGCCAACAATCATCGCTCCGATAAGCGAGCCCCAGACGGTGCCTGCACCACCGGAGAGCGGTGTACCACCGATGATTGCCGCCGCAACAACCGGCAGCAGCATTTGACCGCCAGTACTTGGGTCGACTGCGCCACGGAAACCTAGAAAGAGAACGCCTCCGACACCTGAGACCGCTCCCATCAATGCACAGACTTGAATCTTGATTTTCTTGGTTGGGATACCAGCAAGTCGAGCGGCTTCAGGATTACTTCCGATTGCAAGGATTCGATAGCCAAACCTTGTTTTATGCAACAACAAATGGAGACCAACGAAACAGAGCACGACAAAGATAAGAATAATCGGAACGGGCGTATCGATAGATCCGCCTAGGGCACGGAAAAATATATGTTGCGTGATTCTTTCTTCGGTTGGAACGACCGAGCCCGAATTATTCGAAATGAGGGAGATACCTTGAAAGACTGATGCCGTTCCTAAGGTGATGATGATAAGCGGCAAACGCATAAAAACCATTAAGGCGCCATTGAGCGCACCCATCACCGTGCCAGCAAGAATTCCGATTAGGACGCCCAACCAAATGGGTAATCCGGCAATCATGGATAGACCTGCAAGTACAGCAGACAAGTTCAAAATCCAGCCGAATGAAAGATCAATCTCCCCCATAGAAAGTAAGAACACGATGCACCCAGCAAGGAGCGCTGCAATCGCATAACTCGCTGCGAGGTTGAGAAGGTTCGTAGGTTTGAGGAAGGTAGGTCGGAGAGCACCAACGATTCCGATGAGGACCACCAAGGCGATAACGACACTGGTCTCCTCGGGTAGCTTGATTCGTCGCTTTTCGCCCGCTACTTGTGGTTGGCTCACCAAGCACTCCCCTTCGGTGCGGCTGGAATCAATTCCAGCCATATGAGAGAAGGAAACTCCTGGAGGGGGTGAGTGTCAATAGAACTCTAGATAACAGTTCTGTTATCTCTGGAAACCAACTGGAACCCAGCGCGCTGATTTACCGCCCGGCGTAAGCCCTTTCAAGCGCCGCCAAATCAATTTTTCGCATGGTGAGCATTGCTTCGGTAGCCCGCTTTGCTCCTGCTGGGTCGCTACCGCCGATGTATTTCTCCATGATCGGCGAGGTCACCTGCCAAGAAACTCCAAATTTATCTTTAAGCCACCCGCATTGGCTCTCTTGTCCGCCATCTTTTGTAAGAACATTCCAGTAGTGATCAATTTCGGCCTGATCTTTGCACGGTATCTGGAAAGAAATCGCCTCGTTGAAAGTAAAGTGCGGGCCGCCATTAAGACCAATGAATGGCCTCCCAAAAATAGTGAAATCCACAACGACTTCACTGCCTTGTTCATTGCTTGGAGTATCTGCAGGTGCAATCCAATTATTTCCGATTGAACTATTAGGAAAGACACTCACATAAAATTGAGCAGCTTCGCGAGCATTTCCATCAAACCAGAGACAAGTGGTTAGCTCCATCTCAAAACTCTTTTGCGACTAACTCGGCAATCTGGGCGGTGTTGAGCGCAGCGCCTTTACGTAAGTTATCCCCGCACACAAAGAAATCGAGAGCATGGGGATTATCGATACTTGCGCGCACCCGACCAACCCAGGTGGGATCAGTGCCCACTACATCGGCCGGAGTCGGGAACTCCTTTTTCTCTGGGTTATCGACAAGATTCACTCCTGGCGCTTTCTTCAGAATACTCTGCGCCCCTTCGCGGGTGACTTCCTTGTCAAAAATTGCATGCACCGCTAGCGAATGTGTAGTAATCACCGGAACTCGTACACACGTTGCTGATACGCGTAAATCTGAGATACCCAGAATCTTGCGCGACTCATTTCGTACTTTTAGCTCTTCGCTGGTGTAGCCCTCATCTTTGAGTGAGCCCGCCCAAGGAATGACATTCAGCGCTAACGGAGCAGGGAATGGCCCAAGATCAGAGACTGCCTTGCGAACATCACCAGCGACCGAACCAAGATCCTTGCCGGAAACTTCTTTGAGCTGAGCATGCAGAGTGTCGATACCCGATTGACCAGCACCTGATGCTGCTTGATATGAAGCGACTACCAACTCTTTGATGGTGTACTCGCGATGCAACGCCCCCACAGCAACAATCATTGAGAGCGTCGTGCAGTTGGGATTCGAGATGATTCCTTTCGGTCGTTTCTTGATATCCCCTGGATTGACCTCGGGAACAACAAGTGGAACATCCTTATCCATCCGAAATGCACCCGAGTTATCAACAACCACTGCGCCTCGAGCGGCGGCAATTGGTCCCCATTCGGCGGATACTTCATCGGGCACATCGAACATCGCAACGTCGACGCCATCGAAAGCTTCAGGAGACAGTGCGATAACGGTGAGTTCCTCTCCCCTACACATCAACTTCTTTCCTGCGCTACGGGCAGATGCAATCAGGCGAATTTCGCCCCAGACATTCTCGCGCGTACTCAGAATGTCGAGCATGACGGTGCCGACAGCACCAGTTGCGCCAACGACGGCAAGTGTTGGTTTACTCATCGACCAGTACCGCCATAAACAACTGCTTCGGCGGCATCAGAATCTAATTCAAAAGCGGTGTGAGAGGCGCGCACAGCCTTGTCTAGATCTGATGCGCGACAAACAATCGAAATGCGGATTTCTGAGGTAGAAATCATCTCGATATTCACACCAGCTTCAGAGAGCGCCGCAAAGAAGGTGGCAGTCACTCCGGGGTGCGAGCGCATGCCTGCACCAATAAGTGAAAGTTTGCCAATTTGATCGTCGTATTGGATCGATGCGAAACCCACTTCACCTTGGATTTTATTGAGCACTGCAATGGCTTTTTCACCCTCCGCCTTGGGAAGTGTGAAAGAGATATCAGTTAATCCGGTAGCGGCAGCAGAGACGTTTTGAACAATCATGTCGATATTGACATCGACATCAGCAATCGATTGAAAAATCCGAGCAGCAACGCCAGTGCGGTCAGGCACACCAACGATTGTTATCTTCGCTTCACTTCTGTCGTGTGCAATTCCTGAAATGATTGCTTGCTCCATGCTATCTCCTTCTGGACGATCTTTTACAACCCATGTTCCTTCATTTCCGCTAAATGACGAGCGAACATGAATTGGTAAATCAAAACGACGCGCATATTCAACACAGCGAAGGTGGAGTACCTTCGCACCGCTTGCTGCCAACTCCAACATCTCTTCATATGTGATGCTCTTTAACTTTCGCGCAGATGGCACAACACGGGGATCCGCAGAGAAGACGCCATCAACATCGGTATATATCTCGCAGACATCAGCATCGAGCGCTGCGGCGAGCGCAACAGCAGTGGTATCAGAACCACCGCGACCAAGCGTTGTTACATCTTTTGTATCTTGGCTGATTCCTTGGAAACCCGCGACGATCGCGATTGCACCTTCTTTCAGCGCATCAACAATTCGTCCTGGAGTCACATCAATAATGCGCGCTTTACCGTGAACTGAATCAGTGATCACACCAGCTTGGCTTCCAGTAAATGAACGCGCCTCATGGCCGAGATTTCCGATTGCCATCGCAAGTAAGGCCATTGAGATTCGCTCGCCTGAGGTAAGAAGCATGTCGAGTTCACGACCAGTAGGCATCGGGGTGATCTGTTTAGCCAGATCAATCAGTTCGTCTGTGGTATCGCCCATTGCGCTGACCACGACCACTACGTCGTTGCCGGCTTTCTTGGTGGCCACAATGCGGGCGGCAACCCGCTTCATCCCCTCAGCATCTGCGACCGAGGAGCCACCAAATTTCTGCACGATGAGCGCCATACGAGAACTTTCCCAGGGGAGCGGTGCCTTGACCAAAAATATCTCAACATATGAGACGCGGTATGTCTCATATGTTGAGAAATACTACTGAATCGTCCGTCGCCCCTCAAAAGCGCGCCCTAAAGTGACCTCGTCGGCATATTCCAAGTCGCCTCCGACCGGCAGGCCACTGGCAAGGCGAGTGACCGTTAAGCCGAGGGGTTTGATGAGGCGGGCCAAGTAGGTGGCGGTTGCCTCTCCCTCAAGATTCGGATCGGTCGCGAGGATTACCTCAGTGACGGCGCCATCGGCAAGGCGGGTCATCAACTCTTTGATCCGCAAATTCTCTGGGCCGATTCCTTCGATTGGGCTGATGGCACCACCCAGCACGTGATAGCGACCACGGAATTCGCGCGTCTTCTCGATTGCCTGTACATCTTTACTCTCTTCGACCACACAGATTGCATGAAGTTCGCGTTTTGGATCGCGACAGATTCGACACTGCACATCTTCGGAGACATTGCCGCAAATTTCGCAGAACTTGACCTTCTCTTTTACTTCTCGAATCGCCTCAACTAGACGTTGGATATCTACCGACTCGCTCTGCAGAATATGAAAGGCAATCCGTTGCGCGCTCTTAGGACCAACACCAGGAAGACGACCGAGTTCATCGATAAGTTCTTGGATCGCACCTTCGTACATAGTCAGTTACTTTATCTAATTATTCTTTATGTGATTCGCTAATGACCTTAGCGCCAAGTTCTTTTGCAAGAAGCGCTGCACCACTTAGTGAATTGAGGTCAGTGGAATTCTCAACCGCCTCTTCAATCGGTGCGGTTGTAGTAGCGGAAGGAGATGCAGTGGGATTGACCGAAGGGTCGATGATGACTTCGATTTTACGATCGAGACCGACAACTTCGATAAATGCTTCACGAAGGATCTCATCACTACTAGATCTCAAGAAAGAATCTCGCGCACCGACATTGACCATCGCAACGGTGATAGCGCTCTCGTCGACGCTTGCCAAAGTGGCGCTCGCGCTGAGCAATGTCCAGGTGAGACGTCGACGTTTCTTCACGTTCTCAATGACATTGGGCCATAGGCGACGAAGGCCGACAACATCGATACTGTCAATCTTTACGGCTGGCTTTACGGCTGGCTTTACGGCTGGCTTTACGGCCGGTGTTGGGGCTGGTGCCGGTGCTGGTTTGGGTACTGGAGCGTGTTCTGCTTGTGGTTCAGGTTTCGTCGCTATCGGTGCTGATGCTGGCGCGGCCACGATGCCGTTATTCCGTTCAAGGCGTTCGATCCGGGCCAGTAACGCCTCGTCTCCAGCGGTTGGAATAAGCAAACGAGCAGCAGTGAATTCGAGGATGAGACGTGGGGCAGTGGCACCGCGCATCTGATTTAAGCCATCAGATACCACCTGGGCTGCATGTGTGAGTGTGTTATTGCCGAGCCGGCTGCTTTGAGTGCGCATTCTTTCGAGTTGATCATCAGGCAATTGCCGGAAGAGAGAGTGTGCTGTCTGATCATCGCTACTCACTGCGTTGAGCACGATGAGGTCGCGAACGCGCTCTAGGAGGTCTTGTGCGAATCGGCGTGGATCGTGCCCAGAATCAATCACTCGATCAATCGTAGTGAAAATTGCTTGCGCATCACGAGCAGCGAGCGCTTCGATGACATCATCAAGCAGCGCACCGTCAGTGAAACCGAGTAGTTGTAGAGCAATCTCGTAACTCACACCATCTTTACTGGCGCCGGCAAGAAGTTGGCCAAGTACTGAGAGCGAATCGCGAACTGATCCACCGCCAGCACGTACCGCCATTGGAATCACGCCCTTGGCAACCTTGACGTTTTCCTGCTCGCAAATCTTTGTCAGATGCTCGCCAAGGAGCGCTGGGGCAACCAAGCGAAATGGATAGTGGTGTGTTCGCGAACGAATTGTTGCAATCAACTTGTCGGGCTCTGTTGTTGCAAATATAAAGAGCACATGTGGTGGCGGTTCTTCGACAACTTTAAGAAGTGCGTTAGCAGCACCAGGCCCAAGTTGATGTGCTTCGTCGATAATGTAGATCTTGTATTTACTCTGCACTGGCGAGAAGAATGCTTTATCTCGAAGTTCGCGGGCATCATCTACGAGACCATGAGTAGCAGCATCGAGTTCGATGACATCGATAGAGCCCGGCCCCATCGGCGCTAAATCACGACACGATTGGCACACACCACATGGGTCGGGCGTTGGCCCCTCCTCACAATTAAGACTCCGCGCCATGATCCGCGCACTTGATGTCTTCCCACAACCCCGAGGGCCTGAGAATAAATAGGCATGATGCACGTGGCCTGAGGCGAGCGCGTTGGTGAGTGGGGTGACGACATGATCTTGGCCGATAACTTCGCTAAAGCGCCCGGGACGATATTTGCGATAGAGCGCGATCGGGCCCTGATCTGGCACTACCTGTTCAACCATGGGGGCGAGCCTAACTGTGAGGACCCCCCGCACACCCGA
>CAZBCF010000026.1:18678-21461 GCA_964490435.1 uncultured Bifidobacterium sp. | reverse complement strand
CGGCGAGTCTTATTAAGAGTAAGTCTCATTTCTTTTTCTCCTTTTCCTTATCGATTAGCTGTTCGTTGGAACGCCATCAGCAGGCATTGCTGGGCGCGTAAAGGTTGATACGGCAACATCACCATTTGCGGTGCTGGAATCAGTCGTATAAATCACTGGCTTTCCACCATCGACTGGAGCGATGACGCCAGTGGAGTTATATCGACCAACCCAATATCCGGTGTAACCGACATTGTTGGCAGAATCCAACTTAGAGTAAGCAGCGGAGGCGAAAGTGCCACCCTTGCTCTTGAGCGCAGCAATCAACGAAGCCCGAGTTGGGTTCTGACCGGCAGCGCGAAGGGCCTGCACGATCAACATCGCTTGGTTCATGCCAACGAGTACGTTGTTATCCCAGGCGACACCCTTGTTGTAGTTAGTGTTGATCTCGATGAACTTCTTCACGTACTCATCCTCAGTATCAGTTGGTGCTGGGAGGAATGAGAGGCTGATTGCACCCGTGAGTGAGCGGAGCGTTGCCGCACGTGCTTCAGGTGTTGTTGCGCCAGCAAGCGTGAGTAGCGTTGTTGGATCAGCACCGACTGAGCCGATGATGAACTGTGGGCCCCACGTGGTGCCATACCCGAGCGCTGCAGCGGTGCGCATAGCAACCGCAGTTGCACTGGTAACACCGAAAATAATGATTACTTCAGCGCCTGAGCTCTTCAGCGCAGTCATCTGCGTAGTTAAGCCGACAGTCGCCTGTGAGAGCGATGCGTATCGCTGAGTTCCCCCTGCAACGAAGGTGAGTCCGGCGGCTTTGAAACCAGCGAGGCCGTCCTTACCGAAGTCATCGTCCTGATAGAGGATGCCGACCTTCTTACCGGGCAACTTGTCTTTGATGTACTTCGAGATGACTTTCGCTTCCATGACATAGGAAGGTAGGTACATGAATGTCGTTGGGTACTTCTTTGGATCAGCGAATCCGCTGTAGCCAGTGTTCACGAATAGATCTGGAACGCCCTGCTTGATGATTGGGGTTCGCTTGAGCGCTGCTGTGTGGGTAGAAGTTCCGAGATTTCCCACGAGTGCGAAGACCTTGTCGCGCAAGATGAGTTTGTTGACTTTATTGACGGCATTCGTTGGGACGTACTTGTCGTCCTCGAGCTTCAGCTCGATCTTTCGACCGTAGACGCCGCCTTTCTCATTGATGTAGTTGAAATATGCGCGCATCGCTGGGCCTACTTTGTTGTAGCCCGGTGAAGCGGCACCGCTCTGCGCGCTGGTCATGCCCAGAACGATTGTGTCCTTCGTTACACCTGGTATTGCTGCGCCCTGCGCAGGAACACTGGATAACACGAGTCCGGTGAGTGCAACGAGAGCTGCTCCCACTCGGATCCGATTCTTAAGTGCGCGAATCATGGATGTCCTTCCATTCGTGACTTGTATCTCTTTCCCGACCCCAGGTTTTAGGGTGGGTTGGGAGTCCTGAGCCTACCTAGCCCAGGGGGGTTAGACCCACCCGAATATGCGAAAACAGACCCGAAATCCGAAATGCAAGTGGCGTCGTTTCTCGCCTTTATAGGACTGTTATCCAGCCGTTATCGAGAAGTTATGAGCGGCGGCGGTGGCGGAGCTTATGGATCAACTCAGAGGGCCCCTCAGGAGCCAAGGCGATGCTGAGAAGTAAGAGGGCACTGACGATAATCCCAGGTAGGTAGGTGGCCACTCCTAGGGAGGCCTCTTCGGTCCAGGCCTCAAAAAGGGTCGGGATGATGACCACGATGATGGCTCCACCCAGCGCCCCCGAGATATGTGAGATTCCTCCAAGAATCGCTCCGGTAAGCAGGAGGAAAGAGAGCGCCAAAGTGAATCCAGATGGTGAGACTAATCCAACGGTTGCTGAGAAAGAGACGCCGGCTAATCCCGCAAACCCAGAGCTCACCGTGAACGCCAATACTTTGCTCCGTGCTGGATTGATTCCGGCGAGCGCAGCAGCGGTCTCATGAGCGCGCACCGCACGCCATTGTCGTCCCATTCCACTTGAGGTCAGGTTGACTGCAATAACGACTGCGACGATTGCACAGAGCGCACAAATCCAGAAGAGCCATTTGTATGGTGAGACAGTGTCAGCATAACGTCCGGGTGCAGCGCCGACATCGAACGAAAGACCCTGTTCGCCACCGAGAATCGGAATCGCATTAGCAAGTGCAGGGATTCCAACGGCAAATGCCAATGTTGCTCCGGCTAAATACGGACCACTCAATCGTCCCGCTGAAATTCCAATCACGCCACCAAGAATCGCCGCGGCGATAACCGCAACAAAGAAGGAGGCCCAAATCGGCAAACCAAACTCTTGCACGACTAACGAAGCGGAATAGGCGCCCACTGCCATGAACGCTCCTTGACCGAGCGTGATTTGACCCGAGAAGCCAGTAAGCAAAACAATGGAGATGATTCCCACCAGGTACGCAGCAACTTGAGCACCTTGGAAGATGCGATATTCGTCGATAAAATTACTGGCAAAGAAGAGAAGTAATCCAATAAGCACGGCTAGTAGAAAGCGTTTGGTCGCGCTTGGTTTCTGGGAACTACGCACGGCGGGCACCTCGCGCTCCTAGTATTCCTTGTGGTCTAACAAGCAGGATTATGACGAGCAGAACGAATGCGGTCATGAAGGTATACGAGCCACCGAGGTAGCCAGTCACGACCGAGAGACCGATTCCTAGCGCCAATCCACCAAGCACGCCACCGATCAAACTATCTAATCCACCAATGACTGCAGCGGTGAATCCGAAGACTAA
>CAZBCF010000026.1:0-18578 GCA_964490435.1 uncultured Bifidobacterium sp. | reverse complement strand
ACTGGGGCTACCGTAACGGTCGCCGCAGAGGTGGCGCGTTTAACGATGAAGCGCACGATAACAACTTCGACAAATGCACCAACCAGGACGCCGGCGAGAATTGCCGCAATCAATGCAATCCAATAATTACCAACGGCCTTTTCGATACTCAATCCGACGTAGGTCGAAAACGCCGCTTGCCCGGCTTGTGCGAAGTTAACCACCCGCGTGCTCCGCCAGACAAGAATCAGAGCGAAGGCAATGAGGCTATAGATAGCCCCGATGCTGACCCCTGCGATGAGAGTATTTATGAGATTCATCGGCTCACCTAATATCCCAAATACGCATGACGTAGCGCGGTGTCATTCATGATTGCTCGGGCATCATCGGCAATCACTACCTGACCTTGATCGAGAACGATTCCTTGGGAAGCGATTCGAAGCGCGCTCATCGCATTCTGCTCGACTAATAAGATTGTCATTCCAGTGCTCTGTTGCAATTGCGCAAGCGTCTGAAAGATCTGTTCGACCACCAGAGGGGCTAATCCCAGCGATGGCTCATCGAGTAAGAGCAACTGCGGACGCGAGATGAGCCCTCGTCCGATTGCAAGCATTTGTCGCTCGCCGCCCGACAAAGTGTCAGCACGTTGTTTCTTTCGTTCTGCTAATCGTGGAAAGAGCTCGTACACCTCATCGATAGCAGCAAAGACATCGCTCTTGTGATGTCGCAATCGCCAGACGCCACCGAGCGCCAAATTCTCAGCAACAGTCAACTCGGTGACCACCGAACGCCCCTCAGGGACGTGGACGATTCCGGCGCGCACAATCTGTTCAGTCTGGAGTCGATGCACTTCACGTTCATCCCAGAGGATGCTTCCTGTTGTTGCACGTTTGAGCCCTGAGATGGTGCGCAACAAGGTCGACTTGCCGGCACCATTCGCGCCGATCACCGCCGTAATAGAACCTTTCGGAACGTTGAATGAAGCGCTGGAAATCGCGCGGATGGCACCATGATCGATTGTGAGGCCCCGAACTCGTAGCGTCATTACTCGCTCACCGCTGTTCCAAGATAGGCGGCTATCACGGCAGGGTCTTGGCGCACCTTTTCGGCGCTACCGCTAGCGATGACTTCACCGAAATCCAAGACATATAAACGTTCGCATACCGCCATCACTACATCCATGTGGTGCTCGACCAAGATAATCGAACAATCTCGACGTAGATTCTTGATCAACCGACCAAGCCACTCGATATCTTCTTTTCCTAAGCCGCCCGCGGGTTCATCCAGAAGCAATATCTTTGGCTCGGAGATGAGCGCGCGCGCAATCGAAACTCGCTTCGTCTCTGGATAAGCCAAGGTATCAGCGCGTCGATCCGCTAAACCACCTGCATACACTCGCTCGAGCGCCAACATCGCGCGATCTCGGAGCGCCTGCTCATCTTTTGCAGTCCGACCAAGAAGTGCACGACCTAGGCCAGCGTTGGCGAACTTCTGCGCCCCAATCATCACATTCTCTAGCACAGTGAGGTCGGCGAAAAGTCCTACCCCTTGCAACGTTCGGCTGATGCCATGTGAGACCAGTTGATGTGGCTTAGGCCAATTCTCCTCTTTGCCGAATAATGCAAAGGTCCCTGACTCGGGTTTGACCAAACCCGAGATTGCATTGAGCAAAGTTGTCTTGCCAGCACCATTAGGGCCAATCAATCCAACAATCTCATTCGGTTGCAGATCTAAATAGACATCTTTGAGTGCCCGTAATCCACCAAAAGTCACATTGACTTGAGCAACACTCAGCAGGGTGGAGACCACGCGCAGACTTTAGCGTGCAAGCCTGGGAACGCGCGCCCCAATCCGCGACAAAATTTCATACGAGATTGTGCCCGCAGCCAGAGCCCAATCATCTGCCGTGAGGCTGTCCGCGCCCCCAAAAAAGACTGCACGATCTCCGGCCTTAACAGAGGTTGATACGCCCAAATCCACCGTGACTTGATCCATTGAAACTCGACCTATTAATGGGTAGCGCCGACCAGCGATTGTGCACGCGATGGCGTGTGGTGCATTGGGGCCAGTTACATCTCCTACTGATCGGGGAACACCGTCGGCATATCCAAGTGGAATCAAACCAATGTAGCGATCTTCGGTAAGACGAATAGTTGCGCCATAACCAATGCTCGAGCCGGCCGGGACTCGCTTTACGAGCGCAACATCAGCGCTCAACTCCATGACAGGCTTAATGTTGATTCGAGAATTGTTTTGAGAATTTGTGCTACCTCCTGGTACATACCCGTAAAGCAATAGACCGGCACGCACCATGTCAAAGTACAGATGAGGGTGATGTAGCACTGCAGCAGAATTAGCAATATGCCGGATACCAGGATCGATTCCCTCGCTCGCAAGATAATCCAGGGCGCTTTGGAATCGCTCTCCCTGATTCTGAGTTAGGAGATGATGCGGATCTTCAGCACACGCTAGGTGCGACCACGTGCCAACAAGTTCAATCTGATCTTCATCAAGTAATTCACCAATAGCGCTTACGAGCGCGGGGAACTCATCAAGTGCCCCAGCCCTACTCATGCCGGTATCCACTTTGAGATGCACCCGTGGTTTCACTCCTGTTTGCTCACTTGCAGCAACTATTGCTGCGAGTTGTTCTAGAGATGAGATGGAAAGATCAATGGTGAATTCAAGGGCTTTTACAAAATCTGCTGTCGGCGGAGTGAGCCAAGCAAGGATGGGCTCAGTGATGCCACCATCGCGCAAGTGAATTGCCTCATCAATGAAAGCAGTGCCAAGCCAGGTCGCACCACCACGCACTGCAGCGTGTGCGGCAGGTACCAGACCATGACCGTAAGCATCTGCCTTAACTACTGCCATCAGCGGCTTTTTTGTCAGTTCGATGACAGCCCGCGCGTTCGCACTCAACTGCTCCAGATCAATTCGTGCAGCAATGATCGGATTAGCCACGAGGATTCTCAATCACGATGAATGCTACGACGACTGGACCATCATGGGAGATTGAAAGGTGAATTTTCCCAGTACCGGCTCGCTGTTTTGCAATGCCGTTCAATTCCATCAACGGCGCTCCGTTGTCAGCGCGCAGAATATTCACATCGTGCCAGGCCAGACCTTCCGGAACTCCTAATGCCTTGGCCAGCGCCTCTTTCGCAGCAAACCGGCCTGCGAGAAATGATGGATTTCGATCCGAAGCGGTCGTTAACTCATGTTCGGTGAATAAACGCTCGCGCAATCCTGGCGTACGAAGTAGTGATTCCTCAAAACGCGCGATATCCACCACATCAACGCCAACTCCTTTGATCATGTTCGTTGCACTTCCGCAGATTCAACGTTTCTACGCGAGGAAATCAATCGATCAATGGCGACGATAAGGAAGAGCAGCGCCGCTCCGATGCTCACTCCCCCGATGAGATCAGAGAGCCAGTGGGTATTTCGAAAGAGTGAGATGATCACGACAATGGCAGAGATTCCTGTTACTGACCAGATGGCTACATTCGTCCTGAACTTACTCGGCGCGGAGTACTTCACCGCGAGATACGCAAAAAGTCCCCAGGTCAGAATCGCATTCGATGCATGGCCGCTCGGGTAAGACATTCCCCCGGCATCAAGAAGATCGATCTGCAATTTCGGTTTAGTACGTCCAAACTCTAACTTTGCCAGACCAACTACGAGATTCAGCGCCAACAACGAGAGCAGTGAGAGATTAAAAGGTCGCCAGGTAGTGAACCTTCGCCCAAGATAGATTGCCAACGCCAACAGACAAAGCGCCGTCACACCACGGAGTCCAAGATGATCCAAGTTGTAGATGACCCAATCGGCCCACGCCGGAAGATTGGGTCGTTGCCAACGAGCGATACTCGCATCGATATCTGTCAGCGGCCCACTATGCAGCACATCAAACGTGATTGCGATAAACAATCCCATCGCTATTGCGGCATTACGAATATGCCACGATACCGAACGTCGTAACTCATCCATTGCTATTCAACCGTCACTGACTTTGCCAAATTCCTTGGTTGATCGACATCATATCCCCGAATAACAGCAGATTCATAGGCAAATAATTGAAGTGGGAGCACGGCGAGAATCGGCTGAAAAAGAATTGGTGCATCCGGAATACGAATAGCTCGCGGTGAGGTTATCGAGCCATCGCTCTCAGCAGCGATGATGATGGCTCGTGCGCCGCGAGCCTCGATCTCTTGCACGTTGCTCACCATTTTGTCGTGCAACGGACTATTCGGAGTGGGCATGATCACCAAGACTGGGGTGCCCTCTTCGATAAGTGCAATAGGTCCATGTTTTAGTTCTCCCGCCGCAAAACCTTCAGCATGCAGATATGCGAGCTCCTTCAATTTGAGCGCACCCTCTAGCGCCACGGGGAAGCCAACATGCCTACCTAAGAAGAGAATCGATTGAGCTTCTTTGAATTCATGAGCCAGATCTCGAAGTCGCTCTGAAGTCTCAAGATAACGCTCAATCTTCTCAGGCAACTCGCCCATCTCATCAATGATGTCTCGAACCTCATCGATGAACTTGATGCCTCGAACTTGTGCGATATACAGACCGACAAGATAAGCGGCGATAATTTGTGTTAAGAAAGCCTTCGTCGACGCCACAGCGATTTCAGGGCCGGCCTGGGTGTAAATGACTCCATCTGATTCACGTGGGATGGATGCGCCATGTGTGTTGCAGATTGATATGACTTTCGCACGCTGTTCGCGAGCATGGCGAAGGGCCATCAAAGTATCCATAGTCTCTCCCGATTGGGAGATGGCAATCACCAAAGTGCTCCGCGTAATGATGGGATCGCGATACCGAAACTCTGACGCTAATTCGACCTCAACCGGGAGTCGAGACCAATGTTCGATTCCATATTTAGCGATCATTCCTGCATGAAAGGCTGATCCGCATCCGATGATGATTACTTTGTCGATATCGCGAATCTCGTCATCACTCAACCTTGTCTCGTTGAGGCTGAGATACCCTCGATCATCAAGACGGCCGAGTAAGCAATCTGAGAGCGATTTGGGTTGCTCCATAATCTCTTTCGCCATGAAATGTGGAAAGCCATTCTTCTCCGCTGCCCCCGCATCCCAGGTGACTTCGAACTCTCGAGCGCTCTGCTTGACGCCGGCAAAATCTGTTACCGAATAGTTCGTGCTCGTCAGAGTGACAATGTGATCTTGCCCAATTTCGAGAGCTCTTTTCGTAAAAGAGATGAAAGCAGCAACATCGGAGGCCAGGAAGTTCTCGCCGGCGCCAAGTCCAACGACCAAAGGTGAATTTCGGCGAGCGCCTACGAGCATGCCCGGTGAATCGATAGCGATTGCCACAAGTGAGAAATTTCCTTTGAGGCGTTGACAAACATTCTGCATCGCCAACGTTAGATCCTTTGTGTTGGAGTATTCGACTCCTAAAAGATGTGCGACTACTTCTGAATCGGTATCTGAAGTGAAGTAATGTCCAGCACGTTCAAGTTCTTCTTTCAGAATCTGGAAATTTTCGATGATTCCGTTGTGAATCAAAGCGACTTTCTCATCTGGATCCATATGTGGATGCGCATTTCGATCGACCGGTGAACCATGGGTTGCCCATCTGGTGTGGCCGATACCAAGCGTGCCGCTCGGCAACGGTCGCTCGCGTAGAGCGTCAACTAGGACTGCGAGTTTACCGGCGCGCTTAGCGGTGGTGATCCGATGGTCAGAGAGAATGGAAATGCCAGCCGAGTCGTATCCGCGATACTCGAGGCGAGCCAACCCTTTCAGTAATGCAGGCGTGGCATCGGAATCTCCTACATATCCGACGATGCCACACATCTGGTAAGCCCCCGAAGTTATGCGCCGTGGCGCGATGTAATTAACGCAACAAGGGACGCTACGGTTCCTTGGGCGCGCTCAATAGTATCCGCCTCTGCCATTACTCTCACTAATTCCTCGGTGCCTGAGGCCCGCACCAGCAATCGGCCACTATCACCTAAGGCAGTCGCAGCGGCGGCAATGGCTTGCGAAATCACCGAGTCTGCCAAGGCTGCGTCTTTGTTTTTCACCCGAACATTGACTAGCACCTGCGGAAAGCGCGGGAAGATATCGGCAATTTCGTGTACCGAAATACTTTTCTTCGCTACGAGTGCGAGTACCGCTAGCGCAGTGAGTATGCCATCGCCGGTTGTGGCAAGTTTCCTGATGATGATGTGGCCTGATTGCTCTCCCCCAAGGGAAAGTTCTCTCTCATTCATGCGCTCAAGTACGTATCGATCCCCTACTGAAGTAACTTCTACCGCTATTCCTGCAGCCGCCATTGCCTTATGAAATCCAAGATTGCTCATCATAGTCGTGACTACAGTGTTCTTATTCAATTCTCCACCGCCTGCCATCGCGATTGCCAATGCGGCAAGGATGTGATCGCCATCGATTACTCGGCCATCACTATCGACTAGCAGCGCACGATCTGCATCTCCATCGTGTGCAATTCCAATTTCGGCGCCACTACTTTTTACTAGTTCTTGGATCTTCTCAAGATGAGTCGAACCCACGTTGGCATTGATATTCAGACCGTTAGGGTCGATTCCGATTGCGTGCACAGTGGCGCCGAGACTTTCCAAGATTTTTGGCGCTATCACTGAAGCGGAACCATGTGCGCAATCGAGCGCGATATTTAGACCAGTAAGTCTGACATCGATCGATTCCACGAGGTGGCGGGTGTAGCGTTCAATTGCATCGCTATCGTCGATCACAGATCCTGATTCATTGACAGGAACACTTGCGTCAGATTCGACCCACTTTTGAATATCAAGTTCCAGTGCATCAGGAATCTTCATGCCATCGTGACCGAAGATCTTGATGCCATTATCTTCGGCTGGATTATGCGAAGCGGTTATCATCACCGCTAATTGCACGTTGGCTTCGAGTGCGAGGAAAGCTACGCCCGGTGTGGGAATCACGCCAAGGCGAACCACGTGATGACCACTTTTCCTAAATCCAGCAACGAGCGCTGCCTCAAGGATTGGCCCAGAGCTGCGGGTATCCCGACCCACGATGACTCGGGAGTTAGCTGGTATCAATTGCCCGACCGCGTATGCGACCCGTTCAGCAAGTTCGCTGGTGAGGAAATCTCCAAAACGCCCACGGATACCATCGGTTCCGAATAGCGCCATATTCACAATGATAGTGATGCGAGCGCAGAAGTGGCTGAAGCGACGAGTGATTAACGCTTGCTGTATTGCGAACGCTTACGAGCCTTCTTGAGGCCGTACTTCTTTCGTTCGATAACGCGTGCATCTCGAGTCAAGAAGCCTGCCTTCTTCAAGGATGGACGATGTGCGTCGGCATCAATCGCATTGAGGGCGCGCGCAACTCCAAGACGAAGCGCTCCTGCTTGTCCGGAAACGCCGCCACCATTGATGAGCGCAACAACATCGTAATTACCTTCAACGCCTACTGTGCGGAATGGCTCTGAGACCAGTTGTTGGTGAACCTTGTTTGGGAAGTAAACATCAAGGGAGCGACCGTTGAGGCTCCACTTTCCAGTACCAGGGATCAAACGAACACGGGCGATTGCCTCTTTGCGTCGACCAACTCCAGCACCTGGTGCTGTGATGGCGGAGCGATTTGTTGCCGGTGCGGGTGTGCTCGATGAATAACTAGTAGGAATCTCGAGATCATCATCGAGATCGACATCTACATGTGAAAAGTCAGACATTGCACGCACCTATCAGGAAATTTGTGAAACTTGGTTGATGGAATAAGGAATCGGATTCTGTGCAGCATGAGGGTGTTCAGCGCCTGCATAGACTTTGAGCTTGGTGATTTGTGAACGGCCCAATGAGTTCTTTGGCAACATGCCGCGAATCGCCTTCTCTACAGCGCGAGTCGGGTGCGTTGCCATCATGTCTGCGTACGTAGTCGCAGTGAGGCCTCCTGGATATCCAGAGTGGCGGAAAGCAATCTTGCTCGCATTCTTAGAACCAGTGAGCGCGATTTCACCCGCGTTGATAACGATGACGAAATCACCAGTGTCCATGTGGGGTGCGAATGTTGGCTTGTGCTTGCCACGCAGGAGCGCAGCAGCGTGGGTAGCAAGACGTCCCAGAACGACATCTTTGGCATCAATGATGTGCCAAGAGCGCGTTATCTCAGACGCCTTAGGGCTCGCAGTACGCACGCCAACCTCACTCACTTGATCTATTCATCTATTCTCTAACGGACAGTTACTCACAGGAGCCCAGGCGACAACAGGTGGCGCCAGGCAAGGGTACGAGGGTACCCGGCTGGGGCGGGGTGGGTCAAAATCGCCCAATTACCCATCCCCTTCCAACGAGCTCGAGCGAGATAGCGTGGTGACCGCTCGAGCGCGCCGGCCATAGTCCGCTGGGTTCGGGTAATCGACGGTCATCAGGGTCAAGCCCGCGGCAGGGGCTATGTGGCTATGGCGCTGCTTTGACTCGGCAATCGCCAAAGGTTCACGAACCTGCCATCTACCATCGCCCACCATCATCATCGCCCCAACTAATGATCGAACCATGTTGTGACAGAAAGCATCGGCAACGATCTCTGCGGTGAGTAATCCTGAGTTCTCTCGATGCCAGGTGAATCGCTCCAACGAACGTACTGTCGTTGTGCCTTCGCGCGGCCGGCAAAAGGCTGCGAAATCGCGTTCGCCAAGAAGAAGTGTGCTGGCTTGATTCATTAACTCCTCATCAAGCCTTCGGTGATAGGAAGTAGTGGCAACGCGTTCAAGCGGATTTAGAGTACGAGCGGCATCAAGTAATTGATATCGATAGTGCCGGCGTAATGCGCTATATCGAGCATGAAAATCCCGCGGAACATCTAATACTGCCGTGAATCGAATTTCCGAAGTCAAAATTCGGTTTGCAATGTAGAGCAGCGAATCAAGATTCCAATTCTCGCGGAGTTGGGTTGGAAGATCACAATGGAAAACTTGACCAAGCGCATGCACACCTGCATCGGTACGGCCTGCCACCGTGGTTGAAATCTGATAATCGAGGACGCGCGAGAGCACATCTTCAATGACACCTTGCACGCTCCGGCGATCAGGTTGTATCGACCACCCTGAAAAATTACTTCCGTCGTATTGGCAATCCACTCGAATACGCGAGAACCCGTCCACGCTTTCGAGGACGGGTTCACTCACGTTAGTAACTTGTATGTGCGCGTGATTACTTTGCGCTCTTCTTTGCTGCTGCCTTCTTTGCTGCCTTCTTAGCGGGAGCCTTCTTCGCTGCAGCTTTCTTCGCAGGAGCCTTCTTCGCAGGAGCCTTCTTGGCGCTCTTCTTTGCAGGAGCCTCTGCTACCTCAGAACTCTCGGGAGTCTGATCAACGTCAGCGCTAGATTCAGCAGAAGAAGCTTTCCGCCCACTCTTCTTTGCAGTAGTCGTTGGGCCTGCCGCTCGAGCAGCGATGCGATCGGCAACCTTGGCGCGAGCCGCGCTTCGATCAGCTGCGCGTGTTGCTGCGGCCTTCTTCGCACTCTCCACCTTGGCAGCGCGCTTCGCGATTGCTTCCGCCTGCGAGAGCACCTTCTTCTTATCGGGCGTTCCCTCAGCGAGAATTTCGATGATTGCCATGTCAGCAGCATCGCCCTTTCGGATCCCAATCTTGGTGATACGGGTATACCCGCCGTTTCGTTGGGCAAAGCGCGGTCCAATTTCGGTGAACAGAGTATGGACTGCACCCTTCTCGGTGATGACTTTCATGACACGACGACGAGCCGGAAGGTCGCCCTTCTTGCCCGCAGTGATGAGCTTCTCGACATAGGGTCGAAGTCGCTTCGCGCGCACGAGTGTGGTCTCCACTTTGCCATGCTTGATTAATTGAGTAGCGAGAGTTCCCAAAAGTAGGCGCTCATGCGCTGGGCCGCTACCTAAGCGTGGCCCTTTACTTGGTTTTGGCATCTATCTACTCTCTTTCTTTCGCTTCATCTTCAGCAGAGGCTGGTTCAACGGGCTCGACTGCATAGAACTCGTCGTCACCAAAGTCGTCACCGTTGTCGTGATAACCAGGTGAGAGCGTTGGATCGAAACCAATTGGGCTGTCTTTAAGTTGTAGCCCCATCGAGACCAACTTTGCCTTTACCTCATCGATTGACTTTGATCCGAAGTTACGGATATCGAGTAGGTCTGCCTCACTACGGCTAACCAATTCGCCAACAGTATGAATGCCTTCGCGCTTCAAGCAGTTGTAAGAACGAACGGTCAGGTCGAGATCTTCGATTGGTAGGGCGAGGTCGGCAGCGAGCGCTGCATCGGTGAGGGAAGGTCCGATTTCGATACCTTCCGCATCAACGTTGAGTTCCCGAGCGAGACCGAAGAGTTCAACGAGCGTCTTTCCAGCCGATGCCATCGCATCACGCGGGCTCATCGAACGTTTGGTTTCGACATCAAGGACAAGTCGATCAAAGTCGGTTCGTTGTTCGACGCGAGTTGCCTCGACTTTGTAGGTCACCTTAAGGACCGGGGAATAGATTGAATCGATGGGAATCCGACCAATCTCTTGCCCGGCTTGCTTGTTTTGGATTGCAGTGACGTAACCTCGGCCACGCTCGACGGTCAGCTCGATTTGGACATTGGCCTTGGCATTGAGCGTTGCGATGTGCAAGTCAGGATTATGTACTTCGACTCCCGCTGGCACGACGACGTCTGCACCGGTGATGGTGCCTGCTCCACTTTTGCGGATATACAGCGCGACTGGCTCGTCGTTATCAGATGAGAGCACGAGGTTCTTGAGGTTCAGGACGATCTCGGTGAGATCTTCCTTGACTCCTTCGAGAGTGGTGAACTCATGTAGGGCTCCCTCAACGCGCGCGCTGGTGACAGCGGCGCCAGGTATCGAGGAGAGCAGGGTGCGACGTAGGGAGTTGCCCAACGTGTAGCCAAAGCCTGGCTCCAGCGGTTCGATGATGAAACGTGAACGGTATTCACTTACTACTTCTTCGGTAAGGATGGGGCGCTGCGCGATTAGCACTAAAGATCCTCCGTAACTCGTGGAGATCCGCTATTTGATCTCCGCTTACTTGCTTCCCGCACCGCCAGGCCTGACGGCGCGGGTCTTGCTGTACTACTTACTACTTGGACTACTTGGAATAGAACTCAACAATCAACTGCTCTTGAACTTGGGTATCAATCACTGATCGCTCAGGAAGTGAGTGCACCAAGATTCGCATCTTGGAACCAACTACTTCCAACCATGCTGGAACTGAGCGCTCGCCTAGTTCAGCACTTGCAACAATGAAGGGAGTCAAGTCGTGTGACGACGGACGAAGGTCGATTACCGACGAAGGTGACACTCGATAGGAGGGAATATTTACCTTCTGGCCATTCACAAGGAAATGACCATGACGAACGAGTTGTCGAGCCATGTCACGGCTTTTTGCGAAACCAGCGCGGTAGACGATGTTATCTAGGCGCGATTCGAGGATACGTAGCAAGTTCTCACCGGTACGACCTGCAAGACGATTCGCCTCTTGGTAGTAGCCACGGAATTGCTTCTCAAGGACGCCATAGATACGTGCGCACTTCTGCTTCTCACGCATCTGCAGCGAGTATTCACTCTCTTTTGTTCGGCCGCGACCATGCTCACCTGGTGGGTATGGACGAGACTCGATAGGACACTTTGGTCCATCGCATTTCGAGCCCTTAAGGAAGAGCTTTACTTTCTCGCGACGGCAACGCTTGCAATCTGCTCCGGTATAACGAGCCATAGTTATTCTCCCCTTTCCTTAGACTCGACGACGCTTTGGTGGACGGCAACCATTGTGTGGAGCCGGGGTCACATCAGAGATGGAACCAACTTCAAGGCCAGCAGCCTGAAGGGAGCGAATCGCAGTCTCGCGACCTGATCCTGGACCCTTAACAAAAACATCTACTTTGCGAACGCCATGCTCTTGAGCCCGGCGCGCGGCAGCCTCAGCGGCAAGTTGCGCCGCGAATGGCGTCGACTTACGTGAGCCCTTGTAACCAACTTGGCCTGAAGATGACCAGGCTATGACCGCTCCCGTTGGATCGGTAATGGAAACAATCGTGTTGTTGAAGGTGCTCTTGATATGAGCCTGACCGACAGCAACGTTCTTCTTCTCTTTCTTGCGAATCTTTGCTGCGGGCTTTGCCTTTCCGGAAGCAGCAGCTGCTGGTTTAGTTGCCATTACTTAGTCACCTTCTTCTTGCCTGCGATGGCAACGCGTGGACCCTTGCGAGTACGCGCGTTGGTATGGGTACGTTGTCCACGCACAGGCAGACCCTTGCGGTGACGAATTCCTTGGTAACACTGAATTTCAACCTTGCGGCGAATGTCAGATGCAATCTCACGGCGAAGGTCGCCTTCAATCTTGAATTTGCTCTCGATGTACTCACGGAGCTTGATGAGATCGCTCTCTTCTAGATCTTTCACGCGAGTATTCGGATTGATTCCGGTAGCGGTCAACATCTCGATAGAACGAGTACGCCCCACTCCGAAGATATATGTAAGTGCGATTTCAACCCGCTTCTCGCGCGGAAGATCCACACCAACTAAACGTGCCATTGTTGGCCTTTCGATATTCCAGAGGTCCTCCGCAGTGAATTCCTCAGCCTCTGGACCAAGGGCCTGGACTTTCATCCAGTTTCACCACGAGTATGTATTTAGTTATTAACCCTGACGTTGCTTGTGGCGGAGGTTCTCGCAGATCACCATGACAACGCCATTGCGACGGATGACTTTGCACTTATCGCAAATCTTTTTGACGCTTGGTTTGACCTTCATGACCCTCCTCTGACTTCTGGTTACTGCTGTCTACTTGTATCGGTAGACGATGCGACCTCGGGTGAGGTCATATGGACTTAATTCCACGATGACACGATCTTCGGGAAGGATGCGAATGTAGTTCTGTCGCATCTTTCCGCTGATGTGCGCGAGGACTTTGTGTCCATTCGTGAGTTCAACTCGAAACATTGCGTTGGGCAGAGCTTCAGCCACAGTGCCCTCGATTTCGATGGCACCATCTTTTTTAGACAAGCCCTACCTACTCCCATGTATTCCGTTATGTACCCAAGACCGGCAAGTCTAGGCCAAATTGGACGATTTATAGAAATCGGCTTTGTCAGAGCCCTACAAAACAGCGGGTTTGACCCCGAATGGGGCTAACCCCTCGAACCCAGAATCCAAGGCGGTCAAGACCGAGATTTCCCCCGAGGGCAAGAGCGCAAAAGTGTGCTCGGTGTGCGCTGCGCGCGATCCATCGACGGTCGAAACGGTCCACTCGTCACTTTCTACTCGAACTTTCTCTGATCCGTGCATGATCATCGGTTCGACTGCTAATGCCATTCCGGCTACGAGTTTCGGTCCACGCCCGGCTGAACCGTAATTAAGTAAATGTGGTTCTTGATGCATCGCAGTGCCGATGCCATGTCCTCCGTACTCACGGACAATTCCATACTTTCCACGAGAGGTAATTGCCTTTTCAATCGCATTACTCAAATCAGTGAGCCGTCCCCCGACTTTTGCCGCAGCAATACCAGCCCACATCGAATAAGCGCAATCATCGATCATCTTCTGGTCTGCTACCGATATCTCGCCAACACCCAGCGATATCGCGCTATCGCCGTGCCAACCATCGACAATCGCGCCACAGTCAATTGAGATGATGTCTCCTTCTTTCAATACAAGTTCACCAGGAATGCCATGGACAACTTGACTATTGACCGAGGTGCAAATCGTGGCCGGATATCCGTGATAACCCAAGAACGATGGCACGCCACCATTCTTCGTGATGAAATTATGTGCAATCAAATCTAAATCTTTTGTCATCAACCCTGGACGAATGACCTCGCGAATTCGATCAAGAGTCTGCGCTACCAGCACACCAGCCTTACGCATCTTCTTGATTTCATCTAGTGATTTGATTTCGATTGCCATGATGATCTCTAACTTTAGAGACTTTATTTGCTCAGCGCAGAGATTGCTCGCTCGGTAACTTCCGCTACAGAACCTAACCCATTAATCGAGCGCAAGATCCCAGAATGCTTGTAGTACGAGATGATTGGCGCAGTCTGTTCTGCATAGACCTTCAAGCGATGGCGAATAACCTCTTCGCTGTCGTCAGATCGACCTCGGGCTAGCAAGCGAGCGACGATTTCATCTTCGTCTGCTTGCATCTCTAAAACGACTTCAAGTGGCTTCTTGATGTCGCGCAAAATGCCATCAAGAGCCTCAGCCTGACCAGTCGTTCGAGGGAAGCCATCGAGGAGAAAACCATTGGCAACATCGCCTTGTTGTAGCCGATCCTTCACCATCGCAGTGGTCAAAGCGTCAGGTACGAGATCTCCCTTATCCATGTATCCCTTGGCTTCAAGACCAAGCGGTGTGCCAGCTGAGAGATTCGCACGGAAGATATCTCCAGTAGAAATGTGTGGGATAGCAAAGTGCGCCGAGATGAACTCCGCCTGCGTACCTTTGCCTGCTCCTGGTGGGCCGACGAGTACTAGTCGCATTAGCGCAAGAAGCCTTCGTAAGACCTCTGTTGCAACTGGCTCTCGATCTGCTTTGCGGTATCAAGTCCAACACCAACCACGATCAAAATCGCGGTACCACCAAATGGGAAGTTCTGCGAGGCCCCGAAGAGAACTAGGGCGATGATGGGAATGATGGAGACTAAACCAAGATAGAGCGATCCTGGTGCCGTGATACGCGAGAGAACATATTGCAAATATTCAGCGGTCGGGCGACCAGCGCGGATACCGGGAATGAATCCACCGTACTTCTTCATATTGTCCGCAACCTCTTCAGGATTGAAGGTGATGGAGACATAGAAGTAGGTGAAGAAGATGATCATGAAGAAGTATGCAGCGATGTAGATCGGATGATCGCCACGGACGAAGTTACTTTGGATCCAGACAACCCAGGCGGCTTTGCTATTAGTGAGGTTCGCGACCAAGGAAGGGATATAAAGCAGCGATGATGCGAAGATAACTGGAATGACGCCCGCTTGGTTAACCTTGATGGGAATGTAGGTGCTTGCACCACCATATGAGCGGCTACCAACTTGGCGCTTCGCATATTGGACTGGAATTCGTCGTTGGGCTTGTTCGACGAAGACGACTGCCGCAACGATGAGGAATCCCATCGCAAGTACGAAGAGGAAGGTAAAGAAGCCTTTAGAGAGGCGAATGCTCCAGAGTTGACCAGGGAAACCAGCGGCGATCGAGGTGAAAATCAAGATTGACATACCGTTACCGACGCCTCGATCCGTGATCAATTCGCCAAGCCACATGACCACCGATGTTCCTGCTGTCATCACGACGACCATGGTGATGATTCGCGACCATGAGGTATCAGGGATGATCGCTTCATTACATCCGCTAAAAAGACGACCCGGGGTTCGCGCAACTGCGATAAGACCTGAAGATTGCAGAATTGCCAATCCGATCGTGAGGTAGCGGGTGTATTGCGTCAATTTGGCAGTCCCCGACTGTCCCTCCTTCTTCAACGCCTCAAACCGTGGGATGACTACGGTCAACAACTGCACGATGATTGAGGCGGTGATGTAGGGCATGATGCCAAGAGCGAATACGCTGAGTTGAAGCAGAGCGCCACCGCTGAATAGGTTTATAAGACCAAATAGGCCTCCGGTCTCAACCTGCGATAGGCACTTCTGGACATTCTGATACGAGACCCCTGGAGTTGGAATCACCGAACCGAATCGAAACAGCGCCATGATCGAGAGCGTGAAGAAAATTTTGCGACGAAGATCTGGCGTCTTAAACGCCTTTCCGAATGCTGCAAGCATCTCTTCTCCCCTCGAGTTCGCTCTTAATTATCGCTAATTAGAGAGCGTTGGTCTTTCCGCCAGCGGCAGTGATTTTCTCTTGTGCGCTCGATGAGAACGCATGTGCAGTTACCGTGAGTGCTACCGAGATCTCGCCATTACCAAGGATCTTGATAGGCAAACCTTTTCGAGCCGCACCTGCAGCAACAATCTCGTTGACGCCCACGTTGCCACCCTTTGGAAAGAGCGCATTGAGCGTTGCGACATTGACCGCTTGATACTCGACTCGCTCTGGATTCTTGAATCCGCGAAGCTTTGGAAGTCGCATATGTAGTGGCATTTGACCACCCTCGAAACCTGCGCGAACAGTGTTACGAGCGTGAGTACCTTTACCACCACGACCAGAAGTCTTTCCCTTCGAGGCTTCACCGCGGCCCTTTCGAGTCTTCGCCTTCTTAGCACCAGGTGCTGGACGAAGATGATGCATCTTCAATGTCATAATTACTCGACCTCCTCAACACGGATGAGATGGCGCACTGCATGCACCATGCCACGAATCTCTGGGCGATCTTCCTTAACGACGACGTCGCCGATTCGCTTGAGGCCAAGTGAACGGAGAGTTTCGCGTTGTTCCGGGCGTCCGCCTACTTTGGAACGGAGCTGAGTGACTTTCAACCGACCCATTACGCACCTACCGATGTATGTGAATGTGCTCCCGCGTTCATCGCACGACGAAGCGCTGCCGGGGCAACCTTCTCTAGTGGGAGACCGCGACGAGCCGCGATTGCCGACGGATGTTCAAGTTGCTTTAGCGCAGCAACAGTTGCATGCACCATGTTGATGGCATTGCTTGAACCAAGTGACTTACTCAAAACGTCATGGATACCAGCGCACTCAAGTACTGCACGGACAGGTCCGCCAGCGATAACTCCAGTACCTGGGCTTGCTGGACGAAGTAGCACCACGCCTGCCGCGGCTTCCCCTTGGACAGGATGCGGAATCGTCGCTTGAATCATGGAGACTTTGAAGAAACTCTTCTTCGCTTCTTCGACAGCCTTTGCGATTGCAGCTGGAACTTCTTTAGCCTTGCCGTAGCCGACGCCGACAGTTCCCTTGCCATCACCAACGACTACTAGCGCGGTGAAAGAGAATCGACGACCACCTTTGACGACTTTAGAGACGCGATTGATGAAGACAACGCGCTCCATATATTGGCTCTTTTCAGCGCCGTCCCGACCACCTTCGCGACCACCACGATCTCGGCCACCGCGTTCGCGAGCCCCTTTATCGTTGCGATCAGTAACTTTTTCAGCAGCCATTAGAAGTCCAATCCATTCTCGCGTGCACCCTCGGCGAGAGCGGCAACTCGACCATGAAACTTATTCCCAGAACGATCAAAGACGACGCTCGTGATACCTGCGCTCTTCGCGCGTTGAGCAACTAGTGCGCCAACTTGACGCGCTTTGCGAGTCTTATCTTCGTTTTGATTGCGGATGTCAGCTTCCATAGTCGAAGCTGAAGCCAGAGTCTTGCTCGCGGAATCGTCGACAATCTGGGCCACGATATGGCGAGCAGAGCGGGTAACGACAAGGCGAGGACGAGCAGCGGTGCCCACCACTTTCTTGCGCACGCGGAAATGGCGGCGTTTACGCGCAACCTGTGCAGATCCCTTGCGGACCTTAACGCTCACTTGCTGCGACATTATTTCTTACCTGCCTTTCCTTGCTTGCGGCGAACCTTCTCGTCGGCATAGCGCACACCTTTACCCTTGTAAGGCTCAGGCTTACGGATCTTGCGAATGTTCGCAGCGACCTCGCCAACTAGTTGCTTGTCGATTCCTTGTACCGAGAAGTTGGTCTGGCTCTCGACTGCGAAGGAGATTCCCTCAGGGGCAGGAACTAGTACTGGATGACTGAAGCCGAGAGCGAATTCAAGATCCTTGCCCTTAGCGGCAACGCGATATCCAACACCAACCAATTCCAATTTCTTCTCATAGCCTTTCGTGACACCCTCGATCATGTTCGCCACGAGGGTACGAGAGAGACCGTGTAGGGCTCGGTTATTTCGCTCATCATCTGGGCGTGCGAGTACGAGAGTGCTCTCACCCTCTTTCGCTATGGTGATGGGTGATGCAATAGTGAGAGACAGCGTTCCCTTCGGACCTTTCACTGAGACCTCTTGGCCATTGAGAGTTACTTCGACTCCCTTAGGAAGCACTATGGGCTTCTTACCGATTCGTGACATATCAGATCACCATACGTAGGCGAGAACTTCTCCGCCTACTCCTTGTTTGCCGGCTTGCTTGTCAGTAAGCAACCCAGATGAAGTGGAGATGATCGCAACGCCAAGACCGCCAAGCACACGAGGTAGCGCAGTCGACTTCGCATAAACACGAAGCCCTGGCTTACTCACGCGACGAACCCCAGCGATGGAGCGTTCGCGGTTAGGACCATATTTGAGATTGATTGTGAGCGTCTTGCCTACGCCAAAAGAGTTTTGATCGACCTTGTACGAGGCGATGTAACCCTCCTGCTGCAAGATCGCAGCAATGCGCGACTTCACGGTGGAAGATGGCATCGTCACGCTCTCGTGATGAGCAGTATTGGCGTTGCGGATACGCGTCAACATATCTGCAATCGGATCTGTCATTGTCATAAGTGGCTCTACCTAGAACCTTTCTCGTAGCGGTATCACTGGCGAGTTCCAGTGACCTACTGCGTAGCTAATTACCAACTTGCTTTCGTGATACCTGGAAGTTCACCGCGGTGCGCCATTTCACGGAAACAGACGCGGCAAATACCAAACTTCTGGAAGACAGCGCGGGCACGGCC
>CAZBCF010000025.1:0-21890 GCA_964490435.1 uncultured Bifidobacterium sp. | reverse complement strand
CATGCGTAATCCAATTTCCATACGAAATCTCTGATACATACATGCCTGAACGGCCGAGTCGACGATATTCCATAGCGCCACAGTACCTAAAGTGCTCGCCTTTGTAACCATTGGGTGGCTATGCTCACGCTCACAACTACATATGCTTCACACTCCTTCGACGTGGGGGAAGTCCGGTGCGAATCCGGCGCTGACCCGCAACCGTAATTCTTTCGAACCTTGGAAGTTAAGTCGGATTACCTGCTAGAGGGAAGCCAAAAAACACCCGTCGTGGTTTGCGGGGCGGCATTGATCAAAGGTGCAAGGTCAATATCTACTCTCCACCTTTTCTCTCTCCAGCCTTGTGGACCCTTTCTTGAAAGGTTCCCAGTGTCACATTCACAATCAACACGAAAAATCCTCAGCGTCTTTACGCTAACAATCCTCGCGCTGGCTCTCGGCGCATGTTCGAGTAGCGAGTCGAACAATACAAGCGAAGAATCAGTGGGCTACCGGTATTGGGGTTACTCACAAAGTAGCGACGATGGTTCAACGTGGGTCACTGCTTCGGAAGGGCCTGCAACGACTGATCCGAAAGATGGTTCAGTGGAAGGCTGGAATTACACATTCTCCGCTGATGGGGTCGTTGATCCACAACCCCCAACTGACAATCCCGATTTCCAAACGCTCTGCTCGAGCATCAAGGTCGAAGAAGGTAAGAAGCGAGTGGGTTATATCATCGAGTTCGGTGATCCCGTGATCTACCCAGAGGGAGATACCGCCCCCGATAGCGCCAGAGGCTGCGCTTCGCTACCTATTGATGCCAGCGGCATGGACCTGCTCAACACAGTCGCAAAAGTTCGCGCTGGTGAAGGTGGATTTATTTGCGGCCTCAATGGATTCCCGTCGAAGGATTGCGGTGCTGATGCAATCGCGATCCCTGAGTCACTCATAAAGAAATAACTACCGGAGATCACAACCTTCACTCATGAAAACGTTACATCCGCTTGCCTGGTGGGGATGGGGCATTTGCCTTGCCATCGCCACCAGTCGAGTGCAAAACTTTTGGTTGCTCGGATTGATAATCCTTGCGATTTCGATAGTGACGTTCGCACGAAAAACTAATGACCCCTGGGCAGCAGCGCTCAGCATTGGTATCAAGGTTGCCTGTGTCGCACTACTCATTCGAATATTCATCGCCATGATTTTCAGTGTCCCTAGCCAAGGAACCGTACTTTTCACCATCCCACGCATTCGATTGCCGGAGTGGTTGGCTGGGATTTTCTTGGGGGGTGATGTCACTTCTGAACGACTTCGCTTCGTATTCGTCGAATCACTGACAATATTTGGTCTAGTCATCGCAGTGGCTGCCGCAAGTTCACTTGCGAATCCAAAACAGACGCTACGTGCATTACCCGGGATTGTGCATGAAGCGGGAGTCGCATTGATCATAGCCACAACGCTCATCCCCCACTTCGCCATGAGCGTGCGCCGAATCAAACACGCTCGAGCGCTACGTGGTGATACCGAACGATTTGGCTTTAAGAAAACCTTGGTACCACTTTTCGAGGAGGCGCTCGAGCGCGCCCTAATTCTGGCTGAGTCCATGGAAGCGCGCGGCTATGGACATCGCGCGGCAAAGCGCCCCTCGAAGATTCCCACCCTCTTTATGGCAGCAGGTTTGTTAACTCTTCTTTATTCGCTTATCCAACTCGTCATTGGATCTGCCTACCACATTTCGTTAATAGTCTCGCTCATTCTTATTGTCGCTGGATTGCTGCTTGGTAATCGACGAAATAGTCGAAGTAAATATCGCCCAATCCCGTGGCGCACCCGCGAGAACTTCGTAATCGCAACGGGCATCAGCGTCGTATTCATCTCTGGCTTAGCAAGCACGATGAATAATCTGCTCCTCGCTATCACACTCTTTCTCTTGTCAGCAGCGCCGCTACTTGTCACGACAAGGGCGGTGCCGGCCCCATGATTCGATTCGACAAGGTCACGCTGGTCTACCCCTACGTGCAGCGGACGATATTTGAAGATCTCTCCTTCGAGGTGCCGGAGGGTGAATTCGTCTTAGTTATGGGAGATACCGGTTCTGGAAAATCTACTTTGCTGAAACTGATGAATGGACTGGTTCCACACCACACTGGTGGCATCTTCTCCGGAACTATCACCGTCGATGGTCGCGATACTGCGCTACATAAACCGCGCGAACTCGTTGATGTCATCGCAATCGTTGGACAGAATCCAGCACTTGGTTTCGTCACCGATACAGTAGAAGAAGAACTAGTCTTCGGAATGGAATCACTAGGAATCCCGCCCGATGTGATGCGAAAGCGAGTCGAAGACACCCTTGATCTCCTCGCACTTGCACCACTTCGCAACCGTTCCTTAGCCTCACTCAGCGGCGGTGAAACCCAGCGAGTGGCTATCGCATCTGTGTTGACGATGAATCCGAAGATCTTGCTCCTTGATGAACCTACGAGTGCGCTAGATCCCATTGCGGCAGAGGAAGTTCTGGCGACGCTCTCACGATTAGTACATGACTTGGGAATCACCGTGGTGCTTGCTGAGCACAAGTTGGAGCGTGTGCTGCAGTTCGTCGACAGAGTCATCTATGTGCGCGATGAGAGAGAGGTGTCAGTTGGGTTACCGCACGAGATCTTTAAGGACTCTACATTGGCTCCACCAATCATCCAACTCTCACGAGCGCTAGCAAGTACTGATGTCCCGCTCACTGTCCGCGATGCTCGCCGCCAACTAGGAGAGCGCGCCGCACAACTGCCATCACCTGTTCGACAACGCAATGAAAGCGCTCAGAAAGTTCTACTCGATATGAAGAATGTCACCATCAAATATGGAGCAACTCTTGCGTTGAAGGATGCTTGTCTGACCGTACGGTCTGGTGAGGTTGTCGCGGTGATGGGGCGAAACGGCGCTGGAAAATCGACCCTGCTATCGAGCATCGTCGGAGCGCGCGAACTTACTAGAGGGGCTATTTCATTGAATGGCTCTGACCCGCGCACTCTCAAAGGTAAATCACTCATCAGTCACGTTGGTTACGTGCCACAAGAGGCAAGTGATCTGCTCTACGCACAAAGCGTCGAGGAAGAATTGCGACATAGCGATTCAGATAACCTCGTTACTAGCGGCACGACCGGAGAGATTCTCGCAAAACTTCTCCCTGATATAGACAGGTCAGTCCATCCACGTGACCTCTCAGAAGGTGAACGACTCTGCTTGGTGCTCTCGATAGTCCTGGCGAATCAGCCACCACTTCTCGTACTCGACGAACCAACCCGAGGTTTGGATTATCAAGCGAAGGCTCGTTTGGTTCGTGCCATCAGGGCTCGCTCCCAAGCACAGAGCCATCAGAGTTCTGCTGTAATCCTCGCTTCGCACGATGTTGAACTCGTCGCAGAGATTGCTACCAGAGTTATCGTGCTTGCTGATGGCGAAATCGTTGCAGATGGAGATGCCTCTGAGATTCTGACATCATCTCCAGCCTTCGCTCCTCAAGTCGCAAAAGTTCTTGCGCCATCAAAATGGCTGACAGTTAATGAAGTTCTCGCTGCGCTGGGTGAATCACGTTGACAACACCTAAGTATGCACGCGCACTTTCGTCTGGGATTATTCTCAGCGCTTCGCTGATTGGTTTGTTCGCATTCACGTGGCCGCTTTTCATCGCTGCAGAGAACGACCGTGCTGCCAGATGGCTTTTTCTTGCGTTGTTGCCTTTGGTCACGCTTGTTGCGATTATTGAACTTACCTCCGATACATTGAATGTGAAGGCGCTGGCTTTTCTCGGAGTATTAAGCGCAACTGGGGCT
Source organism: uncultured Bifidobacterium sp. (assembly GCA_964490435.1). Taxonomy (GTDB): domain Bacteria; phylum Actinomycetota; class Actinomycetes; order Nanopelagicales; family Nanopelagicaceae; genus IMCC26077. The sequence continues at coordinate 18,078 of CAZBCF010000025.1, read as the reverse complement.
GCGCTACGGTCAATCGGCGCGGGTGCAGTTGGTTTGGAGCCAATCTGGTTTGTCATCATCATCGGTGCTCGCGCACTAGGTCGAAGATTCGGTTTTATTCTGGGCTTAACGACCATGTTGGCTTCGGCGCTTTTGACTGGCGGAGTTGGTCCGTGGCTTGCCTTCCAGATGATGTGCGCGGCGTGGATTGGTTGGGGCGCTGGCGCGCTACCAGAATTCTCGGGTAAACGTTTTCACGACTCAATCGAGATTCCCATGCTTGCTGCTTACGGAGCAATCACCGCTTTTCTCTTCGGATTCTTGATGGATCTCCAACTCTGGCCCTGGCTAGTCTCACCAGCGACCACTATTGCCTACCTTCCCGGTGCGGGCGTGGTTGATAACTTTCAGCGATTCATCATCTTTCATTTCGCCTCTGCGCTCGCGTGGGATATCCCGCGCGCTCTTTTCAACGCAATTCTTATCCTGTTACTTGGTAAACCTATCGTGAACGCCATCCGCCGAGCCATGCGGCGCGGTAACGTCGTGCTTAAACGCGAACATGCGATGGCACAAACGTTGGCTTGACGACAACGGCACCAAGCGACCTACCGCGTACATCGATGACCAACTGATCACCAACTTCGATCCCAGATTCGATCAACGCGAGTGCGATTCCCTCTTTCAGTGTTGGTGAGAAGGTTCCGCTCGTGACTACGCCTACTGCAGCACCCACGCCATTTCGTACCATCATTCCTGCTCTTGGGATTCCGCGGTCAGTGAGTAGCAAACCGCGAAGCAAACGATCGACCCCTTTTGCCTGTTCTGTGCGTAGCGCCTCGTGTCCTTGGAACGCTTTCTTACTCCACCCAATTGCCCACGAAAGATTTGCTTCGAGTGGCGATATATCTAGAGCGAGTTCATGTCCATGTAACGGATATCCCATCTCCGTTCGTAACGTATCGCGCGCGCCCAGTCCAGCGATCTTTCCCCCCGCAGCGAGAACTTCGCGACTTAATTCGTTCCACAAATCAATAGCAATCGCACGTGGCGGGATCAATTCGTAGCCATGTTCTCCCGAGTATCCGGTCCGACACAACGTGAACCGCACGCCTAAATGTTCGACTTCGGTGAAAGACATGTATGCCAGATCTTGATCAAGCCCTATAGCCTGCAAGACTTGCCCCGAAAGAGGACCTTGAACTGCTATTACCGCAAATTCCTGATGTTGGTTAGTAATGGTGAAGTTGCCAGAGTTTTTCTCTCGCAGCACGTCGAAAACCGCGGGCGCATTCGAAGCGTTGGGAACGATGAGTAGCCGATCATCGCCCCAGCAATAGATAATGACATCATCAATCACGCCACCGTCTTCAGAACATAGCAACGAGTACTGAGCTTGCCCTGCGTTTATTCGATCAAGATTGTTGGTGAAAATCTGATTAGCCCAACTCTTCGTGTTCGCACCAGTGATTGAGATCTTGCCTAAGTGCGAGACATCGAAGATGCCTACGCGTTCGCGAACTGCTTGGTGCTCGGCGAGAGTGCCGCCTCCTACCGGTGCCGGATATTCCAGCGGCATCTGCCACCCAGCGAAGTCACCTAACTTCGCCCCAAGGCTCTGGTGAACGGCGAGGAGCGGGGATTCCATATCCGCAACTTACCCCGAATGTTTAGTTAGGCTCTCGCTATGACACTCTCATTGGGAACTCCGGGCACATCAGAGCCATTGGTCGTCGGATTCCGCGTATCTGGTGGCGCCAAACCCGTGATCACACTCGTTGCTGCAGATGGTGCATTGACCACTACGAATGCGCAGTGGCTGAAGGGCGCACTGCTCAATGCACAAGCGAAGGGCGAACCAGATGAGGTGCACGCGCTAACAGATCCAATGGGTCGTTTGACCATTGCAACTGCCCTGACTAACAAAGGCGATTTAGAGCGTTTGCGTAGAGCCGCGGGCGCGGGCGCGCGCGCATTGCTCGGTCATGCTCAATTCACTCTCGCCATCGCATGTTCTCATATCGATGAACTATCGGCGGTCGCCGAGGGGGCCCTGCTCGGTTCATATCAATTTGATCAATTCAAAGGTGACTCAACAAAGTCTCACAGCGTCGAGAAGATAACCATTTCGCCCGGGCGCACCATTCGAAACGCATCGTCGGCTTTAAAACGAGTCGAAATAATTTGCAAACAAGTGAAATTTGTTCGTGATTTAATCAACATGCCACCGAGCTTCCTCACGCCTGAGAAATTCGTCGCCTTGGCGCAGAAGCAGTTACCCTCGACCATCAAAGCAAACGTCCTGAATCACACTCAACTTAAGAATGGCGGTTATGGCGGCATCACCGCTGTAGGTCAAGGTTCAGCAAATCCACCGCGGTTGCTACACCTCTCGTATCGACCAACTAAGGCGAAGAAGTCCTTTGCATTTATCGGAAAGGGAATCACCTTCGATACCGGAGGGCTCGCGCTCAAACCCGCTCAGGGCATGGAAGCGATGAAATCAGATATGAGTGGCGCTGCTGCGGTCATCGGTGCGATCGTGGCCATCGCTCAATTGAAAGTACCAATCGCAATCGATGCCTGGGCACCACTTGCCGAAAATATGGTGAGCGAGTCGGCCACTCGACCGAGCGATGTCATCACCATCTATGGTGGCAAGACGGTCGAGGTGCTCAATCCTGATGCTGAAGGACGATTGATTCTTGCGGATGTCCTTGTCCGGGCAGCGGAGGTAAATAAGAAACTCGATGGCATCATCGATGTTGCAACATTGACCGGTGCGCAAATTATCGCGCTCGGAAAACGAATGGCAGCCGTCATGGGAAATGACGATCGCTTCCGCGATCAATTCTTAAGCGCGACTCGGAGCGCAGGCGAGAATTTTTGGCCGATGCCTCTGCCTGAGGAATTGCGCCCATCACTAGATTCGCCTACCGCTGACATCGCCAATATCGGCGAGCGCATGGGTGGCATGCTCGTGGCTGGCCTCTTCCTACGCGAGTTCGTCCCCTCGAGCCTGCCGTGGCTCCACCTCGATATTGCCGGCCCCTCGTATAACGAGGATCAGCCCCATGGCTACACCCCCGTGGGCGGGGTTGGCTTTGCCGTCCGCTCCTTGGTGCATTTCGCCGAGGTCACAAGTACCCGCTGAGAGTGGGAAGATAGCCCCATAACAGAAGCGGAGTTCGGTACATGTCCTTTGATGTCGTGATTCTCGGTGGTGGCTCAGGCGGCTATGCCTGCGCCCTTCGGTCAGCCCAACTTGGTCTGAAAGTTGCCCTGATTGAGGCGGGCAAATTAGGCGGCACCTGCTTGCACCGAGGGTGCATCCCCACCAAAGCGCTCTTACATGCTGGAGAGATCGCAGACAACACTCGAGAGGCCCATGAGTTTGGGGTGGTCGCAGAATTGGGCGGCATCGATATGCAAGGGGTCAATACCTATAAAGATGGTGTGATCGGCAAGCTATACAAGGGCCTGCAAGGTTTAGTGAAAAGTCGAGGAATCACCTACGTCGAAGGTCATGGCAAGGTCATCTCTGCCAACACAGTCGAAGTTAATGGAGAGCAGTACACCGGCACCAATCTTGTCCTTGCCACTGGCTCCTATCCGAAAACCCTTCCCGGACTTGAGATCAATGGCACCACCATCGTCACAAGTGATCACGCCCTAGCCCTCGATTACGTTCCCAAGAGTGTGATCGTGCTCGGTGGCGGGGTGATCGGGTGTGAGTTTGCCTCGGTGTGGAAGTCATTTGGATCAGAGGTACGAATCATCGAGGGCCTTGCGCACCTAGTTCCGCTCGAAGATGAATCAAGTTCCAAGTTGCTTGAACGTGCTTACCGAAAGCGCGGAATCAATTTCGAATTGGGTGTGCGATTCAAGAGCGCAACACCAACGGCAACCGGCGTCAAGGTCGCCCTCGAAGATGGTCGCGAGTTCGAAGCCGACTTACTCCTCGTATCTGTTGGCCGAGGACCAACCTCAGCGAATCTCGGTTATGAAGAAATCGGAATTGCGATGGATCGCGGTTATGTACTCGTCGATGAGAAATGTCGGACCAATGTTCCTGGAGTCTTTGCGGTGGGTGATCTGATTCCCACATTGCAACTCGCCCATGTTGGTTTTGGTGAGGGAATTCTTGTTGCAGAAGAAATCGCTGGGCTTAATCCCCGGCCAATTAATTACGACGGTGTTCCGAGAGTGACCTACTCCGAGCCTGAGGTTGCATCGGTTGGGCTCACCACTGCGCAAGCGAAAGAGCGCGGCCATGATGTCGTTGAACTCGTTTACGACTTGGCTGGAAACGGTAAATCACAAATCCTTCGAACCGCGGGTTCGGTCAAACTTGTCGCACAAAAAGATGGACCAGTCTTAGGGATCCATATGGTCGGCTCACGAGTGGGCGAACTTCTTGCTGAGGCTCAGTTGATCTTCAATTGGGAGGCCAGCGCCGATGATGTCGCCCCACTCATCCATGCCCATCCGACCATGTCAGAGGCTCTTGGCGAGGCGCACCTTGCCCTAGCCGGCAAACCATTGCACGCCCACGGATAGTTATTACGATTAGGCAGACTAGAGGAGAAGAAGATGTCATTTAATGTCGTGATGCCAGCACTTGGCGAGAGCGTCACCGAAGGCACAGTGACTCGCTGGCTTAAGAATGAAGGCGATCAGGTCGCAGTCGACGAGCCGCTCCTTGAAGTCTCCACCGATAAAGTCGATACCGAGATTCCTTCACCCGTCGCAGGCACTGTCTCCAAGATTCTCGTTGCCGTAGATCAAACAGTTCCAGTTGGCGCCGAACTTGTCGTGATCAACGATGGTGCCAGCGCTCCGGCTCCTGTGAGCGCACCAGCAACCCCCGCACCTGCACCAACTCCTGCTGCTGCCGCCGCCGCTCCACCTGTTGCACCTGTTGCACAGCCAGTTTCTTCCTCTGGCGAAATCGTTGTCATGCCTGCTTTAGGTGAATCAGTGACAGAGGGAACTGTTACTCGATGGTTGAAGAACGTTGGCGACTCAATCGCCATGGATGAGGCGCTCCTTGAAGTCTCAACAGACAAAGTCGATACCGAAATTCCCTCTCCGGTCGCAGGTGTAGTCGCAGAGATTTTTGCCGCTGCAGATTCGGTGGTTCCCGTAGGAGGTCAACTCGCTGCAATCTCAGCTTCCGGTGCTCCGGTAAGACCCGCGCCTGTTGCGGCTGCTCCTGTTGCAACTCCGGCTACACCCTCAGCGCCAATTGCTCCCACAGCACCTGCAACACCCGCTGCACAGCCGATGAACTCCATCTCTACTCCAGTTGCTGCTCCAGTTGCTGCTCCAGTTACAGGACCCGCATCAGATTCGTACGTCACCCCCTTGGTACGAAAACTCGCTGCTGAATTGAACATTGATTTGGCGCAGGTCTCCGGAACCGGAGTGGGTGGGCGAATTCGCAAACAAGATGTCTACGATGCGGCTGAGAGAGCACGCGCTCTTGCAGCAAAGCCTGCCAATACACCGCCAATTGCAACAAGCGCACCCGTTGCCATATCAACGAGCGGGACCACTTCGCAGAGCCAATCGCAGGGCGGTGCAGTTATTGCCTCTCCGCTTCGCGGTACCACCGTGCCGATGACCCGACTTCGTAAGGTCATTGCTTCGCGAATGGTCGAATCTCTCCAGACTTCAGCGCAGTTGACTACCGTCATCGAAGTAGATGTCACAAAGATCGCGAAACTTCGTGCGAAAGCAAAGGGCTCATTCCAAGAGCGCGAAGGGGTTAATCTCACCTTCTTGCCATTCTTTGCCGTGGCAGTGTGCGAGGCGCTCAAACAACATCCGGTTGTCAATGCCTCTATAGATGGTGAAAACATCGTCTATCACGGCACTGAGAATCTCGGAATTGCAGTCGACACCGAACGCGGGCTACTCGTTCCAGTAATCAAAGATGCTGGCGATTTGAATTTAGGAGGGCTGGCTCGCCGCATCAGCGATGTCGCACTTCGCACTCGTGATAGCAAGATCAATCCTGATGAATTAAGCGGTGGCACCTTCACCATCACCAACACCGGAAGCCGTGGCGCGCTCTTTGACACGCCCATCATCAATCAACCTCAAGTTGCGATTCTCGGAATTGGTTCGATCGTAAAACGCCCAGTCGTCATAACCGAAAGCGATGGCGAGGAGAAGATCGCAATTCGTTCGATGGTCTATCTGGCGATTTCCTACGATCATAGAATCGTCGATGGCGCCGATGCGGCACGCTTCCTTGGAACATTAAAGGAGCGGCTCGAACTTGGACGCTTCGAAGCCGACCTTGGCCTATAAAGGCTGTTGATGACCCGAACTATCGCAGTCACAGGTGCATCTGGGCTTATCGGTTCAGCGTTGGTTGCGCACCTTCGCGAGAAGGGTGACAACGTCATCAAGTTAGTACGTCGCGAACCGCGCGCCAAAGATGAGGCGTCATGGGACCCAATGGATGGCAAAGTTGATCTCGTCGCACTCGAAGGTGTTGATGCGATTGTGCATCTTGCAGGTGCCGGAGTTGGCGACAAAAGGTGGAGCGCGGCTTACAAAGGCGAGATTCTCAACTCACGACTGTACGGCACGACGACAATTGCACATGCAGCCGAACAACTCAAAATCAAATCGTTAATTTCCTCAAGTGCCATCGGTTGGTATGGTGAAACGGGAAATCGTGCCGTGACTGAGAATGATCGTGGTGGCGATGATTTCCTCGCGCATGTCTGCCTCGAATGGGAACGCGCCGCCGACAGCGCACCATCGGTACGTACAGTGAAAATTCGCACTGGTCTGGTCCTTGATCCAACTGGCGGAGCCTTGGGGCGGATGATGCCGCTCTTCAAATTCGGACTAGGCGGCAAACTGGGCTCAGGCAAGCAATGGTGGTCATGGATCACCCTGCACGACCATGTGCGAGCCATCGATTACCTCATAGAGAGCGACCTCTCAGGTCCGGTCAATCTCACCGCTCCAAACCCCGCAACAAACAGCGAATTCACTGCAGCGCTTGCGCGTGCGCTCCGCCGCCCTGCTTTATTACCTGTACCAAGTTTCGCGCTCAAAATTGCGCTGGGCGGCTTCTCTACCGAAATACTCGGCTCCAAGCGGGTCTTGCCGGAGCGGCTCAATGAAGCCGGTTTCACCTTCGACTTCCCACATCTTGCGCCAGCCCTCGCCAAACTTGCCGCGCAGTAAATTAACTATGGAGTAAGTATCTAGTGTGACTCGGCTACCATGCTTGCCGTGCTTGCCGTGCCTGTAGTTCAAGCACACGCTCGCCAGCCAACCGACCCGAGAGCAACGCACCATTTTGCGAAGGTTCAGTCAGATAATCTCCGGCGAAAATTAAACCATCATCATCGAGAATCCCAGTTCGCTGTGCGCCTGGTCCGATGATTGGCAGCGCATTCTCGATATCAAGGCGCGCGATCAATTCTCCTGCTGCTGGTTGTTCATAGATGCGCTCGAGATGAGCACGCACCTCTGACTCAGAGCACCGCGTTAATGTTGTGACCGAGAGAAGTCCTCTGCCATCGGGAGAGTAACTGGGCACCACCGCAGCGATATCAATCGAGGTGACAACCGGACCCGACTCCACCGCGGATACATGCAGTTGATGTTGCATGCGTAATGGACTCTCGACCGTGAAGTACCAGGCAGTTGATTTGGCAAAAGAGAGCGCTGGTAAGCGCTTCGAAAGGTGTTCTGCATTGTGGTAGTCAGTGGCCACAATTACATAGCGAGCGGAGAGTGTTCCGCTATCAGTCGTCACTGTAAAGCCTTTGCCCGCGCGCGCTATTCCGGTGGCTCGAGTACTGCATTGGATAGATTTCAATCGGTTTCGTAATTCATGTGCAAGCGTCTGCACGCCACCATCAGGAAGACCAGGTACGCGGCGATAAAGCGAACGAAGCACTCTGCGGGCAAATCGCGCATCGACCGCACTCAATTCTGTAAGAAAGACTCCGCGCAAGAAGGGCGCGATGATCGCATCGAATACTTCACCACTTACACCTATCCGGCGCAGAAAACCCTCGGCGCTCTCCCCCTCTTCGACAGTAGAGAGAAACACGCCACGCAATATTGAGAGGAACGGAAGTGGGTTTCCCGCAATAGTTGGGAGTGCGCTACCCAGCGATCTCAGTTCCCGCCGCGGATCACCGAAGAACTTCCATTGCCCTGAAACCTGGGCAACTGCGCCTGCCGGAATGGCGTGGAAAAGAGTTCGAATATCCAATCTCTCTAATTCACGATATCCGGGATTAACCACTTGGAATCCACGGTCGATGGTAAAACCATCAATACTTTCAGTTGAAAGTCGCCCTCCGACATCATCGCTGCCTTCGATGAGGTGAACCTGCTGACCGCTCTCTTGGATGGTAAGCGCGGCTCGCAATCCGGCAAGTCCAGCACCAATGACGATGATCAACGCAGCGATATCTCTCGCGCGATATCAATCAAGCGCGCAACGTCGAGCGCATCTTTGGGTGGAATTGGCATCGTGTCTGCGCCCTCGAGCGCCCGCCGCACCTGCAAGTAGAAATCAACATATTTTCCATCCTCGGCTGGCACCTCTTCACTCACACCGTTATCACCTCGGAAGAGTTGTGCCGTTGACCTGGTCGGCTGATTCCAGCGTCCACCGTGCGGTATCGCCCCGCCCTTTAACATCTCCTCTTGCGGATCAAGGTCGTTAATGATGAGCGTGCCGCCACGAGCAGAGAGCCGCACGCGCGGACCTGTGAAACCAGAGACTGCGCTGGCGGTGAGATACGAGTCAACACCCATCAAGTGGTGTAAGACGATGATGACATCATCGTCAGAAGCGCCGCGAATATTTCGCATCGCTGCAAATGCCACCTCGGCAGGTCCGAACAAATCGAGCGCGCCGGCGACGAGATGGGTTTGGATATCAAGAAGCCATCCACCACCTGATTCACGATCGTTGGCATCGCGCCAGCCATACTGAGTGATCTCCGGTTTATATCTTTCGAATCGAGATTCGAATCGATGAATTGGACCTAAGGTCCGCTCCCGGATGATTCTTTTGAGAGTGAGCGCATCGCTATCCCAGCGGCGATTGAAGAAAGCAGAGATAAGCACGCCTTTCTGCTCAGCAGCGGCGAAGATTGCCTTGGTTTCGGGAAGGTCACGTCCAACTGGCTTATCAATCACAGCGGCGATGCCAGCGTCGATGCTTGCTATTGCTTGTTCAGCATGCATTTGATTTGCCGATGAAATCACGACGAGATCAAGTTCGCGGGCAAGTAACTCGGCCATCGTCGAACAGATGGTGGCGTTAGGGAAATCGCTCGCAGCTCGCGCGATGCGCTCTGGCGATGAAGTGAGAATCGCCGCGATTTCAAAACCAGCGCCCACTAATAATGGGGCGTGGAAAACCCGGCCACCAAGGCCATAACCGACTAGAGCAACGCGCGGGGCTCTACTCAATCGATGCCCTCTCGAGAAAGCTTCGATGGCCACCAAATTTTCTTTCCCAGAATTCGCACCAGCGCTGGCACGAGGAGTGAACGGACCACGATAGTGTCGAGGAGCACTCCGAATGCGACAGCAAATCCAAGTTCAGCCAGGAAGACCAACGGCAGCACGCCGAGGACCCCGAAGGTTGCCGCAAGCACGATTCCTGCTGAGGTAATCACACCACCGGTGACGGTGAGTCCTCGAATGACTCCTGCTTTAGTGCCAATCTTCTTAGCCTCTTCACGGACTCGAGTCATCAAGAAGATGTTGTAGTCAATACCTAGTGCAACCAAGAAGACGAATGCGAAGAGCGGGAAGCTCGCATCGGTGCCCTTGAAGCCAAAGATGTGTTCGAAGACCAAGGCACAGACGCCCAGCGTTGCAAAGAATGAGAGCACCACAGTGAGGAGTAAGAGGCCGGCAGCGAAGATGCTTCGCAAGAGTAAACCCAAAATCAGCGCGATGAGAAGCAAGACAATCGGGATGATGACGCGATTATCTCGGCGCGAAGATTGATCGACGTCGTATCCGACAGCAGTTTGTCCACCAACCAGACTGGTGTCGTTCACTGACTTCGCAGCCTCACGGATGAGTGGAATTGTGTTCTTCGCTTCAGTCGAATCTGCTGGAACTTCGAGGATTGCATAAAGCAGCACATTCCCATCGATGACTTTTATATCTTTCGTCGGTTGCATCGTGGCTCTGTCGAAATTGGTGACGGGCACGACCGAAGCAACGTTCTCAACTTTGGAAATCGCCGCGACCGAAGCCTGCACATCAGACTCTTTCACGATGATTTCAACCGGAGTCCCTTCGCCACTTGGGAAATGCTCACCTAATTTCTCGAGCCCGATGACAGAGTCAGGTCGGGTGGTAAACGCGTCAGTCTGCGCTAGTCCGTCAGACTTTAAAGTGAATGAGAAGCCGGCGAAGATTACAAGGAGTAGCGCGGTGCTAATCCAAATGGGCTTTGGTTTGCGATCGACTGCGCTACCAACCTTCGCCCACAATCCAGAAAGTTTCTCATCCTCTGAATCAAAACGCGGCTTCTTGGGCCAAAAGACCCAGCGGCCGAAAAGCACTAAGAGCGAGGGCAGCAGAGTGAGCGCGGCAAACATGGCGCATGCGATACCGATTGAACCTACTGGGCCAAGTCCTCTATTGCTGGATAGGTCACTTAGGAGTAAGACCATCAAACCTGCGATAACCGTTGAACCGGAGGCGATGATCGGCTCGACAACTCCACGTAATGCCACCCGCATAGCGGTGAAGCGAGATTGATGAAGATGCAACTCCTCTCGGTACCGGGAGATCAGCAGGAGGGCATAGTCGGTGGCAGCGCCCAGCACCAACACGTCGAGGATTCCTTGGGTTTGCCCATTTAAATCGATGACATTTGCTTTTGCTAGGTAGTAGACGATCATCGTCGCAAAAGCGAGTGCGAGGCCAGCCGTGAAGAGTGGAATGATCCATAGGAAAGGTGATCGATAGACGACAATCAAAATGATTGCCACCACAATCAAAGTGGTTGACAACAACTGGGTGTCAATCGAACCGAACGCGCCAAAGAGATCGGCGAAGATTCCACCCGGTCCGGTGACGTGGGTTTCAATCGCTCCATCACCGAAAGTTTTCTCGAGGTCTGCTCGAATGAATTCGATAATTAATGGAAGCGCCGGCTCATCGTTAATGTTCTCGCCAGCAATCTTCGAATTGATCTGCACATTTATCAGGGCTGCCTTGCCATCTTGTGACGGAATCGCTTGTAGCGGAGCTCCCGGGATGAAATATGTGCTTAGTGGCTTCTTCGATTCAGGGAGTACCTTGCTCCCTAATTGCGCTGCGTAGGAATTGAGTTGTGCGAACACTTCGGGGTTACTCTGTGGGCTTACATCACCGACCGCCAGAAGCAAGGTAGGTAATACATCAGAGGCTTGGTCCGAGAATTTGACGATGATCTTGCTCGCGACGGTCGATTCTGCGCTCTGCGGCAAAAATGCAGAGTTATCATTCTTCTGGACATTGGAAATCTTCGAGAAGACTGGGCCAGCGATACCACCAATCGACAGCCAGCCAATGATAATCAGGATGGAAATCCAGAGACCTTTTCGAGCGCGACCGGTCTGGCGCACGGCTGTAGTGGTGTTCGATGCAGTGGACACGGGGTGAAATTCCTCTCAAATCAAGCAAGAGTCCCTCAGGACACGCGCTCTCGAATCTTAGCGCCAACTGCGGAAATAGGGCGGATTCGACCCTCTTAGGTAGGCTAATACGTATGGCTGTGGCGACTCAATCGCGATGTATCACGCGCAAACTTGGTGTGATTGATTACCAATCGGCGTTATCAATGCAACGGGAAATCCATGCGCAAGTCCTTGAAGGTAGTACACCCTCGACGCTACTACTTCTTGAACATCCGCCGGTTTACACCGCCGGTCGACGCACCTCCCCGGCAGAGCGCCCAATCAACCCAATTAACGATGTACCCATCATCGATGTCGATCGTGGCGGGAAGATCACTTGGCATGGACCCGGACAACTTATTGGATACCCCATTGTTAAATTGAAGGAACCAACGAAGGTTGTCGATTTCGTCCGTGCACTCGAGCGCGCACTCATTGCCACGCTCGCTCACTTCGGAATTCAGTCATATCAAATGTGCGAAAACTCGGGAGTGTGGATTGCTGATGATTCGCAACCGCGCAAGATTGCATCCATCGGTATCCGAGTTGCAAAAGGTATCGTCACGCACGGTTTTGCATTAAATGTGAATCCAAATCTTGCATACTTTGAAGAGATTGTGCCCTGTGGGATTCCTGATGTTGTGATGACTTCAATGAGCGCCGAATTGGGACGAGAGATAAGCATCACTGATGTACTACCTATTGTCGAGGCAGAATTGGCGCTCGAATTCGAGAAAATCGTCGCATGAGCGCACCAGCACCTGAAGGTCGTCGACTCCTGCGCATTGAAGCGCGTAATGCCCGCACTCCGATTGAACGAAAACCCGACTGGATCAAGACCAGAGCCAAGATGGGTCCTGAATACACAAGTTTGCGTTCGCTTGTCTCCGGCGAAGGGCTGCATACGGTGTGCCAGGAGGCTGCCTGTCCCAACATCTTCGAATGTTGGGAAGATCGAGAAGCAACGTTTCTTATCGGAGGGTCGGTCTGCACGAGGCGATGCGATTTCTGCAATATCGATACGGGCAAACCACTTCCGCTCGATCGTGACGAACCACGACGTGTTGCCGAATCGGTCGCGAAAATGGAATTGCGCTACGCAACCGTCACTGGAGTTGCACGAGATGACCTTGATGATGAAGGAGCGTGGCTCTATGCCGAGACCATCATCAAGATTCACGAACTAGTCCCCGGTTGCGGAGTTGAGATGCTCGCCCCTGATTTCAATGCGCGCCCCGAACTACTCGAGCAGGTGTTTGCCGCTCGCCCGGAAGTGTTCGCACACAATCTCGAGACCGTGCCGCGGATTTTCCGCCAAATCAGACCCGCATTCACTTACGAACGCTCGCTTGATGTTATCTCGCAAGCCCGCGACTTTGGTTTGATAACGAAATCGAATCTCATACTCGGTCTCGGTGAAACGCGCGCGGAGATAGAAGAAGCGCTCATCAACCTTCATCAAGCCGGCTGCGACCTGATTACGATCACCCAATACCTACGCCCGACTGCCAAGCATCACCCTGTCGAGCGATGGGTAAAGCCTGACGAATTCGTCGAACTGGCTGCACTCGCCCGTGACATTGGATTTGCCGGAGTGATGAGTGGGCCGCTTGTTCGCTCTAGTTATCGCGCAGGGAAGTTATACGCGCAAGCACGCGAAGCAAAGCAAGCGATCACTTCACATGACTGATCGGGTCTACCCAGTTGTCATCACTCTCGTTCGACTCTTCTGGCGTGTGCTCGGCTTGCGTTTCACCATCAAAGGAGCCGAGAGAATTCCGCGCTCTGGTGGCGCAGTCATGGCAATCAATCATGTGGGCTACTTAGATTTTGCGATTTCGGGAACTGCAGCGCTGCCCGCTAAGCGCTACGTCCGATATATGGCGAAGAAACAGATCTTCGATCATAAGATTGCCGGACCGCTCATGCGCGGCATGCATCACATCAGCGTAGATCGTGACTCTGGTTCGGCTTCATTCGTTGCTGCGTTACGCGCCCTCAAAGCCGGAGAGATTGTTGGCATCTTCCCTGAGGCGACCATCTCCAGAAGTTTCGAGATAAAGGCGCTGAAATCTGGCGCAGCCCGACTGGCAATCGGAGCGAATGTGCCGGTACTTCCCACCATCGTCTGGGGTAGCCAAAGGATTTGGACAAAGGGGCGACGGCGAGACTTCAGTCGAAAGAAGTTCCCGATTTCGATTTATGTAGGTGAACCCTTGTATTTCACGCGCGAAACTGAGGTCGAACATGCGGAGGCGCAGATCAAAAGTGCGCTCGAGCTGTTATTGCGAGTAGTGCAGAGTGAGTATCCCGATGCACACCAAGGACAGTGGTGGGCGCCGGCCCGGCTAGGTGGAACCGCCCCTACCCTGGACGAAGTCGAACGCGAGAAGGGGTAATCTGTAGGACATGGCACGCGCAAAGACAGCAAAAACAGCAAAGACAGCAAAAACAGAGAAGACCGGAAACACAGAGAAGAAAAAACGGAAGTCTCCTGAATGGATCAAAACAATTCGGCAGGCATATCAGGTCACGCGTAAATCCCGTCCGCTCCTGCCACTCCTTCTTATCGTCGTCTTTGCCGTTGCGATGGCAATCGGCGTTGGAATCGGAGTCTTGGTTGACCGCGCAATCTACGTGAGCCTGATGACGATTCCCTTTGCCATCATCATCACTCTTTTCATCTTCTCGCGCCTAGCCGAGTCTGCTGCTTACGCCTCGATTGAGGATCAAGTGGGGGCAGGTGCCAGCGTTCTGATGTCTATCCGGAAAGGTTGGACTACGACCGCTGGTGTACAAGTTGCACGTAATCAAGATTTGGTCCATCGAAGTCTTGGGCGCGCAGGCGTTGTCGTGACAGGTGAAGGAACGAATGCAGTTCGGGTGATGATGACAGACGAGCGACGGAAGATGGAACGATTCCTCTCTGGTGTACCCGTGCATGAGGTACTGGTTGGTGACGGTGAGGGTCGAGTGCCGATTCGCAAACTACAAAAGCATCTAAAGAAACTCCCAAAGAAATTGACCAAGTCTCAATTACGTGAGGCGCGTGCGCGCGAACGCTCACTCGGTGGCGCAAAGCTGCCCATGCCTAAAGGTCCGATGCCAAATATGAGGAAAATCCCGAAGCGTTAAAGCGTTACCGCGCCTCTGCGTTCACGTGGCTGGCTCTACCTACTAATAATTGCGACGCTTCGTACCGCTCGATCGTGTAAGCCTCGGCCGTGAACCGTCAGGAGCGGCGGCACTACAAGGCAGAGTAAGAAGGTCCGCATGATTGCTGCCAAGAACCCAATCTTCATCCCGGTATCGATATCGACGATTCGGATTCCCACCACCACTTGACCCGCGGACCCTCCGATGAGAATCGTGAAGAAAGTCACCTCGATAAAGAAAATGATCAGAATCAACCAGTCAAGGGCTAGGACGTCTTGAGCAATCAGGCGAGCGATGATGAGGGCAGCGAACCAGTCGAGGCAGAGAGCGAATAACCGGCGGGCGTAGGTGGCCTGCGGTAGCCCGGGGCTCAACGATTCGCTCATACCGCAGAGCCTAGAGGCAACCCTCAAGGCTGACTCCATGAAAGGTAACAATCCCGAAACATAGGGGTTATTCCCGCTTCATGGCTCTACTCTAGCCTGGCTCCTCGTTGGGGCGCCCTTCACCATCGATGTTGAAAGGCTCTTCATCCACCTGTATGAGCACCCTCCCCGAGCAAATGCTCAGGGAGAATGAAAATGGAAAAATGGAAGAAGAGAAAGAAGAGGAAAAGAGATGTTTAAGAGCGCTAGTGAAATTCTTGCCTACATAAAGAAGGAAGATGTCAAGCTCGTCGATGTTCGTTTCATCGACCTGCCTGGTATCCAGCACCACTTCAATGTCCCCGTCGAATCTTTTGATGATGCCGTCTTCACCGATGGCTTGATGTTCGATGGATCATCGATTCGAGGTTTCCAATCGATTCATGAATCGGATATGAAGTTACTCCCTGTTCCTGGTTCGGCATTCATCGATCCATTCCGCAAAGAGAAGACTCTGGTCATCCTCTTCTCAGTACACAATCCCGTCGACAACTCCCCTTACTCCCGTGATCCGCGTGGCATCGTTGCCAAGGCGGTTGAGTACATGCGTTCGACTGGAATTGCAGATACCGCCTTCTTCGCCCCTGAAGCGGAGTTCTATGTCTTCGATAGCGTGCGCTTCAAGACCGGAATGAACGAGGCATATCACCACATAGATTCGTATGAAGGCGCATGGAACACCGGCATCGAATACGACGCAGATGGCACGCCAAATCGCGGTTACCGCACTCGTATCAAGGGAGGCTACTTCCCCGTATCCCCAACGGATCAATTCGCAGATCTGCGCGATCAAATGGTGATGAACTTAGGGCGCGTTGGACTTCAGGTCGAGCGTTCGCACCATGAAGTAGGTACTGCCGGACAGATGGAAATCAACTACAAGTTCACCGATATTTTGAGCGCTGGTGATGAACTCATGAAGTTCAAATACATCATCAAGAACACCGCATGGCAGGCGGGTAAGACTGCAACCTTCATGCCAAAGCCACTCTTTGGCGACAACGGCTCAGGCATGCACGTCCATCAATCACTCTGGAAAGATGGCAAGCCGCTCTTCTGGGGCGAGGGGTATGGCGATCTTTCTGACATGGCGCGCTGGTATATCGGTGGTCTGCTCAAGCACGCACCATCGCTTCTTGCCTTCACCAACCCAACGGTCAACTCATATCGTCGTCTCGTCCCTGGCTATGAGGCTCCGGTCAACTTGGTTTATTCGGCTCGTAATCGTTCGGCATGTATCCGAATTCCGATCACAGGTTCGAATCCGAAGGCAAAGCGGATCGAGTTCCGCTGCCCAGATCCATCATCCAACCCATACCTTGCATTCGCTGCGATGTTGATGGCAGGACTCGATGGCATTAAGAACAAGATCGAGCCACCAAAGCCTGTCGATAAAGATCTCTACGAACTCGAAGGCGCCGAAGCGGCTGCTATTCCGCAAGTTCCGGGATCGCTTGGAGAGGTGCTCGATAATCTCGAGCAAGATCACGCATTCTTAACTCAAGGTGGCGTCTTTGCACAAGACCTCATCGATACTTGGATTGCTTTCAAACGTAAGGAAGAGGTCGATTACGTTCGACTTCGTCCACACCCAGCAGAGTTCGAGCTCTATTTCGACATCTAAATCCCCCGGCTGGATCAGAAACCCCTGGCGTCTCATACCGTCAGGGGTTTCTCCTTTTTCCGTTTCATCGTTGTTGAATTCCGTCGATTAATACGCCTAAGGCACCTGCAGCACTTTCCAGCCGCTCGCTGAAAATCGTGTCTTCCCGATTCTCCATCATCACCGACGTCACCCGTGGTTCTCTCTCATAGAACGAGAGCGGAACATAGGTTCCCGCATATGGTTCATTGAGGACATACTCACCTAAAACCCTAAACGATGAGATGGATAGTTCTCGTAACCACTGTGGGGTATGGAAATCATCAACACCAATACAAACTGGAGGGCGCCGTTGACCTTTGTTGAGGCTATTGAGGTGTTCTTGAGATCGATACGAGTGCACGTCAATGATTGTCACGCTATTTTGAGCCTTCAACAGTTGCTCAATCAACGAATCAAAAGCTTTAGCGTATGGAAGATAGTACCTCTCGATTAGTTGGAGATCACGATTAGCATCGTCTTTGCGTAACTGGTGTCCGGTTGAAGTTCTTCGATATACAGCGCCCATCCCGATGGAGTTCATTGCTTCTCGATCGTCAGGAAAGCGCTCTGGGTCAATGACCAGCCGTGAAAAGGTATTGCAAAATATCCATGGTTTTATTTTTGCCATCGCAGCAGCTTTATTTGCCAGCAGATCGGTATTTGTGTCCGTCATCTCGTCTAGTTCTACCTCTAGTTCGCTATCTGTTAGGAGTAGTTGTGACCGAATCTCACTCGGTATCTCCCGCGCGGAGTGCGGAACGTGAAGCACAACCCTTGACTCTGGATCGCCCTCGAGAACCTCGAAATTTATGCCGTTCACTTAGAGCCGACCCGCTTCGTGTACCTTCCTTAGGAATTCTTTGGTGCGGTTGTCGCGCGGATCCTGGAGAACTTGTTCCGAAGGGCCAATCTCGACTACCCCTCCAGATTCTAGGAAACAGACCTGATCGCCAACCTGCTGAGCAAAGCCCATCTCGTGGGTGGCAATGACCATCGTCATTGCTGAGCCAACATCTTCCTTTAGTTCCTTCACGGTCATCAACACCTCATTAACCAACACGGGATCTAACGCCGAGGTCACTTCATCAAGCAGTAGGACTCGAGGGTTGACTGCAAGTGCACGAATTATCGCAACTCGCTGCTGTTGTCCTCCGCTCAGACGATCGGGATATTGATCGGCCTTCTCCATCAA
>CAZBCF010000024.1:2857-22408 GCA_964490435.1 uncultured Bifidobacterium sp. | reverse complement strand
GAGCGATCGCCTCCTAAGCGGTAGGTCACCAGTTCGATTCTGGTCGGGGACACTCTTTTGTTCTTTTGTTCTTTTGTTCTTTTGTCCTTTTGTTTGATCTAGCAGTATTAATTGAAAATCACAGTGCGATTGCCAAGCAGAAAGATGCGATCTTCAGCGTACATGCGTACGGCTTTTGCGAGCACTCGTCTTTCAATATCTCGACCAATCGAGATGAGTTCTTCTGGAGTAGCTGAGTGGGTTACATGAGCGACATCTTGTTCAATGATTGGACCCTCATCGAGATCTTCAGTCACGAAGTGCGCCGTAGCACCTATGATTTTTACACCGCGTTCATATGCTTGATGATAAGGACGCGCTCCTTTGAATCCAGGTAAGAATGAATGATGGATATTTATGATGTGGCCGGCAAACTGATTACAGAATTCACTAGAGAGAATTTGCATGTAGCGAGCTAGGACGACAACATCGATTTCAAGAGACTCAATTCGTTTCATGATTTCTGACTCTTGAGCTTGCTTATTTTCAGCGTTCACCGGCAGATATTCAAATGCAATCCCATGTGACTCGACCAAGCTACGCAACTCTTCATGATTTGAGATTACGAGCGGAATCTCGACTGGTAGTTCACCTAGTTCTCGAAGGTAGAGGATATCTCTTAGGCAATGGCTTTCCTTAGTGACCAAGATCAAAGCGCGAGGACGCTTACTCACTTCGCGAACCTTGAGTTCGGGTGCAAATCTTTCCAATTCCTTACTCAGGATAGCCTCGGATTCAGCCAGTGATGAATCGGTGGTGAACCGAGTGCGCATGCAGAACATGCCAGTGAGCGGGTCGGTAAATTGTTGATTCTCGATGATGTTTCCGCGACACTTCAAGATTGCATCAGTCATCGTGTGCACTATGCCCGAAGTATCTTTACAGGTGAAGGTCGCTAGCAAATCCATTCATGAAGTCTAATTGATAGCTAGTGTGAGATGGAAAACCGTTTAAGCCTGGCTGGTGCCCACCAGTTCGCATCACCAAACATCCGCATCAGCGCAGGGACCAATAGGGCTCTAACAACCGTCGCATCGAGCAGAATCGCAAAAGCAACGCCCAATCCGAGGATTTTGATTGAAGTCACGCCGCTTATTACGAATGCTGCAAAGACCACAGCAAGAATTAATGCTGCAGCAGTGACAATCCGAGCAGATTTCTGAAGACCAAAGGCAACGGATTCTTTATTATTCCCACTCCGCTGGTATTCCTCTTTGATGCGAGAGAGTAAGAAAACTTCGTAGTCCATGGATAGACCGAAAGTGGTCAGTAGCATCAAGATGATCATTCCTGTGTCTACAGTTCCAGTGATTGTGAAGTCGCCCAAGTTTTTGGCGAAGTTACCCTCGATGAAGATCCATGTGACGACGCCTAATGTGGCGCTGAGAGAGAGCACATTAAGCAGCACCGCCTTGATCGGAAGAATCACTGAGCCAGTGAATCCAAAGAGCAAGATGAGCACGCTGAGCAGGACCCAACCTAAAGCTATGGGTAGTGCACCTGCAATTCCATTTTGGGTGTCGGTGTAGTCGGCAGCGACTCCACCAATTAACAAACCGGCAGGCGCAGGAATATCGCGAATCTCATTGATCAAAGTCTGCGCCGCCGAGGTACGCGGACTCATTTTGTGAATTGCCTGGAATCGAACAATGCCATTAGCAGTGGTGTTCTCAGTGACATGAGTGATGCCAGGTACATCTTCAATTTTGCTCTTGTACGAGTCAATCTCTTGGGTCGAGAGATTCTTTGCCCCATCTATGAAGAGGAATTCAACGGGAGTGGCCTCACGTCCAGGGAAGCGCTCATCAATGAGTTGTGAAGTCATCGCCACCGGATGTGTCTTCGGTAGCACAGTCACATCAGTCTGACCAAACGCGATGTTTCGGATTGGTGCGGCGAGTATTCCCAGCAGAATGAGGGTGAGAATTGTGATGGTGAGCGGCTTGCGCATCACGAATCGTGCGAGATCTGCCCACCTACCATCTTCCTTTGGCGTGACCGAAGATTTTTTGATGACCCATTTATCGATGCGTTTTCCGAGCACTGCCAAAGTCGCCGGGAGCGGAATCAGAGCCCCCAGCACTGCTAGCGCGACTACCGAGATACCTGCATATCCAAAGGATTTAAGGAAGTTGAGTGGGAAGAAGAGCAGCGAGGCCAGAGTCACAAGAACGGTTAAACCGGAGAAGAAGACGGTGCGACCGGCCGTGGCAACTGTGCGAATCACTGCGTCGTGGATGCTCTTTCCTTGATGGAACTCTTCGCGAAAGCGATTGACTATCAGGAGTGAATAGTCGATGCCCAGACCTAGCCCGAGTCCGGTAATCAGATTCATTGCGTAGATGCTTACATCGGTGAAGAGCGTAAGTAGGTAGATGATGAAGAATGAACCCAGGATTGCGCTAATGCCCACAACGAGGGGCATCGCAGAAGCGATGACGCCACCGAACACGAAGAGCAACAAGATGAATGTGAGTGGAATCGCTAATGACTCAGATTTCTTGAGGTCGTCACCAATCTTGGTGTTGATGGCATCGCCAACTGCTCCAGTACCGGTGTAATAGATTGAAAGCCCCTGAAAGGTGCTCCCCACACTCGCCTCAACGCTCTTGGCAACCTCACTCAACCCGTCGAACGAATCATCTTTCGCGTAGGCAAAGAGATACCCCGCTTTGCGATCTGCGCTCAGCAATTGGGGTGATCCGGTATTCCAGTAGGACAGTACTTTGGTGACGCCTGTAGTAGCGCTCACCTTTGCGGTGATTGCATCGACTGTTGTCCGCACCTGTGCATCATCAGCGCTTGCATTGGGCGCATCAATCACAAGTATGACCGCAGGGTCTTCGAGTTTGAATTCAGATTTGAGATACTCGAAGGCGCGAGAAGATTCACTCTTGGGGTCGTTGTATCCACCACCATCGAGTTTTCCGAATGCTTGAAAGCCGACTGCGCCGGCGACTATCAAAGTCAGCAACGAGATAATCAGAACGGATTTGCTGCGCTGCGCGATGAAACGGCCGAGTCTCTCAAACATGATTTCCCACCCTTATCGATTGACGTTGATTTCGCTTGCTGGCATAATGTAAACGATGTTAACACTACAGCGCAAAGGTTCGGGCTATCACCACGGCGACTTGAAAGCTGCGGCAATGGTTGCTGGTCGGAACTTGATTGAGTCGGGAGGTTTGCCGGCTCTTGGCATCCGCAGAGTCGCCGCAAAGATTGGTGTGACCGCTCCTGCACTCTATCGGCACTTCGCATCGCTTGAGGAACTGCTTTCGGAGATTACCTGTCAGGTCAGGAAAGAACTTGGCGAGTTCATGCTTGTTCGGCAAAAAAGTGTGAAGTCGAGTCCAGATATAAAGAAGTTCGAATTAGAGAAGTTTCGGGCGATGGGCGATGCTTACATCGATTACGCAGATAAACACCCAAAACTCTTTGAGATTGCTTTTATCCACCACCAAGAGAAGCGCACTGTCGAATATAGCGAGTTGGCTTGGCAGATCCTGAATCAGAGTATTGAGAAGTTCATAGAATTAGGGATGACCCCGAAGAACAAGCGCGATTCAGCACCACTGGTTGCCTGGAGCGCGGTACATGGCGTTGCTACCCTTGTCGCTAACAGAGCTGTTGCTGCTGCAGAGATCCAATTCTTCCGCACTGCAGTCATGGATGGCGTACAAGATGCGCTGCTTAAGAAATGAGGTTGACTCGAAAACTATGGGCCCCGAAGATCCCGACTCCTCACACGATGAGGTAGATCAAGAGGAGAGTCAAAAGGGCTCCACTCGAGATGATGAGATTCTGCGCGATCGACCGCCGCATCACTGAAAGCGTCACTACGACCCCGATGAAATTTTTGATGCGCTCACGATCTGTTGGAACCGTTAAATGTAAGAAGATTCTCTCGAGATGACGAGCGCGTTGTTGCTTGCCTGTTGACATGCAATGAGATTCTCACAAATAACGAGTGAAAAACCGGCTACTCCTTAGATGTGGACGGCGCGCTTGCGCCACCGGCTGAGCCCTCAGAAGAGCCACCCATGCTCTTTCGAGAGTCAGTTCGATAGAAGCCCGCACCCTTGAAGTGCACGCCCACCGGAGCAAAGACCTTGCGGGCAGCGCTCTCGCACTGTGGGCAGGGTTGTTCAGATGTGTCAGTGAATGACCGACTCGCCTCAAAATCGAGGGAGCAACCGTCGCAGAAGTATTGATATGTCGGCACCGCTACCTCCTAATTTTTAGATTCACTGAGCCAAATCTGGCCCGCTAAGTTTAGAACCGTGGGACGATAGGCGCTAATCAAGGTTTTCTGGGGGGATATTAGTTCGATGCAGGTGCGAATCAGGTGGAAGCGGTCTTTACAAGCGATATGCCTAACGCTCTTTTTCGCACTTTCAAGCTTTCCAGCCCTCGCGTTCGAGTTAGTGGCGGCAGACCCTATTATCGATTCCACAATCACCACTGCCCCAAGCGCAATCTCTCTGACTTTTTCAGGTGAAGTCACTGATATGGGAAGTTCGCTCAGCGTTCGCGCCCCTAGTGGGATGGCAGTCGATGATGGTTCGCTTCTCATCGATGGGGCGAATGCACTGATCGGCCTTAAGAAGTTGAGTGAGGGTGGCAGATACACAGTCACATACCAGTTCATGAGCGCCGAGGGTGAGATTCTCAGCGGTACATATTCATTTACCTACGATGCCCCAGCCGAGATCTCGACTCCATCTGCCAGTGTGAGTCCCAGTGTGAATCCCAGTGCAAATCCTGAAGAGAGCCAAGCCAGCCCCGGTGCTGCGACCGGAAAGAGCTCACGCGCCACCGACATATTTATGGTCGCGCTGCTTGTCACATCATTCATCATTCTTGTTGTCATCGGACGATCGCTTCGCAACGGAAGTAGATCACGTAAGCCAAAGAGTAAAAAGCGCAAGCAGAGATGATCTCGCTATTCAAGTATCTATCGCTTGCCAGCGCTTTCTCGCTAGTAGGAATCCTCACCGCACTGGCGTTCTTACTACCTGAAGTCGAGGGGTACCTTCAAGACTCCGGTCTAAAGCTCAAGAAACTGCTCTCACCTATCGCGGCAATTTGGGCTTTGTCTGCAACTGGAGTTTTTCTCACTGAATTAGCTGTCATCGTAGACAAACCATTGCTTGAGATATTCAGCGGAAATCTCGTCCGATCATTCGCTTTGCAGGTGATATTAGGCAAAGTATTACTTATCAATATCATTGCTGCTTTGCTGGTTGTCCTTCTCGTTCCCACAATAAAACGAACTGGCGGCGCTGTTGCACTGCTCGTCATCACACTCATTGGTCTACTCGCGCCATATTTGGAGAATCACAGTTCGACATCAGGTCATCACATGCTGGCCATCGGTCTTGTGCTCGTCCATGTGTTTGCTTTGGCTCTATGGATTGGTGGGCTTATCGCACTCGCGCTCATCTCGAAAACGGAACGAAGTTTCGCAGCGACTAGGTTCCATTCGATTGCGCTCTGGTCTTTAGCGGCAGTGGCGCTGAGTGGCCTGGTAAATGGATGGGTGCGAATCGGTGGCGTGAGTAATGTCGGGAGCACCTACGGCCTGCTGCTTGTTACCAAATCATTACTCTTACTTCTTATATTTATCATTGCTTTTAGGTTTCGGGCTCGCCAACGTGGCCAATTTGATGATGGCGTATTGAGCAGACAACTTGCCGTCGAGGGCGCACTCTTCGCGGTGACAATGGGTCTTGCGGTAATCCTCTCGCGGACCGCCCCACCTGAAGTCAATAATGCACCGGTAATAAATCCAATTCTTGGCTCTCCGATGCCAGCACCGCCGACGCTCTCGCGGCTGTTTCTGGGATACGAACCCAATGGTCTCTTCCTTGCCCTGCTCATCTTGGCAGTGGCGCTCTATATAAAGGGTGTCATGGTCTTAAACAAACGCGGAGATAAGTGGCCAGTCAATCGGACTATCTTTTTCGCACTGGGTATCAGCGTCGCAGACTTCGCTGTCAACGGGGGACTGGGTGTCTACTCACATGTTGCATTCTCGTTTCATATGGTCGCACATATGGCACTTGCCACTTTAGCGCCAATCGCTATCGCACTCGGAGCGCCCATCACATTAGCGCTGCGCACCCTACCTGCTGGGCGAAGCATTAATGAACGAGGAATCCGCGGTTATGCACTCGCCATATTGCACTCTCGTTATTCGCGATTTTTCACCAATCCGATTGTTGCAATGCTGGTCTTCGACATCTCGATGTTCGTTCTTTATTTCACCGATCTCTTCCAATGGTTGATGGGTTATCACTTTGGTCACTTCTTCATGGAGTTGCACTTCTTCCTCGCCGGATTTCTTTTCTTCGCGGCAATCATGGGAGTTGATCCGATTCCCAACAAACTTCCCTTCATCGCCCGGGTGGTCGTCATGCTTGCGGCCATGAGCATCCATGCGTTCTTCTCGGTATCGCTCATGTCTTCGAGCGTCCTTGTTGATGGCGGTTACTTTGCCTCACTTGAGCGACCGTGGTGGCCTGACTTACTCGCCGACCAAAGGACCGGCGCTGCATTCGGATGGGCTTTCGGGGAGATTCCGATATTGCTCGCGCTCGCGGCGACCTTCGTTCAATGGGTTCGTTCAGATTCCAACGAAGCGGCTCGAATCGAACGGAACTCAGAGCGGGCTAAGGCTGCCGGAATACCAGATGAGCTTGATCGCTATAACGAGTACCTCAAGTCATTAGAGAAGCGGGACCCGAAGTAGCGAACTCTGGCTAATTCTGCGTTAATTGCCCTATGGAATCGCTCTTTACATTACCGCCCGAGTATCAGGCTCTCAGAGAGTCAGTCCGTGCGCTCGCCGATTCGAAGATTGCTCCCGCTGCGCGCGAAGTTGATGAGCAAGCACGGTATCCGCGTGAGGCCGCCGAGGCGCTGCAGAACGCTGGTTTAGCAGCGGCGCACGTTCCAGAGCAATTTGGTGGAGAAGGCGCTGACGCGCTCGGAGTTGTCATCATCATCGAAGAAGTGGCTCGAGTGTGCGGAGCATCATCACTCATTCCTGCTGTGAATAAATTGGGTTCTCTCCCACTCATGCTTGCTGGAAATAATGAGCAGCACCGACGCTGGCTCACTCCACTTGCACAAGGAAAGGGTTTCTCCTACTGCCTCTCTGAGTCTGAAGCAGGTTCAGATGCGGCGGCAATGCGAACCAAAGCGGTGCGCAGTGGTGACGAATGGATCCTTAATGGAAGTAAGAAATGGATCTCGAATGCGGGGGAATCGGAGTTCTACACCGTACTCGCGAGCACTGATCCCACGAAAGGCGCAAAAGGAATCTCGGCTTTCGTTGTTGAGAAGGGCGATCAAGGCGTCTCATTCGGAGCGCACGAGAAAAAGATGGGATTTAGAGGATCACCTACCCGAGAGGTCTATTTTGATGACGTACGTCTTTCGGCAGACCGAATGTTAGGCGAGGAAGGAACTGGATTTGCACTCGCTATGAAGACTCTCGATCACACTCGAATCACTATTGCAGCCCAGGCACTCGGTTTAGCCCAAGGTGCATTCGAAGTTGCAAATACATACGCACATCAACGCAAGCAATTCGGTAAAGCAATCTTCGATTTTCAGGCGATTCAATTCATGCTCGCTGATATGGCTATGAAGATCGAAGCAGCCCGACAATTGACTTATGCCGCTGCGGTCAAAAGTGAGAATTCAGAGAGCGATCTCACTTTCTTCTCTGCTGCCAGTAAGTGCTATGCCACCGATGTTGCCATGGAAGTCACTACCAATGCAGTTCAAGTACTTGGTGGCTATGGATATGTCTCTGATTATCCGGTCGAACGGATGATGCGTGATGCCAAACTAACCCAGATTTACGAAGGCACCAACCAGGTTCAACGAATCGTGATGGCTCGCAACTTGCCAAAATAACAACGTAGCCAGCGATTGCGACTGTCTATTACTTCACGTCGAAGCGAGTAATTCCTAACTCAGTAGCTACTGCGTCGACGCGAACATCATGCGCATCCTCAGGGAGATCAGCAGTGCTCAAACTGATGTTATCGATGAGCGCAACTTTCCAGCCGGGCAGATTAGGTAACGCGCGGTCAAATGAGCCTCCTCCTTGTCCTAACCTGACACCGCGCATATCTATCGCTAATGCAGGGACAATCACCACATCTATCTTCTGCAGGAGCGCATCATCTACTTCGGTGCCGTCAAGTAACCACGTCAATGATTTATCGGGGTTCATACGAGGCAGTAGTACCTGCTTCCCAGCACTACGCAGAGCCGAATGCAGATCGAAGGTGTCAGGTTCATCGCCATAGGATTGAAATGAGGCGATTATGCGCGCATTGAGAATTTCGGGAGCGGCACCAAGCACCCTACTTGCCGCTTTCCGATCACGTGGTTGTGATTTTCGTCTGAGTTCTCGAAAGCGCCCACGCGCCTCCTCCTTGGTCTCCATGGCAAGAGCGTAAGGTGTAACCACTATGGGAGAGCAACCAGTAATCAGGCATGCGGTCATTCCTGCTGCCGGGCTTGGTACTCGATTCTTGCCGGCCACGAAGGCCATACCGAAAGAGATGCTCCCGGTCGTCGATAAACCTGCTATTCAGTATGTGGTCGAAGAGGCCTATGCCGCTGGTTTCTCTGATGTGTTGCTCATCACCGGACATAACAAGGGCGCCCTAGTAGATCATTTCCAGCAAGCTCCAGAGTTAGAACAGACCTTGCACTCGCGTGGAGATCACGAACGTTTAACGGCGTTGAGAAAGTTGAATACGCTCCCGCACTTGCACACTGTGCGACAAGAGAGCGCGCGCGGACTTGGCGATGCAGTCTTGACTGCAGCCGAGCATGTTGGAGATTCGCCATTCGCCGTCTTGCTCGGTGACGACTTGATCGAGCCCAGCGATGTTCTGTGGCAGCAGATGATTGAGGTATATCGCAAATATGGTGGATCAGTACTTGCTTTAATGCAGGTTCCTGATAGCGATGTATCTAAATATGGAATTGCGAAGTTGTCGAATGACAACCCATTACGGGTTGTCGATTTAGTCGAAAAGCCCGCGAAGGCTGATGCGCCGAGCAACCAAGCAATAATCGGGCGCTATCTTTTGTCGCCAGAGATCTTCTCGATATTGCGACACACATCTGCGGGCAAGGGTGGCGAAGTACAGTTGACTGATGCAATAGCAACGCTTGCGCGTGATGAGCGAATTGGTGGACCAGTGCATGCAGTTACCGCGAATGTCCGCAGATTCGACACCGGGGATAGATTGAGTTATCTAAAAACTGTTGTTGAGTTCGCAACTCGACGAACTGATGTAGGTCCGGAGTTTGCCGAATGGCTTAAGAGTTTTGCGCGTGGATTACATGATTAACGTCGACGATTACTTGCGCGAAGTACTCACCATCGCCAATCCACTTGCGCCACTTGATATGCCGCTACTCGACGCCCACGGTGCCACCCTCGCGCGCGATATTTATGCTGGCGAGCGGTTAGTGATCCGAGGCGGCGGCAGAATTAGAGCCACGCATATTGGGTTAGCGGCCTCCATCGGCCTAGACCATTTACCGACCCGACCACATCCGCGAGTTGTAGTGATCTCCGCCGGAGCGGATCTCACCGAGCCTGGGCATGCAATCGATGATCGCCATTTTTACGAGAGTAATTCCTGGCTGCTCACGACGGCAGTGCGTGAGGCTGAGGCGATCGGCTACCGGGTGCATACGATTCCTGATACCACCGAGGAATTGCGTGATCTCATTGAGGATCAACTGGTCCGGGCTGACTTGGTTGTCATCAGTAGCGGTCCACATTCGGTAGAGATGATGCGTAGCGCATTGAACTCCCTTGGCGAGATCAACGAACGTGAGGTCGCGATGGAGCCAAATGGCCACCAAAGCTATGGGTTGATTGGCCCAGACAAGACCCCTGTGATCACGCTACCTTCAGGTTCAACGGGTGCTTATATATCGTGCGAGCTCTTCGTCCGCCCAATGATTCGTCAGATGCTCGGTCGCAAGCACCTTTCACATCGTATGCTCACCGCGACTGTCGATAGCGATGTCTCGGGCACTGAAGGAGTTCGTACCTATCGTGAAGCAATTATCACGCACGACAACGAGAGTTTGCGTGCCCGCCCAGTGAGCGATGTCGATCGTTTCGAAGCGAATGGCTTGATAATCATTGATGAGCAGAGCGCGATCAAAAAAAGTGGCAGCGAGGTTCCGGTGATTGTGATTGATAGGCGAGCCGAATAGAGAGCTCCTGAGATTTCTAGAGTGAGTGGTGACAAGGGCACACATGGCAGAACTAACTGACGGGACCATTCGCCTCAGGCCTATTGGCTATCGCGATCGGACCTGGTGGCAAGACGCGCAACGCGAGAATGCGAAGTGGCTCAAGCCATGGGAGGCGACCTTCCCTGAAGGGGCCGGCGCGCCACCAAAGTTTCGCACGATGGTCCGAGCTTTCAAGAAAGATGCCCGATTAGGGCGCTCTGAGAATTACATCATCATGCAGGGCGGTCAGAATGTTGGCTTCATCGCCCTCGGAGGAATCTCCTACGGTGCCGGACGGATGGCGTTTATCGGCTACTGGGTTGTCGAGAAGTTTGCCAATCAAGGGATTATCACTCGGGCAGTTGCCTTGCTCACTGAGCACGCCTTCGCTGACCTGCGCCTCCATCGGATCGAGATAAATGTTCGTCCTGAGAACCAACCTTCCATTCGGGTCGCGTTGAAGTCGGGATACGAATTAGAGGGAAAACGTTCCAAGTATCTCCACATCGATGGAGCGTGGCGAGACCATCTTTGCTTTGTAGCAACACGAGAATGAGTGCGCTTCACCTCCCATATTTGTAAGGTGTCGGCTCGTATTCTTTCCTCATCATGAGCTCCGGACTTATCTATTTCGCTGTCATCGCGCTCTGGGTCGCGTACTTTTTGCCGCGATGGCTACGTTCACACGACGAAGTCTCTGAGAGCAAAAGCCTTGAGCGTTACCGAAGCGCTATGCACGTTGTCTCAATGGGTTCCTCGCATACTTCTTATATGACGCGTGCTGAAATCGCTGAACGTGAGGCACGCACACTTCGTAAACGCCAGATCACCATGTTCGGACTTGCACTCTTCCTCTTAGCGATGTTCGTCGCTGCGATTGCCAACCTCGTGCCCTTCAAATCTTTGTTGCTGCCAGTTTCATTGCTCGTAATATTCGTGGTGCACGTTCGTCGACAGAAAGTTCAAGAAGATGTGAAGAGCCGAAGAAGAAAGGCCGCGGCTAAAGGGAAGGGATCGACTTACAACTTTGCAGAAATCACCTATCGTGCACCAGAAGGTGAGAGAAGCAAATGGATACCCATCGATCATTCGCGAACGGTCACGATAATTCCTAATGATTCATGGCAACCAACCGATCTCCCGCTACCCACTTATGTCACAGCGCCAAAAGCGCCCACGCGCCCATTAGTGAATACCAACCAGGAGTCCGAGCCCTTCAATCAAGAGCGGGAAATTGAAGAAGAACTAACTGCTAACACGCCAGATTCTGTAGATCAGGTCTTCGATCAAGAGCAGGAAAAACGAGCAGCAAACGAGTAGTTTCGCCTTTATTTTTTCAAATCCAGGAACCAAACCACATCAAATTACGCCAGTGTTCGTATGAGATAGTGATGGCAAGGAAAACTGGCGAATGGTAGATGAAATTCGCACCAATAACAGCGATGAAGCAAGCGAGGGTTAATTTTCGTGTTTTCCGGGAGACCTTTTCAGGTAATCGCTCATTGATCTCCTTGATAATTGCCACTATCGCAAGCACG
Organism: uncultured Bifidobacterium sp.; assembly: GCA_964490435.1. Lineage (GTDB taxonomy): Bacteria > Actinomycetota > Actinomycetes > Nanopelagicales > Nanopelagicaceae > IMCC26077. Next base: position 10,541 of record CAZBCF010000024.1, on the reverse strand, counting down.
ATCCAGGGTTGAAAAACAATTGAGTAGAACGAGAACGTAGTTCGTTCGGGGAAAGCGAACCACGGTATTAATCCGGCAGCGACGCCGAGCAGTATTAACGAGTGATTTCGCCCCGCTGTAGCGCTCATACTGGTCATACCGGGCACGGCCAGAACTCTTCGCACAGTTATCCCTAACAACAGCAGGAGCGCGAGTGCGCCAGCCCACCAAAGTAATGGAGTACCGATAGCCAAGACCTCCTGAGCGCAGGTGCCTCCACCGCACTTTGGCGATTCGTAATAGAAAGATGTTGGCCGGATTTGTAGTAACCATTGCCAAGCCGGGGACTTGTAGTTGTGTCGAGAGTCCAATCCTTGGTGAAAGCGCAGTATCTCGAATTGATAATGGATAAATGATCTGAACGGCGCCAGGAAGGTAACACCGTTGTCGGCGGCCCAGAATCTACTCCAGCCGCGGGGTGAGTAAAACCAACCCACCCAACTCATGAGATACACCAGAAGTGGCACGATAAAAAGTTGTACCTTTCGCAAGGCGATCAGTGCGAGCAACTGGCGCGGTGCGCCGTGGATCTTGTTCGCACCGCGATAATTCTCGCGGATCTCCTTAATCACGAAATAGACGCTAAAGGTGATGATGTAAAAAATGGCATTCCATTTTGTGCCAAGTGCCAATCCGAAGAAGATTCCGGCGAAGAGGAACCGTCTTTCAAGCAAGAACCAAGTGGCAACAAGTAAAAATGCGGTAAGAGTGATGTCGAGTAACGCAGTGCGTGACATAACAAGATTGAGTCCATCAAAAAGAGCAAGTAGAGCGGCGATGAGACCATATCCAAGTGCGCCAAAAATTCGCGATGCAATCTTGGCGATTAGTAAAATAGAGAGCGTTCCTAAGAGCGCAACAACTACGCGCCAACCAAATGGGTTATCACCGAAGATTTTTATGCCAAAGGCAATCACCCACTTACCTACAGGTGGATGCACGATAAATTCTGGTTTATTGGCGCTCACCTCGACGCCAAATTTCAAAAGATCACGTGCACCATCGACGTAGTAGATCTCATCAAAGACCAATGTCTTCGGTGTGCTCAACCGAAAGAGGCGGAGGAAAAGCGCAGCCGTGACGACCGACCAAATGGCTACCGTTCGATTTCCTAGGGCCCGAATCATGCCTAACAGCGTAGAACCTGAGAGGATGAGAGTGTGAATATCGGGCGATTGATTCTGGCGGGAGCGCCATTGGGTAATCCGGCAGATGCCTCAGCCCGACTTCATGATGCATTGCGCCAAACTGAGATTATTTATGCGGAAGACACGCGCCGACTTCGCCATCTAGCACTTGACCTCGGCGTGGAGATTACCGGCTCGGTGCACTCATTCTTCGCCGGCAATGAGCGCGAGCGCATCGATGGCCTGCGTCAATTTCTCACAAGTGGGCGCGATGTCCTCTTGATTACTGATGGTGGCATGCCTGGGATCAGCGATCCTGGATATCTCGCCATCCAAGCAGCCCTTGATTTAGGTGCGCAGATAGAGGTCTTACCTGGACCAAGCGCCGTGACCACAGCACTCGTGCTATCTGGTTTACCAATGGATCGTTTTGTTTTCGATGGATTCCCGCCACGCACTGCAACATCACGTCGGGAATACATTCATTCGATACAGAGTCAACCGCGCACAATCGTCCTCTTCGAGGCACCACACCGCACAAAGGGTTTAGTCGGAGATTTGCTCGAGCTCCTCGGCGCAGATCGACGCGTGGCGCTCTGTCGAGAGATGACAAAGCGATATCAAGAGGTATTTCGAGGCTCGCTCGCCCAACTGAATGAGTGGGTTGGCGAACGTGAGATCCTTGGCGAGGTGACGTTAGTTATCGAAGGCGCACCAGCGAGTGAAATGAGCGCTCGCACTCCAGAAGCCATTGCTCGACTAGTAGGTGAGCGAGAGGCTGCAGGAATGGAGCGCCGCGAGGCAGTGACCGCGGTAGCAGAGGAATTGCACCTTCGAAAGCGAGAAGTCTTTGATGCCTTAGTCGCGTCTAAGATAGGGCAGTGATGAGTTCAGATAAGCATGACAAGGGTAAGAACTTCTACCTAACTACGCCGATTTACTACGTCAATGATGCGCCGCACATCGGCCATGCGTATACGACCGTCGCTGGCGATGTACTCACTCGTTGGCATCGACAACGTGGCGAGGGGGTGTGGTTTCTTACCGGCACAGATGAACATGGACAGAAGGTCTTACGTACTGCAGAGGCTAATAATTCAGATCCGCAGAGTTGGGCAGATCGATTAGTCGAGAGCGCATGGAAGCCGACTTGGAAATCCCTGAACATCGCTAACGATGATTTCATCCGCACTACCGAAGCACGACACATGGAGCGAGTGCAAAGGTTTCTACAAGGACTGAAGGATGCTGGCCATATCTATGAAGGAAAGTACGAGGGGCCGTACTGCGTTGGCTGCGAAGAGTTCAAGTTACCTGGAGATCTACTGCCTGGGAAAGATGCCAATGAGCGACTCTGCCCAATCCACTCACGACCAGTTGAATTAGTGAGCGAGACCAACTGGTTCTTCAGACTCTCAGCATTTGTGGAGCCACTTCTCGAGCACTATCGCAATAATCCGCAGGCGTGTGAACCGGCAAGTGCGCGCAATGAAGTGGTCTCATTCCTCGAAGGTGGAGTCTCTGACCTTTCTATCTCGCGATCTAGTTTTACTTGGGGAATCCCAGTGCCTTGGGATCCACAACAGGTGGTCTACGTGTGGTTCGATGCACTTCTCAATTACGCCACAGCAGTTGGTTTAGGCGATGAACCGGGCAGCGCGGGTGCGATGCAGTTTGCACGTAATTGGCCTGCAGATGTGCACCTTGTGGGTAAGGACATCTTGCGCTTTCATGCGGTGATCTGGCCAGCAATGCTGATGGCTGCAGGCTTACCAGTGCCTCGAAAAGTCTTCGCACATGGCTGGCTACTCGTAGGTGGCGAGAAGATGAGCAAGAGCAAACTCACCGGAATCGCTCCCTCAGATATAACAGATTTCTTTGGCGTCGATGCGTTCCGCTACTACTTCCTGCGGGCCATTCCATTTGGCACCGATGGATCATTCTCATGGGAGGACATGGCCGCCCGTTACACCAGTGAATTGGCGAATGATTTTGGGAACCTAGCCTCTCGAGCTATTGCGATGGTCGAGAAATATTGCGCTGGGAAAATCCCAGCAGTCGCTGACGAGCCTGCGCTTGCAGATGCAGCAGCAATCGCGGTCAAGCAAGCAGACGAGGCTATTACTGCACTGGATTTCCAAGGGGGAATCATTGCCATCCTTGATTTCTGTAAGAGCGTCAATGGTTATGTGACAGAGCGCGCACCCTGGGTCTTAGCGAAGGATCCTGCACGTGCGAATGAACTCGAAGGCGTTCTCTACGCCACCTGTGAGTCGCTACGAATATTGGCCGTGCTCTTCAACTCGGTGATGCCAGAGAGTTGCGAGAAGTTATGGCGAGCATTGGGCGCTACCAATCTCGGAGCATTAAAAGACCAGCCAATCGCTTCGGTTGCGAAGTGGGGCCAACTCAAACCAGGTACGCAAACAACGCGTGGTGAGGTGCTCTTTCCTCGACTGCCCGAGAGCGTAAGTGAGGAGCAACGCGGGTGAGCGATCGCCACAATCGGGATATCGATCGCATCCCAGCGCCACTTCCAGAACCATTACCTGCACCGACCATTGATTCACATTGCCATCTGGAGTTGATTGCGAAATCAGCCCCAGATGCGGCAGAGGTGCAAGCAGTGCTCGATGAAGCAGCGGCCGTGGGCATCGAACAGGTGATGCAGGTCGGTTATGACCTCGAACAATCTCGGTGGTCGGTTGGTGTGGCCCAAGCCTGGGTCGGCCGAGCGCTCGCCGCAGTTGCGTTACATCCGAATGAGGCGCCACTTGTCGACGATCTCGATGGTCAATTACGTGAGATTGAGAGTTTGGCGGCTCACCCTCGCGTGCGGGGGGTAGGCGAGACCGGCTTAGATTATTTTCGTACTCCTGAAGAATTACGAGCGAAGCAAGAGTTCTCATTTCGTGCACACATTGCAATCGCAAAACGGAGCAACAAGGCGCTCATCATTCACGACCGCGATGCGCATAAAGACATCTTGCGGGTTTTGCGCGATGAAGGCGCACCGGAGAAAGTGATATTCCACTGTTATTCAGGTGATGCCGCTATGGCGCAAGAGTGCGTTCGCGCAGGGTATTTCCTCTCCTTCTCGGGCACCGTGACCTTCAAAAATGCTCCCGAGCTGCGCGAAGCATTGATGCTCACTCCACTCGAGAAGTTGCTCGTAGAAACAGATGCGCCCTTCTTGGCGCCAGCGCCCTATCGCGGTGCGCTTAACGCCCCGGCTCAGATTGCGCGCACTATCCGATTTATGGCTGAGGTCATGCAACGTCCAGTTGAGGAACTCTGTGATGCCACCCGCAAGAATGCCATCGAACTTTTTGGAAGCTTTGCTTGATGGAGACTTTGAGTGCTCGAGAGATTCGCGAGATAGCCGCTCGGCTCGATTTACGACCTTCAAAAGCGCTCGGTCAAAATTTTGTGGTTGATGGAAATACGTGTCGCAAGATTGTTCGTCTCTCTGGAGTTACTGAAGAAGATGTGGTTCTTGAAGTTGGGCCGGGCCTTGGTTCTCTGACGATTGCACTCTTGGACATCGCAAAGGCTGTAGTCGCTGTCGAGATCGATAAACGGCTTGCTACAGAGTTGCCTGCGACTATCGCGCGTCACATCCCCGAGCGATCTGGGGCGCTTACTGTCATCAATGATGATGCTTTGAAGGTGGCTGCAATCAATCCACTACCTACTGCGCTCGTTGCGAATCTGCCTTACAACGTCTCGGTCCCGGTCATCCTGCACATTCTGGAACGCTTCCCAACGATCGCACGTGGGATAGTGATGGTGCAGGCCGAAGTGGCTGAGCGGTTAGCAGCAAAGCCAGGCTCAAAGGTCTATGGAGTCCCAAGTGTGAAACTTCGATGGTGGGCAGATGCGCAGGTCGCAAGTTCTATCTCGCGCGAGGTCTTTTGGCCGACACCACGGGTGGACTCGCTCTTGCTTGCCTTCACGAGAAATATGCATCAGGCATCAGCAGACGAATCTCTTCGTATGCGGACATTTGCGATTATCGATAGCGCTTTTGCTCACCGTCGCAAGATGCTTCGCTCAGCACTTGGTGGATTTCTTGGATCAAGCGAGCGCGCATCTGAGCGATTGATTGCACTAGGTATTGATCCGACGACTCGAGCCGAGAATCTGACACTCGATGACTTTATTGCGATTGCACGAGGCATTTAGCCGGTAAGTTGATTAGGGTAGTTCCATGACTGTAGTCCGAGCTCCGGCAAAGATTAACCTGCAATTGTCGGTCGGTGCTAAAGGTGACGATGGGTACCACGATCTTGCAACAGTCTTTCAAGCGGTATCACTTTACGACGAGATCAAAGTGGTGGCTGGCGAGAGCGGTTCAGGTATCACCTTGCGATTCACCGGAGATAATCCGCACATCGCAAATCTTCCGACTAACAATAAGAATCTTGCGTACAAAGCCGCACAACTTTTTGCTCAACGGAGGAAGGTTCCCCTTGATTTAGTCATCGAGATAAAGAAACAGATTCCTATTGCAGGAGGGATGGCGGGGGGAAGTGCGAATGCTGCTGGTGTGCTGGTCGCTTTAGATTCTCTGTACGAAACGAAGATGAGCAGGGATGATCTAATCTCGCTTGCCCGACAACTTGGTAGCGACGTTCCTTTCTCGTTGACCGGTGGCACTGCAGTTGGTACTGGTCGAGGCGATCGCCTCACTCCGGCGCTCGCTCGCGGGACGTTCCATTGGGTTTTGGCTTTTTCTTCGCAGGGGCTTTCGACACCAGCCGTCTATGAGGAGTGCGATCGGTTACGACAGGGCTTCGCGCAGCGTCAGCCTCGGGTGAGCGAGGAGTTGATGCACGCTCTGAGTAGCGGTGATCCGGTCTCGCTCGGCAAGTCACTCGTTAATGATCTTCAGCCCGCAGCCTGCTCACTGCGACCTGCGCTCAAACTTGCGCTCTCAGCCGGGATGGATTCGGGGGCAATCGGGGCTCTCGTTTCAGGATCAGGTCCCACGGTCGCTTTCCTTGCCAAGAGCGAAGAGGCGGCTATCGATCTTGCAGTCGCGCTCTCATCAACTGGTGCAGTCTCTCAGCTCGGTAGAGCACATAGTCCAGTCGGCGGACCAAAGGTCATTGAGTAGTTCGAAGTTTAAATCCACTGGGGCATTGTGGATTGATGCCGGTAACAACTTTAACGACCTTACCTTTGACACAACTAATCTTCTTCTTCGCTACAGGTTTCGCTACAGGTTTTGTGATGGGCACCGGTTGAGAGAGTTTGATTTTAATTGTTGGCGAAGAGAAGGTAAATCCTCGAGCATCCAACTTTAGGAAGTTATCCCTTTCAGAGACCACAACGGTTGCAATCTGCTCGGAGCCATCGCTAGATACGACCGTGACCCGCGCTTCGATGGGCGCTTGGCTAAAACCGTAGAAGCACCGGGCGGTGTCTGATCTCACTACAAAGGTGTATTCGCCTTTGAATTCGCTGCCATCGACATTGTTGTGTACTCCGGCAACGCGATAATCGAGTACGCCCGCCCGAAATTTCGGTGGACCGGTCTCATAGACCGGTGCGTTGGTCACGACTAAACCATGCAATTTGGTTTTATCTGCTGAACAGGGGCTTGAATCGGCAGATTCATACAGTGCAGATGCAAAGTTCCACAAGATTGAGTTGGTAGCGGGAGCTGCATAGACGCCGTTGTTCGTAGCAGTCAATCGAATTGGTTTCAGTAATTCTTCGAAGGCATCAAAGAGCGCCCATCGGTTATAGAGTTGAGACAACATCCTGGTATAGCCAGCTGCCAAGAAATCCGGATAGGTCAACCAGTTTCCATCTGGACCTTTGGTGTTGTAATTCATCTGTCCTTCATACCGGTCAGATCCGTTGAAGACGGTCTTCAAATAGCGCTCTAGTTTCGGATATCGATTGATTTCGCTCTTCGGAACGGTGGCCTTCAATGGCGGTACAAATGTCGGTTGCCCACTAATTCTGATTCTATTGAACTGCGCGTCAATAGGAGCCACGGCGAACTCGGCATTTTGCATTCGACCGAAGAGCCATCCCGTGAGCGACTTATCTTGTCGAAGGGTGACTGCTACTTTTTCGTCGCCACTGAAATTCTCGGCAACGACGCACGAATTCGCAAATGTGAAGAATTCACAATTTGGCTTAGCAGAAGTCGATGGGGCGATTGTGACGGGGATTATCGAACCCTTGAAATCAAAAGTTCCGGTAGCGCAGGTATTGCTACCGCTCTTTATTGGTGCAAGGGACGGCACATTCCTCAGATCGCCGCAGTAATACGAGTACCGAGCGAGTAGATGGGCCATGTATGTTCGGTAGCTCCCATCGCTCTCGGCTTTATTACTACGCCAAAGTGAGATGCCACCGCCACGAGGTATAAACACACTTCCACCAGTGGCGCTTGCGAGCGCAAAGGATTTGCTGGGAATGCTCGCACCGGTGGCTTCACCTATAAGAGTCAACTTTTCTAGTTCGCCCTGGCCGCGCGCTACCTCAACCCCTTCGATACA
>CAZBCF010000024.1:0-2757 GCA_964490435.1 uncultured Bifidobacterium sp. | reverse complement strand
CCCTTCTCCAATCCAGTCAAAATCGAACTCAGTAAATCAGCCAAGGTAGATTGCTCATCGGGCTTAAGACTTTTGATTAACTCTTTTTCGCGTTGAAGCAAACTCTCAAGCGCTGCGTCAATCACTGTGATGCCCTGGGCCGTTATTCGTACCAAAGTACCTCGACCATCAGAAGGGTCGGGATATCGCGCGAGCAATCCCTCACTTTCCAGTCGATCAAGTCGATTAGTGATAGTGCCGCTGGTTACGAGATTCTCATGGATCAATTGTCCTGGGGTGAGTTGATAAGGGGCCCCTGCTCTGCGGAGTGCGGCGAGCACATCAAAACCCCACGCCTCTAGGCCATGCTCTGCAAAGGCTGCTCGCCGCGCGAGATCTAGTTGTCGAGCAAGGCGGGTAACTCGACTTAGTACCTCGAGCGGGGTGACATCAAGGTCGGGGCGCTCACGGCGCCAGGCTGCCACCAACTCAGCGACTTCATCACTCCTGTGATCGCGCTGACTCATTTATTTTTTCGACCTTCGAAGGAGAGTCGAGGTTTGGCTTCTAGGCCGCTTAATCCATTCCACGCGAGATTGACGATATGCGCTGCTACTTCTTCGCGTGTGAATGAACGAGCATCCAGCCACCATTGACCTGTGAGTGCAACCATGCCCACGAGCATCGAGGCGTACATAGGAGCCATCTCGCGATCAAAACCTCGATTACTCAACTCTTCGATGAAAATATGTTCTACCTGTGCCGCTACCTCGCTCAGTAATGTGGCAAAGGATCCACTCTGTCCTCCGACAGGTGAATTGCGAACTAACAATCGAAATCCATCGCTGCGACTTTCGATATAGGTAAGGAATGCAAGTGCGGCTCGCTCAGCACGCACTCGAGGGCGGCCAGCTTCGAGAGTGCTCGAGATCATCTCAAGTAAAGCGCGCATCTCGCGGTCGACGACAACCGCATAGAGCCCCTCTTTACTTCCGAAATGTTCGTAGATCAGTGGCTTGGAGACACCTGCACTAGCGGCGAGCTCCTCGACGCTCGCTCCTTCGACGCCACTTTCGGCAAAGACGCGGACTGCTGTTGCAATGATCTGTTCGCGCCGGGCGGCGCTGCTCATCCGAGTCCGGGTTACTCCGTGGTGCTGCGCCGCAGCGGTCGGCATGCTCATGACCCCCAAGGGTAGTCGCGCCGCCCCACTGTGAGCCCGTTTTTCAGTTGGCGAGAGCCTTGGTCGAAAGCGTAGGGAAAATGCGAGAGAATACGGGTTCCGCCATGGTGTAGTGGCTAGCACATGGGCCTTTGAAGCCCAGGGTCCTGGATCGATACCAGGTGGCGGAGCGCACTTCCCGCCAGAGAGACCGAGCGATGTACAGGAGGGAGTAAGCCTTCCCATGGTCAACCAAGCGCGCCAAGTATTGCGATTAGCCCGAGTAGTTATCGTCCTAGCCGCTGGCGAGGGAACCCGAATGCGTTCGGATGTTCCTAAGGTCCTCCACTCTATTTTGGGTCGCACACTTATTGGACATGTACTCACCGCTACCGAATCGCTCGATGCCTCCGCGCGAGTGGTCGTCGTGGGCGCGAAGAGCGAAGAAGTGAGCGCCGAGATTGCGCGCTACGACAGCGCAGCAACCATTGCGTTGCAAGAGCGCCGAGGTGGCACTGGACATGCAGTGCGCATCGCACTCGAGCACATCACCCTTGCCGACGATGCAATCATCGTCGTAGTTGCCGGTGATGCGCCGCTAATTTCTGGTGCGACCCTGAAAAATCTGGCAGCAGTCTGCGAAAGTGAGCGCGCTGGTGCGGCAGTTCTCACTGCGGATGTCGATGATCCGCATGGGTATGGTCGAGTGATTCGCGACCCTGAGAATGGCATTCTTCGAATAGTCGAAGATAAAGATGCAAGCGATGATGAGCGCGAAGTCCATGAAGTGAATTCGAGCATCTATGCATTCAATGCAGGAGCGCTAAAACGAGCGCTCGCCGACATTAAGCCAAATAATGCGCAAGGCGAGGAGTATCTGACCGATGCAATTGAGCTTATTCGTGCTAGCGGATTAAAAGTAATCCCAGTAGTTGCTGATGATTATTTCGAGATCTTAGGTGTGAATGATCGAATTCAATTAGCCGAGGCAACTGCAATCATGCGTGATCGAGTAAATCTTCAGATGATGGCAGCAGGTGTGAGCATCATCGACCCACCTACGACTTTTATCGATGTGACGGTCGATATCGAATCCGATGTCACCATCAAGCCAGGTTGTCAGATTGAAGGTGTGACCAAGATTGGGAGCGGCGCATCAATCGGACCCGATACCAGGCTCTTCAATTGCTCAGTAGGTCCTGACTCTGTGATCACGAAATCCGAGTGCGATGGCGCAACCATTGGTCGCCACGCACATGTTGGCCCTTTTTCGTTCTTACGCCCTGGGGCACATCTAGGGGATGGGGCAAAGGTTGGCTCATTCGTCGAGGTAAAGAATTCGACTATCGGAGCTGGCTCCAAGGTGCCACACCTTTCATATATAGGGGATGCCACCATCGGGATCGAGAGCAATATCGGGGCGGGCACGATCACAGCCAATTACGACGGCGTGGCTAAACACCAGACGATTATTGGCGACCACGTGCGAATTGGCAGCGACAATATCCTGATTGCCCCGGTCGAGGTGGGCGATGGCGCGTACACCGCAGCCGGTTCGGCCATAACAGAAAATGTGCCACCAGGGGCAATGGGCGTGGGAAGAGGGCAACAACGGA
>CAZBCF010000023.1:13214-25023 GCA_964490435.1 uncultured Bifidobacterium sp. | reverse complement strand
CAGCTTGATATCGAAGATGCGTGATGGGTGGATCAAAGGATTTATTGCCTATCCAAACAAATCGATCACCCAGTCGTGAGATGGCACGGAATATCTGGTAGGGGTCGAGCATCGCATCTTTAATCGAGATGATCTTTGGGATTTCTGAAAGGCCAAGGTAGAAGTCAAGAGGCCAAGCCTGATTGTTGTACGGCATTATGGGTAAATCAGTATTAGATGTTAGAACTCTAAAGTATTCGATGATACCTGGGGATTCCATAACCGCTCGACCTCGCACCAACGGTGGCAACGCCAAAGCAACTTCAATCCCAAGTTTATGATACTTATTGGCAAGGGGGATAGCTTCACCGAGATTCCCCGGAAGTGTGGCAACAACTAGCGCACGCTTACCCACTGACTCGAGAGCAGCCTTGGCAATCTCCAATTGTTCGGCATGCGAAAGCGCATCCGCCTCACCAGTACCGCCTCCGACCGCGCAGATTCGCACTCCTCGATCAACAAGGCCATTGAGATTCCTTTGCAGAGAATCTAGGTCTACTTTGAGTTCTTCTTCAGTAAACGGTGTCGTGACGTAGACGTGGACTTCGCGCAGCGCATCTAAGAGCGAACGGGGGTAGATGTTATTAGGCACGCACGAAGTCTAAGTGCTGATTTTCGAAATGAGAACCACAATTTTTCCCAATTCAGATAACATTTTTACCATGTCCCTTCTTGATGACTTCCAAAAAGCCTCTAAGTTTCTTCACCAAGGTGACACTGCTCAAGCGTTGCATCGCTGGTCAGTCGAGCAAATGAATGATTTCTGGAGTTTTGCCTGGGACTATCTCGGAATCATGGGTGAGAAAGGTTCGCAGGCACATCGCAAAACCTCTTTACCCACCTCTTCTTTTTTTCCGCAGGCGGAACTCAGCTATGTTGAAAATCTTCTTAAGCCAAGAAGTTCAGTATCTATCGTTAAAGAGGCAGATCTCACAAACGTTGGCGTGACCCATTCGCATACTGATTTAGTCAATGCCATCTCACGAATCGAGGCATACTTTCAGGAAATAGGAATAGAGGAGAAAGATTGCGCAGTGTCAATCCTGCCAATTGGATTCGAGGTTCTCGCCTTTGTGATGGCGGGGTTCGATGCCGGAGTTATTATGGCTGGAGCGTCACCTGAATTTGGTGATAGCGCAATTATCTCTCGATTTGACCAACTTAAGCCTAAAGTTTTGATTACCACGTCTGAATACCAGTGGAATGGCAAAATCTTCGACCGCAAAGAGACCATTGAAAATGTGATCAGAGCGATTCCATCCATTAAACATGTGATTATGGTCGGAACTCAGAGCGATTTGGCTCTGCCGATTGATGTGCAAGTTGTGCATTGGCAGGAGCTACCAGATTCGAGAGAGTTGGTATTGAAGAGGAGAGAATTTGATTATCCAACATATGTGCTATTTACCTCGGGGACTACTGGAGTGCCTAAAGGAATCATCCATCGTGCGGGGGGAGTATTACTCAAGCACGCAGTAGAACAACGTCTGCACTGTGATATGCGTCCCGGGGATCGCGTCTGCTTTTATTCGACAACTGGATGGATGATGTGGAATTGGTCTATATCAATCCTCGCTACGGGAGCCGACCTCGTGTTGTTCGATGGCTCTCCAAATTTCCCTGATGTCTTGCGGCTATTTCATTTTGCACAGGAGCAACGATTGACACATCTTGGATTATCAGCCCGCTTACTTGATGTAATCAGGGAATCGGGACTGACAATCAAGTCAGTCGGCGACCTATCGAGTCTTCGGACGATTATGGTGACTGGCTCTCCGTTGTCGGCAATGACCGCGACTTGGGTACTCGATCAATTTGATGGGGAAATCTTCTTGGCACCATTCTCAGGCGGTACGGATATCGCTGGTAGTTTCGTGGGTCCCTATCCTGACTTTCCGTATCATCCCGGCGAAATGCAGGGTCCGCTTTTGGGTATGGATGTCGATGTTGTTGATGAATCAGGGAATAGCTGTGCGGTGGGAGAACTTGGTGAGTTAGTGTGCAAGAGCCCTTTTCCGAGCGTGCCGCTAGGTATCTGGAATGACCCAGAAAACACTCGATTCATGTCAACTTATTTCCATAGCTGGCCGGGAGTTTGGGTGCATGGCGACCTAGCTTCGAGGAGTCAATTTGGTGGCATTGCTATCCATGGACGTTCAGATGCAACAATGAACATTGCTGGCGTGCGAATTGGAACTGGTGAGCTTTACTCGGCCCTAGACATTTTCTCGGAAATCTCTGGTGCACTAGCAATCGCGCAACCTTGGAACGGTGACCAACGAATAGTTCTCTTCCTCATTTCAACTGATACAACAGATCACTTCAGCGAGCGTGTCAAGAAGCAGATTCGTTCTAAATGTTCACCGCGGCACGTACCGCAAGTAGTCTTCTTTGCCCCCGACTTGCCCCGAACTTTTAATGGAAAGTTGGCCGAGATAGCAGTCACCGACCTAGCCAACAATCGACCGGTGCGCAATCTTGCCTCCCTGGCCAACCCAGAGTGTTTGCCGCAATTATCGGTATTTCTCGGCAAAACCCCTTGACCAGCCTGGATGGTAGAACTTATCGTTTAAGACTGTTCCTTAAAGGAGAGTCATGAGCGATAACGTGAATTCCTCTTCAGTTCTAGTGGGCCTCAACGCCGTCAAGCGAATCAATGAAACCGAGGAAGCCGATACCTCTTTTCAATCTTCGCATTTGAAATGGCTCATAGAGTGGCTCTCGAAATTAGGTCATGGAGCACCTGATGCGCGCATGCTTCAGACCCTCATTCTTCGCAGTCCAACACATCTTGGTTTACGCGCAATCTCAATAATGATTATTGATGAGAATGACAATGCACGGAATTTTGCAGCACACGGTTATCCTGCAGATGCGATCAAATTGCAGAATATGTATACAACTATTGAAGAGAAGCTCCCCTCCGTTGATGCGATGCTTACCGGCAAAGCCGTGTTTCTGAAAAGTCGAGAACAACTTGAGAGCTATAGCAGCTATCTTCGAGCTTGGGTCTCATATATCCCATGGATGAATTCTCTTATGGCGTTTCCGCTAGTAGACAATGAGAGACTTCGTGGCTCAGTGGTATGGGCTTTTGATAACGATAATGCGCAGGACCATTTAGGCATTCAGCTTTTTACGGCGCTAACAATGATTATTCAATCGATGATGGTTGAAGAATTTGCGGACATTCGCGAAAGTGGGTCGACGACCCATCCAAAATCACATTCGAAGAGCGATAGCAGCGATTTGCAGGAGAAATATCACATGTCACCTCGCCAGATTCGCATTGCGGAGATGATTGCAGATGGCGCAACTAACCGTGAGATTGCTCAGATTTTGAACTTTAGCGAATCAACGGCTCGGTACGAGACAATCAAAATTTATGAGCGTTTACAGGTGAAAAATCGAGCACAGGCGGCGTCGATGATTCGACGCTATCTGACTGTAGATTAATTCAGCAACTCTTATCAATTTCTGTGGCGGAGCACTTTTCCTGTTTTCTTCCCTAAGTGAGTCCCATGTTCGACTGCGATTTCTCCATTGACAACTACATAGGAGATCCCATCTGGGTACTGATGAGGCTGTTCGTAAGTCGCCGTATCCAGAATCGCCTTGGGATCGAACACCACCAAATCGGCTTGGTATCCATTTTTGATTAGACCGCGATTGTTCAATCGCAGTTTTTGCGCTGCAGCGCTAGTGCTTATCTGTATTGCCCGCTCAAGTGAGATCCCATCATCTCCCACATAACGTTTGAGCACTCGTGGGAAAGTTCCGTAAGAGCGTGGATGTGGTACGCCCACCCCCGTTGGTCCAAGTGGGTCGAGTGCAAGACCATCTGAACCAACCATCGCAAGTGGATGCGAAAAAACGGTGCGTACATCAAGTTCATCACGTCCAAACGCCACGATTGCCAGGGAATGACCCATCTCGGAGAGAAGATGAAGAGCAAGGTCATCAGGCTCTGTATTGCTCTCCTGTGCTATCTCTGGAATTCGTTTAGCAACCATGGAATTAAACTCTGGGAAGACCGAAGCAATTTGGTAATTCTCCCAATCGATACCAATTTCCTTCCACTGCTTCTTCACATCGCGGCGAACCTCAGGATTCTTGAGTCGGGTGCGCATTTCTGCATCTCCACCCTCTTGCGCCCAATCAGGCAGGATTTGGCTAAGGGGACACGAGCCTGCAATGTATGGATAGACATCCGCGTTAATTTCACAGCCACCCGCGTTCGCTTCTTCGATAGCAGCGAGCGCCTCTTTCACCATTCCCCAGTTTTTTTCGCCCACAGCCACAAGGTGGCTGACTTGCATACGAGCCCCTGATTTCTTTGCGATTTCAATAACCTCTGTAATTGAGCGCAACAGGTTCGCTGCGTATTCGCGCATATGAACGGCAAAAATGCCATCGAATTCAGCGACAATCTCGCCAAGGGCAACTAATTCGTCTTGTGATGCGTATGAAACTGGAGTGAGATTCAATCCAGTTGAGAACCCAAATGCTCCGGCGGCCATATTCTCACGGAGCAAATTTTGCATTTTCTTAATCTCGTCAGCAGAGGCTACATTCTCTCCAAATCCCGCGATAGCGGTATGAATTGGAATATGTCCAATTAGTGAGGCAACATTCAAGGAAACGCCAGAGTTGGAGAGCGATGCGAGGAATCCCGCCTGATCGCTCCAGTCCCACTCGATTGCTGGATCCACGTCGATGAAAGCCAAACCCGAGCGCAGTGGATTTTCTCGATTAATGTATGGATTTGGGGCAACTCCGTAACCGCAGTTACCGATGACTTCCGTGGTCACACCTTGGCGAATTTTGCTCTCCGCTAAGGGATTTGAAAGGAGAGTCAAATCAGAATGAGTGTGTATGTCTATAAAGCCTGGTGCAATTACCTGCCCAGTGATGTCGATTGTGTGAACTGCCTCGGGGAGTTGGTCTGTTATCGAGATACTCCCCGACTTGATGCCGATATTTCCTCTCCTCAGTGCTGAACCAGAGCCATCGGCAATGAGTCCACCACTGAAAAGAATGTCAAACATTATTCTTTGATTCTGAAGATTGCATCGACTTCGACGGGCGAGTTCAGCGGCAGTGATTTCACACCAATTGCCGTGCGAGTATGTTTGCCCCGTTCATTTCCAAATACATTAAGTATCACCTGGCTCGCGCCATGTGCGACAAGATGTTGATCTGAAAATCCATCTGCGCTAGAGACGTATACGCCGAGTCGAACTACGTATTCGATGCGGTCGAGCGAACCAAGTTCCTTCTGTACTGATTCAAGCACGTTGATGGCACATTGCCAGGCACACTCTTGAGCAAGTTTCATATCAACTTCTCTGCCAACTAGCCCCGTTGCGAGCATTTGATCGCCCCGCTTTGCTACTTGTCCTGAAGCATAGAAATTGCGATCCATGAATTGGATGGGTAAAAGAGAGATATTAAATGGAGCATCTGGACTCTTGCTTAATGCTTCTAGGTTCTTGTCGGGATTCACGGATAACCCTTTCCTTGGTACGTTCGATAGATATATGTGAATTTTTGCTGTTCGGAGTCAATATTATGCCCCACCTCGATGTTATCAAAGTTGGTAACTAAGTCAGTGGCAAAGTCGAGTTTTCGCATTTTATCTAGCGTTAATGAGGGGGCATCACCCTTCCCAAGAGGATTGCTCTTGCTTATGCTTTCGGCATGTCAATCAAAGACTCAATAAGACGCGAAGAGCTCATCGAACTTGCAAGAAAGGTGGCAAGTTTCAAGAGTGACTCAGATAACGAAGGTGAGTTGGCGGACTACCTGGCGCGCAGATTGCGTAGTAAAGGGATAGAGGTTCATGACGAAGATGTAGTTGCCGGCCGACCGAATGTTATAGCTACCGTACGTGGCCGTAATTCTGATCAACTGCCATTAGTAATCAATGCTCACATGGATGGCGCCTACCACCTCACTGGTTGGAGTCGAGATCCACTCGAAGGGTGGATTGAGGGTGACAAACTATTCGGAGCAGCTATCTCAGATATGAAAGGCGGCTTGGCCGCGATGGTCGCCGCTATTGAGGGCGCTTCTCACCAAAAAGATCTCCCACGCGATTTGATTTTGCAAGCGGTGATGCACCACGACACCGTCGGACTGGGCTCTAAATACGTGCTTGCTTCTGAAGGTCCATACGAAGGATATGGAATCTGCGGAGAACCATCGAATATGAAGGTGCATTATGCACATGGCGGTGCGGTGAAATTCAAAATCACCGTGCGGGGCCACGCGGCACATGTATCTCGAATCGAAGATGGCATTGATGCCCTACAAGCAGCGGTTTCGCTATATCAGAAGATCAGTTCGATGAGTCCCACTGGAAAACGTATCGAAGATCTACCCGATTTACCCACAGTCTTCGTGGGAGTGTTGAATGCTGGTTTTGCTGCGGGCTGTGTTGCGCCAACTGCGGAACTTTACGGCGATATACGCACTCTTCCTGACATGAACCGCAAGACGGTCTACTCTGATCTCGCTCAGATAATCGATGAGAATCGAACGCCTGGTTGTGAGTATGAAATCAAGATTACGGCTGCTCAAAAGGGGCTTTTGGGCAAGCCGCAATCAACAATCATCACCGCGATAGATGGCGCTTTCCGCAAGGTACGAAATCAGGGCGCCGAGATTTCTCAATCCTTACCCACTCAGGCATTCGTCACTGACGGCGCAGATATGGCAGCGGCAGGTCTCGAGACTGTGGTCTTAGGTCCGGGTGATTGGAAGTACGCACCCGATGAGTTTATTTCTATCACTGATATGCATGATGCGGCGCTGATCTACTTGCAGACTGCTTACGAACTTCCATTAAGGTAACGCATGCTTCTTGGATATGTAAGCGATGAAATGTACGTGGCAATCGCTGATGCGCAAGTAGAGTTTCGTTCTGCCGATAAATCTCATGCCTTAGTCTTTAGGTCAGCCCCCTCCGGAGCCATTTACGGAGAAATTGCTGACGGGGAGTACGAAGTTGCGATTTCTCATCCAGGACATGGATCAAAAATCAGTAGTTACACGAAGGATTCGCGGAACAAACCAGCGCAATTTCGGTTGATGTCGAAGAAGCTGACTGGATACATCTGGCCGAAGTGGAGTAAGTCTGGTGAAAAGGCTGAGATCAGATTCAGCGCCCATGAAGTGGTAGATATCTCGCTCTGGCGAATGGGTTGGGAGGTTGAACATGTGCGCGAGATTGGAAGGTTCGAACCATTTGCGCCATTGGGAGATTCACAAACGCTACCCGATGGTGACATCGCACAGATTGGAGTGGGCTGGAATCACGATCGATTCCCTTTCGGTCCGGACTTGGATGCACGTACGCTCATTGCTCCTGAAGAGAGCGGACTCTATTACATTCAACTCAAAGGACTCTCTGGTGAGACTTTCACATTTCCTTGGATAGTTGCCCCCCGTGCGCCTAAAGCAAAAATCGCAGTTCTGGCGTCGAATATATGTTGGAACGCATACAACGACTGGGGCGGTCGTAGTAACTATGTCGCAGCAGATAAGTTGCCTGATGCACCCACTATTTCGCCAACACAACAATCACCGTGGTTTAGACCAACAGGAGCAGTGTGGTGGGTGAATAACTCCTTTGAACCTCTCTCCTTCGACCGGCCCGAACCAATCAATAGCCTTGATCTACGTGAATCAATCACTGATACCATCAAAAAGATTGGCTCTGAGCATCTTGTCGCAGGAGAGTGGCGCTTGCTGGGATGGATGGAGCGCGAGGGATTTGATTACGATTTTTACGCTGAGAATCAATTCGATGATGGGACTCTGGACTTAGAAAAGTATTCAGTCCTAGTACTAAGCACGCATCCTGAGTACTGGACGATAAAGATGTATGAGAAACTTAAGTTGTGGGTTAATAACGGTGGACGATTGCTCTATCTTGGCGGAAACGGGATTAATTGCAGCGTGGAGTTGCATGGCGATGCAATGACGGTTTTCGATATGGACCTAAGCGAGTGGTTGCCACGTCGCTCATACTCAGGAGATGGTGCTCTGATACCTAGTCGATTTGGCCTGCGCCACGAGGTAGAGAGCAATCTTTTGGGTGTGGTGATGAGTTTTGCTGGCATGGGTAGTGGCGCTCCCTATGAAGTTATTGATTCCGACCATCCAATCTTTGCTGGAACTGGATTAGAGCGAGGCGATCTCTTTGGTTTTGAAACGCTCGCGATTCGTTGCCCTGGCGGTGCATCCGGACATGAGACTGACAAAATGGATACATCAAGCCCGGCTAACACTGTTCTGCTAGCAAGAGGCACCAACGGACCGGGTGCTGGGGCTGACTTAGTGACCTATACGAATACATCAGGTGGTCGGGTGATAAGTGTGGGCTCAATTAATTGGGGGGCGGGACTTCCAATCGACAGTACCCTCTCTCGCATCACGCGGAACATGTTTTTACTCGCACTTGGCGATTGAGTGTTATTCAAATGATTAGCGTTTTTGTTGAGATTGCTTCTAGCGTTCGCCTATAAGGAGTGAGAAACTCCGGGCATGAATAAATCCATCAACGCGACCATCACAAAAATCGAGACTGTAGCGGTAAGTCCCGTGGTCCATCCCTCCCTGGTCGTCCAAGGAGCTAGCGGAACTCACGATAAATCAAACTTTCTTATCGTTCGGGTCACTACCTCCGCTGGAGTAACTGGTATTGGTGAGGTGAGTGGAACTCTTGGGTGGAGTGGTGAGGATAGCGGCACGGCTGAACATGCAATCAGACATGCCATCGCCCCTAAGCTCATTGGCCAACCTTTGGCTCCTGTTGAGAGCCTGCAAGCGATGATGGAGATTGCTCTTGCCGCGAGCCCATTCACGAAAGCCGGTGTTGCGACCGCGCTGTGGGATGCATATGCGCGCACTTTAGATATTTCTATGGCAGAAGCACTTGGTGGTGAAATCCGAAAGACAATTCCAATCAAATTCTCGTTGAGTGGCGACAAGGATCGAATCAAGCATGTCTATGAAACTGTGACAAAGATGGGTTTTCATGCATTCAAACTAAAAATTGGTAAGGATCCAGTCGATGATGGTGATCGGTTCGCCTTCGCTCGTAAGCTTGTGGGAGATCACACCTTCCTCGGGACAGATGCCAATACCGGATATCGACGAAGTGAGGCTCGCTTAGCCGTGGAGTTGATGCGCCCCTTCAAGCCGGCATTCCTCGAACAACCTGTTGCCGCTGGAGATCTTCAGGGTATGCACGAACTGAAAGAGTTGGGGATTCCAGTCGTCGCCGATGAATCGGTCTTTCGATTGGAGGATCTGGTCGCAGTCCTTCGCGCTGATGCCGCTGATGTCATGAGCATCTACGTTGGTAAAAGTGGTGGGCCAAATAAGGCAGTTCAAATGGGTCGGATTGCTGACGCCTTTGGATTGGATTCTGTAATCGGCTCTAATGGCGAGTCAGGAGTTGGTGCGGCGGCTCAATTACAGGTTGCAGCAGCAATGCCCGGGTTATCGATGCGTTTTCCATCAGACATCATTGGGGAGTATTACTACTCGGACGGAATCCTAGAAAAGCCGTTGGATAGCGATGGCAAAGTAGTACGGATGCCGGACTCGCCTGGGCTTGGCGTCTCACTTAAACCCGAGATTTCTGCCCAATTCAAGTAGTTGATCAAGCCGACTCGAAGCCGTTACTAATCCGTTATCAAAAGTGCTAAAAATGTTAGCGGAATGATTAATTTTTTGTTCATTTGAATACTAGCCGCGGCCTATTTCCATGGCTTAGGTTCGCCCCAAGTTCACTACTACCCAAACCGCACAGGTTTGGAGCTGTAGCGAGAGTCATCCCAGAGGGGGAAGAATGAAAAAATCAATTCGAAAGAGTTTGGCGTTGGCTGCAATTTCTGCGCTCGCTCTTTCGCTCACGTCAATGCCGGCCTTTGCTTCGAAGAAACCTGCGGCAAAGCCGAAAGTAACAAAGAAAGCTACGCCAACTCCGACTCCAGCAAAGCCGACAGTCTTGCGTGTGACGCGCATGGGAGATACTTCTCAGGCTTTTGGGCCCACTCGGAATAGCTCCGGAAATGATCACTTCATCAACTTCTTGCTTTTCTCGAACCTTGTGAAGATTGCGCCAGATGAGAAGACGATTCTTCCTGATCTCGCAACTAAATGGGCGTTTTCGAAAGATGCAAAAGAGATTACCTTTGAACTTCGTAAAGGAGTGACTTTTAGCGATGGTTCACAATTCACAGCGCAAGATGTGGCAGACACTATTGGGCTTGCCTGTCGATTGACCACCGTTAATTACATCGGGTACAAGCCAGATCGCTGGCTTGAAGTT
The DNA here is from genome assembly GCA_964490435.1 of uncultured Bifidobacterium sp. Classification (GTDB taxonomy): domain Bacteria; phylum Actinomycetota; class Actinomycetes; order Nanopelagicales; family Nanopelagicaceae; genus IMCC26077. The sequence goes on along the minus strand of CAZBCF010000023.1, from coordinate 14,639 downwards.
GATGGCTGCGCGGATTTGAAAGATAAGGAGACGGGAATTCCGTCTGGTGTGACTATCGTTGACCCCTACAACATCAAAGTGAAGTTGTCGAAAGGCAATGCTCAATGGGTTCGTTATCTCACCGATGCCGTCTACTCGATTATCCCAAGCGAAGTCCACACCGGTTTAGTCAATAAAGAGTGGGCTATCTCTGACTTTGTTGTTAACGATCCGATTGGAACAGGACCTTACACACTTACCAGATTCAAGCGGAATCAATACATGGAATTCGATGTCAATCCAAAATACTATGGCGCAAAACCCGCCATCAGTAAAATCTTCTGGCTGATAAATGTAAAACCAACCAACATTTTGCCCCTTCTTCAGAAGAACGAACTTGACTTGGCAATCGACATAGACGTAACTAATGAAGATCAAGTGGAAAAGCTAACTACGCATAATGCAGTGTGGAACAACACTGTAGCGGCTCAGTTCTTGCAGTTCCGCGTGGATCATCCAGTATTCGGGGACAAGCGCGTTCGACAGGCAATTGTGTATGCCTTTGATCGCCGCTCGGTCCTCAAGAGCGTCTTTAATGGGAAGGGCGAGATTCGCTGGATGTTCCCAGGCTTCGATCAAGATCGTGGAAATCTCAATAAGTTTGAATTCAATCCTGACAAGGCGAAAGCTCTTCTTAAGGAGAGCGGGGTGGATTTGAAGAAGGAATTCACAATTCTCTATTCACCATTGACAGATCCTGCCTGGCCAAAGATTGTTCCAATTTTGAAGCAACAACTTGAAGATGTTGGCTTTAACGTCAAGCTCGACCCAGTTGACCAGGCAGCATGGGCTGCCGCAACTCGGGTCACCGATGGCGCAAAGGCTGGATATGCGATGACGCTGAATTCTGGTGGTTCGCTCGGCCTCGGTTCTGCTCGAGGCTCAGGATTCTTCAATTGCAAATCACCGACATTCTCTTGGTACTCCAAGTGCGATATCCCTGATTTGTACGCAAAGCTCTTTGAAGAAACTGATCCAAAAGAATCAGATAACATCGAAGACCAACTGGCGAAGATTGTCCAAGATGAGGTTCCATTCTTCACCACCTGGACAAAGCAGACTCTCAATGCCGTGAGCAAGAAATTGGGTGGGCAATTTAAGCTCTATCCAAACGATCGCGATTCGGCAATGGGAATCACGGGTTGGTCAATTAAGTAAGAATAGTTAGCAATGCCCAGGTGCATGGGGGCCGTCGAATAGGCGGCTCCCATGCTCTGCACCGGTTTGGGCGAGTAGTAGTTCTTTAGAGTGTGGGATTGGGAGTGACTTAAAGTGCTAGGGCAGATAGCTCGGAGAATTCTTACCGGAGCCATCGTTTTGTGGATTACAACGACGCTTATCTATCTTGGTCTTGGGCTTGCTCCCGGAGATGAACTCGATGCTCGC